>DATHHQ010000117.1:0-10811 GCA_035490095.1 Bradyrhizobium sp.
CTCGATCGGCAGCGAATGCACGGCGATCTCCTCAACGCCACACATCGCCGCAACGCGCTCCTCGGTGCCGCGAAAGTCGAACGCGCTCTTCAGACCCAGGCCGCGCAGCACTTCGATATCGGCCTCGGTGAGATGGCCGAGATGGTTGGAGCGGAAGATCTGCCGCCAGCGGACAGCACGGCCATCTCTGGCGGGATAGCCGCCGAGGTCGCGGAAATTGCTGGCGCCGGCCAGATTGAGGTGACGGGCGGGAGAATCTGACGGATTTGAATCTGACATGGGCTTTAGCTTAAACCATCCTCTGCGGCGGACAAATGACGGGGAGGGGTTTCGTTTTGGTCTATACTGGTCTCACCAGGAGGCGAACATGAATCGGCGCAAGCCCATGAATTTCGGTGCGGCATTATTTGCTGCGGGAATTGCAGCCGGCGCGCCGCCCGCCGTCGCCCAGCAAACCTCGTTCCAGAGCTATCGCTGCGCCGACGGCTCCCAGTTCATTGTCGGTTTTTTCCAATATGATAGGCGCGCGCATCTGCAGATCGATGGAAAGGCGGTCACACTCGGCAAGCGTCCGGCGCTGTCCGGTTCGCGCTATTCGGGCGGGGGTGTCACGTTGAAGATCGCGAAGGCAGGCACCACGCTCAAGCACGCCAAGCGGCCGACGACGGCATGCGAACTGATCTGAAAAAAGGGCCGAAACGTTTCCGTTCCGACCCTTTTACCACTTTCGAAATGGTGCCGAACACCGGCAACCCATCGGCAACGCGCGTGCTGACGGCATCAGCTCTCACGCACCGCGTTCGACTCCTGGATTGCCGCCTCATGGTACCAGGCGCCGCCAACAGCAACTTCGCTCACGCGCGAGGAGGCAAGATCGGCGGCGGTCTTGGCTTCGTCTTGGTGACGTCCGCTAACGCCCGAGCGGCCGCCAACCGGGAATTGGTAGATCTTGGCGGACCCGTGATTCAAACTCGTATTCATCATCGTTCTCCTTGTGTCGATGCGCCTTGCCTCATGCTGCGCCCGACTCGTTCTCGACTGGTTACTGACACCGATATCGTTCGTGCACTCCGCCAGTGCAACATGCTCAAAACAAAATCGTTTCCTGTATAAATTGTAGGCATCTCCGGCGTTGCTTCTTGGGAGGCACCCACAGACTGGCTAACGCTTGGGCCGTCGCCGAGGTCGCGGATTGACCTTGATTTTCAGACGAATATTGCTCGCAAGTGGCGCGTGTTTGGTCTGAGCGATAGAACGGCGGCCGACTGCTGTGAAATAAGGCTTAGCTTGGCGCTCCGGTGCCTCGTCCAAAGCGTTCCCCGCGCGCCTTTGCCGCACCTCAAATTCGACCGGCAACCGGGGAGGTGGTGGCGCTTCTCCTCCCTGGCCGGCGTTCCCGCAGTGCAGCGATTGGCACTTTAATTGCTTGGAAAGGAGTGGCCGATGGTGGCCGGGTACGCTTGTGGTGACCAAAAAAGCGTTTTGGTTTCCCACCTTTCGCATCATCAACTCATGAGAGAGCTCAATGACAAAGTTTAAGCTCGAGTATATCTGGCTCGACGGATATACGCCGATACCGAATCTGCGCGGCAAAACGCAGATCAAGGAATTCGATTCATTCCCGACGTTGGAACAGCTTCCGCTGTGGGGCTTCGACGGTAGCTCGACCATGCAGGCGGAGGGAAAAAGTTCAGACTGCGTTCTCAAGCCGGTCGCGATTTATCTGGATGCTACGCGCACCAATGGCGTGCTGGTGATGTGCGAAGTGATGATGCCCGACGGCAAGACTGCACATCCTTCTAACAAGCGTGCGACCATTCTCGACGACGCAGGCGCATGGTTCGGGTTTGAGCAGGAATATTTCTTTTACAAGGACGGCCGTCCGCTCGGCTTTCCCTCCACCGGCTATCCCGCGCCACAGGGTCCGTACTATACCGGCGTCGGTTACTCGAACGTCGGTGCTGTCGCTCGCGAGATCGTCGAGAAGCATCTCGATCTGTGCCTCGCGGCCGGCATCAACCACGAAGGCATCAACGCCGAAGTCGCGAAGGGACAGTGGGAATTCCAGATCTTCGGCAAGGGCTCCAAGAAGGCTGCTGACGAAATGTGGATGGCCCGCTATTTGATGCAGCGGCTGACCGAAAGCTACGGCATCGACATCGAGTACCACTGCAAGCCGCTCGGCGACACCGACTGGAACGGCTCTGGCATGCACGCCAACTTCTCCACCACCTATATGCGTGAAGTCGGCGGCAAGGAGTATTTCGAGAAGCTGATGAAGGCGTTCGAAACCAACCGCGAAGATCACATCGCGGTCTACGGCCCGGACAACCATCTGCGGCTGACCGGCAAGCACGAGACCGCTGCGATCACCGAGTTCAGCTACGGTATCGCGGACCGCGGCGCCTCGATCCGCGTACCCCACAGCTTCGCCAATAACGGCTACAAGGGCTATCTCGAAGATCGCCGTCCGAACTCGCAAGGCGACCCCTACCAGATCGCTTCCCAGATCCTGAAGACGATCGCGTCGGTTCCGACCGTCGCCAAGTCGGCAGCCGCTTAAGCGTTCGATACACCGCGTGGCCTTGGAAACGTCCGGGCCGCAATCTGATCCGCCAAAGCCTGAGCGACTTTGGCGGATTATTGCGTTTAGTCGCCGGTGGATGCCGCTCCAAAGTGCGGCGCCAGCACGAAATTCGTCGGTTGCTCTAAACCTCGTTTCCCGCCGGCGCGAACCGCGCTAGATTTGCATCCGAAAAAAAGGCTGCAAATGGAAAACGTTGTTCGCTTACTCTCGACGCTGGCCTTGATGGGGGCGGTTCGCCATCTCGCCGACCGATATGAAGCAGAGCTGCGAACGCGCATCGATGCCGATTTCGCGCCGACGCTGGCGCTGTTGGATCGTCTGCGCGGCGGCGAGGGCGCTGACGTTGTCATTCTGACCCGCGAGGGGCTCGACGATCTCGCGGCGGAGGGAATAGTGGTCGCGGACAGCCGCGTCGATCTGGCCCGCTCCTATGTCGGTATCGCGGTGAAGGCCGGCGTTGATCATCCCGACATCGCAACCGAGACCGCGCTGCGCGCGACGCTGCTGGGCGCGCGAGTGGCCTATTCGCGGATCGGCGCCAGCGGCATTTTCTTCGCGCAACTGATCGAGCGCATGGGGATTGCATCCGAAATCAACGCCAGGGCCCGGATCGTTCCGTCCGGCTTTACCGCCGAACGGCTCGTCGCCGGCGAGGCTGACCTCGCGGTGCAGCAGATCAGCGAGTTGAAGCAGGTCCCCGGTGTTGAAGTCATCGGCCCGATCCCGCTCGAGATGCAAAGTCCTGCCGTGTTTTCCGCCGGGCGTCTGGCGGCCTCAAAGCGGGTGCTTCAAGCCTGCGAACTCCTGAAATATCTCGCGTCGCCCGAGGCCGCACCCGTGCTGCGAGAGTCCGGGCTGGAGAAGTAGCGCCCGGCATCGAAGCCCACGAAGGATGTTCAATTGAACTAAACGCAGGGTTGTGAAACGATAGCGGTGGCAAATTCGCGAAGGAGGGCGACATGGCGAAGAAGTCGAAATCCGCTGCCGGAAAAACTCCGTTCCATGCCGTTGTTGAAAAAGTTCAGAGCGGCACCATTAGCGACAAGGAATTTTCCAATTACTTCGTTGCGCAGCCCAATCCCCGACAGCCGTTTGACTTCGCGATCGGGATCAACAGCGCGGCCGTCGATCTTCAGGGCGTTGAAAAATCTGGCAAGCTTGCGGATGCGCTGGTACACGACGCGTCCATCGGCCGCGATCAGCAAATTCGCGCGGCCACCCCGCCCAAGGGGTTCCAGCGCAAGACGCCGATCGTCGCGGAGGGCGATTCATGGTTTCGGCTGCCGCAGGTGATCATGCCGCCGACGCTAATCGATGTGCTGCAGCAAACCGATGGCTACCCGATCGATAACATGGCGCACTGGGGCGATACTCTGGCCGAGATGATCCAGACAGGTCAGTTCTGGCCTCCGCTCATCTCGGAGCAGGCCGACACTTTTTTGTTCTCAGGCGGTGGCAACGATGTGCTGGGCGGTGAAGGAGGGATCGCGCGGTTTCTGAATCTCTTCGATGTGGGGCATACCAAACCGTCCGATGCTGCGTATTACATCAAGCCGGAATTTTACGACAATCTGAAGCTGATCGTGCAGAACTATGAGTCATTGATCCAGCGCGTGCACGTGCGGGCCCCGAACGTAATTATGATCGGGCATGGGTACGACCATGCTATCCCTCGCAGTAGCGGGCCATGGATAGGAAACGGCATGTTGTTCGTTGGACTCGATCCCACCTTTCAAGCTGCCCTGTGCCAGGCGATTGTGCGGATCATGATCGATGCCTTTAACAACGCTTTGGCGGCATTCGCCATGACATATTCCAATTACCGGTACGTCGACTTGCGCGGCGCGATTGGTAAAAACCAGTGGCGCGACGAGTTGCATCCGACGGTGGCTGGCGCGGCGAAGACAGCGGAACGATTTGACGCAGCATTGCGCAAGCTGCCGAAATCCGACGCCTTTACAGCACCGCTGATCGCGTCACGCGCATTGTTCGGACGGGCGGCGTAATAAGGGCGCGTGGGTTTGACCCTGCGTGAAGCGGCTCCGGCGCTGCTCAATTGCGGGGTGAAGCCTTGAATTTGCCGGCACTTCGAAGCTAACCTTCATCCATCAACATGTGCGTCCTGATGAAACGATTTCACGCGCTTTCATTCGCTGCGATCGGCTGCATCGCCGTCGCTGTGATCGCGATCGCGGCAGCGCCAACCCTGGCCCGCGCGCAATCGGCCGATCTCGTGCTGTGCGATCGGCTCGCCGCCGACCCCGCCGATCCGGACAAGCCGGCGGATGTCAAAGGCACGCCCGACGTCGCTGCGTCCGATGTCGCGACCGCGATCAAATATTGCAGGATAGCCGCGGGCTCGTCGCGACGGGCGCTGTATCAGCTCGGCCGCGCCTACGCCGCCAACCGGCAATTGCCGGAAGCGATCGGCGCCTGGCGCAAGGCGGCCGACAAGGGCTCTACCTCGGCGATGGTTGAACTCGGCGTGCTCTACGGCACCGGCTCCGGCGTGGCCCGGGATGAGGCCCAAGCGCGCAAGCTGTTCGAGCGCGCTGCGGAAGCCGGCAATCCCCGCGGGGTCACCAATCTTGCCGCGCTTTCCGGTGGCGGCGGCGCGCCGGCGGATCCCGCGAGAGCAAGACAGCTGTTGGCGAAAGCGGCGGAGACCAATGCCGAAGCCCAGTATCAGCTGGGATTGATGATGGAAGACGGTACCGGTGGCCCGGCGGACGATGCCGCCGCGCGGACGCTGTTTGAAAAGGCGGCCGCGCAAAATCACCCCGGCGCGCTGGAGCGGATGGGCGCATTCGCCCAAAGCGGGCGCGGCGGCCCGAAGGATTCGGACGCCGCGAAAGCCTATTACGAAAAATCCGCGGCGCTCGGCAATCAGGACGCCAAGAAAGCGCTTGAGCGCGCGCGCTGTCCCTACGTGATCAAGGACAAGCGCGGAAACACCGTGACCAATCTGTGCTTCTGACGGGTCAGGGCGTTGTCACCCATCACGCCGAAGGAGAAGCCGAAGGAGAAGAAGTGTCAACTTGGGTCAAACACGTGGTGTTTTGGCAGATCTATCCGCTCGGGTTTACCGGCGCCGAAGCCGACGCTCGCGATCGGGCAGGCGTCGTCCATCGGCTTGGCCACATCAAATCATGGCTGGACTATGCCGTTGAGCTTGGCGCGTCCGGGCTTCTGCTTGGGCCGATTTTCGCTTCCTCGACGCATGGTTATGACACCACCGACTACTTCCAGATCGATCCGCGCCTCGGCGACGACGCTGATTTTGACGCGCTGATCGAAGCCGCGCACGGCCGTGGCTTGCGGGTCGTTCTCGACGGTGTCTTCAACCATGTCGGCCGTGAGTTTCCGCTGTTCCGCCGCGCGGTGGCGGCTGGACCGGATGCCCCTGACGCGGCCTGGTTCCGCCTGTCGTGGCCGGCGGATCGCGCTCCGGGGCAGGAGCCGGAATATGAGACCTTCGAAGGCCATCGTCAGCTGGTGGCTCTCAATCATGACGAACCTGCCGTTGCGCACTACGTTGCCCGCGTCATGAACCACTGGCTGGAACGGGGCGCCGACGGCTGGCGGCTCGACGCCGCCTATGCGGTTCCAAGACGATTTTGGGCGCAGGTGCTGCCGCAGGTTCGAACCGAACATCCTGACGCGTATGTTTTTGGCGAGGTCATCCACGGCGACTATGCCGGCTTTGTTCGCGACACCGGTGTCGATGCGGTGACGCAATATGAGCTGTGGAAAGCGATCTGGAGCGCGCTGAACGACCGAAATTTTTTCGAACTGGCCTGGGCGCTGGACCGGCACAATTCCTGGCTCGATAGTTTTGTGCCGCTCACCTTCATCGGCAATCACGACGTCACGCGGATCGCAAGCGCGCTGATCGACGACAGGCATCTTCCCCACGCTTTGGTCGTTCTGATGACGTGCGGCGGCACACCTTCGATCTATGCCGGTGACGAGCAGGCGTTCCGCGGCATCAAGGAGCATCGTCCCGGAGGCGACGATGCGATACGTCCGGCGTTTCCGGCAGCGCCTGCGGATCTCGCGCCGTTCGGCTGGCCGACCTACCGGCTGCACCAGGATCTGATCGGAATGCGGCGCCGCCACCCCTGGCTGCACCACGCGCGCACCCGCGCGGTGGAGCTAGCCAATACGCACTTCATCTACGAAGCATTCCACGGAGAGTATCGCCTGCTGGTCGCGCTCAATCTGACTGACGCGCCGCTGACGCGGTCGATTCCCCGCGCTGGTGACATCGTGGCCGGGAATGCCGCCTGCCATCACGCCGGAGCTTCGCAGACGCAGATGACGCTTCCGCCTCACGGTTGGGCGATCCTGGGCTGAGGGGCCGCGCCCGATTTACGCGGCCCTGACCTCGGAGAGGAAGCGGTTGACCTGCCCGGCAAGCTCTCTCGATTGCGAAGACAGTTGTTCCGCCGCCCCCAGCACCTGCGTGGCGGCTGAGCCGGTGTCGTCGGCCGCCTTCTGGACGCCGGAGATGTTGGTGGTGACCTCCTGGGTGCCGCGCGCGGCTTCCTGGACGTTGCGGGAAATTTCTTTGGTCGCGGACCCCTGTTGCTGGATCGCGGACGCGATCGCAACGCCGATCTGATCGATCTCGGCGATCACGTCGACCACGTTGCGGATCGCCGTCACCGTCTCGTCGCTCGCGGTCTGAATCGCCGCGATCTGTTCGGATATTTCGGTGGTGGCCTTCGCGGTCTGGCCGGCCAGCGATTTGACTTCGGATGCGACGACCGCAAAGCCGCGTCCGGCTTCCCCGGCGCGCGCGGCCTCGATGGTCGCGTTGAGGGCGAGCAGGTTGGTCTGCGCGGCGATGGTCTGGATCAGGGTCACGACGTCGCCGATTTTCTGCGCGCCGTCGGCCAGCGAACGCGCGGTATCGCCGCTGCGGCGAGCGCTTTCGACCGCGCGGGCGGCGATCTCGGTGGATTGCGCGACCTGGCGGCCGATCTCCGCGACCGAGGTTGTCAACTCCTCCGTGGCGCTGGCGACCGTCTGCACGTTGGCCGAGGTCTGCTCAGAGGCCGCAGCGACGACACCGGCCTGGCGGTTGGTGGCCGCCGCGGTCGTAGACATCGACTGGGCGGTTTCTTCCATCACGGCCGATGCCGACGACAGTCCGCCAACCAGTTCGCCGACCTTGGTCTCGAACGCGCGGGCGAGTTCGTCGAGCACGCGGGCGCGCCGCATCTTGATGTCGTTCTCCGCTTCCTTCTCCGCGGCCAGGCGATCCGCCTTGATCATGTTGTCCTTGAAGACCCGGACGGCCGCCGCCATCGCGCCGATCTCGTCGTCGCGGTCGCTGCCTGAAATTTCGTCGGAGACATCGCCGCCGGCGAGACGCGACATCGTGGCAGTCAGGTCGACGATCGGCTTGCAGACACGGCGACGGACCATCGTCACCAGGCCGACGCTCGCGATCACGACCGCGAGGAGGCCGCCGAGCGCGATGACAAAGCTGACGCGCGCGGCGGAATAGGCTGAGCTGAGCACCTGTTCGGCGTTGTCGTAGAAGGCGTCGCGCACCTCGACAACCGCCGCGAGACCGCGTTGCGACTCCGCGTAGTAGGTGTCGACATCGTGCTCATATTTGCCGCTGATGGCGCCTTCCTTCACCAGTTTCTGCTCTTGGCCGAAACGCTCGACATAGGCGTCGTTCATCTTGCCGAGCGCCGCCGCCACATTGGCCGGCGTTGCGGGATTTCCCTTCAATTCCTGAAGCGACATCAGGATCTGGTCGTTGCGGCCCTGGGAGCGGCTCAAATCCATCTTTTCGGCATCGGTGGCCGGGCGCTTGGCGCCGACGAGGTTCTTGTGCAGGCTGGCGTTGTAACCGCCGACGTCGCGCAACGTCCATGCGATGTTGGCGTAACTCGCCTGCCGATAGGCGTCGCCGTCGAGCACGGCCATCTTGCGGACCTGCTCGTCGAGCAGGGCGGTGACGTCCTTGTTGAAGACCGCATTATCACCAACGATCTTCTTGGCGGCGTCGCGGCGGGCTTCGGCCGGTCCGTCGATGGCCTTGTCCATGGCCTCGCGCAAGCTTGCGAACTTCGCATTCAGGCCGTCCATGCCGCTGGCCACGGCGGCGCCTTCTTCGAGCCCGCCGAGCAGGGTTGCCCTGATTTGATTCATCTTTTCGCGGGCGCCGTCGGTCTGCTTGCGGTATTTGTCGTTGAGTTCCGCCCGCATTTTCGGGTCTACGGCGGGAGGCCCGAACATGATGTTGGTGGCGAAGCCGCGCTCGGGGTTCATATAGCGCGGGATTTCGCCGACGGCCCGGACGATCTCCAGCCGGCGCTGCGCGACGGAAACCTTGTCCATCGTCTGGTATTTCGTGGTGGCGACATAGACGGCAAGACCGCCGCCGACAGCGGACAGCGAGACGATTGCGACCGTCAGCAGGGTGCCAATTTTCATGAGATTGAGCCATTCACGATGGTGGAGGGGTAGGGGCCTTCACCCTAGTTTGTCGGTATTAATCCTAAGTTTACGCTGCCGCGGGGGCGGTTGCGGTGGGGGTGCAGTTGGGCGGGGCGCGCCGATGTCCGTCATTCCGGGGCGCGCAAAGCGCGAGCCCGGAATCCATAACCACGACGGGGAGTATGGATTCCGGGCCTGCGCATCCAAGTCGGCTGTTGCCAACTTGGACAATGATATTGCCGAACTCGGGTAAACCCGAGTTCGGGTGGCGCATCCCGGAATGACGCCAGAGTTTTGATGCAGACCCGCGCAAGGCGCGGCCCGATGTTCGGGTTCGGTAGCCATGACCCCAAGCGCGCGGAGTAGCTCAAATGTGTGCTGGCACGACCGGCTTCTCAGGGGCTGTCCGCGGACTTTCGGCCCATTTCACCGCGGGGTCGTCACAACTGATGCATTGGAGGTCGGTGCGGCCGGAGATGGTGACAACCGGGGCCATTCGCTTTCCGCATTTCGGGCAGCGTGTTAGTCGATCCATGAGACCCTCCCGAATTTTCACCATAACCCGGAACTGGCGTTTTTGTTCCAGTCGAGCGTCTCGCACGGGCACATTTTGCGCATCGCTCGGCTTTCGGCTTCATTGTACCGTCCTTACATAGGGACCCAGCGAACGACGCCTGCGAGGCGCTTAAGGAGGATCGACATGACAGTTTTGACGGAGCGCGCAGTGCTTGCCGGGGGCTGCTTCTGGGGTGTGCAGGACTTGCTGCGCCGGTATCCCGGCGTGATTTCAACCCGGGTGGGCTACACCGGCGGCGAGGTGCCGAACGCGACCTATCGCAATCACGGCAATCATGCGGAAGCCATCGAAATTACCTTTGATCCGCAGATCATCAGCTACCGCAAGCTCTTGGAATTCTTTTTCCAGATCCACGATCCGAGCACGCTGAACCGTCAGGGCAACGACAGGGGCGCGAGCTACCGGTCGGCCATCTTCTATGAGAACGACGAGCAGAAACGGATCGCAGAAGACACCATCGCCGATGTCGATGCTTCCGGCCTTTGGCCGGGCAAGGTTGTCACCGAGGTGGCGCCGGTCGGACCGTTCTGGGAGGCCGAGCCCGAGCATCAGGACTATCTGGAGAAATATCCCGACGGCTACACCTGTCACTTCATTCGGCCGGACTGGACCTTGCCGCATAGGAAGGAAGCTGGCCGGAAGATGGCCGGTTAGCGCGAGCCTTCGATCTGCTGGTGGCCGCTCCGAGGCACGCCAACGGCGGGTTGAACACTTGACCGGGTGGTCCAACTTCCTCGTAAGATGCCGTTGTCAGACAGGGCGGATACCCGGATCAATCCGGGCATGACGGAGCGTTGATGCCATGAGCCATCGCATTCTCGTGTTGTACGGCTCGTACCGGTCGGACCGCATGGGCATCCGCCTGGCGCAGTTCGTCGTCGAAGGCCTGCGCAATCGCGGCGACGAGGTTGAGCTGATCGACGCCAAGGCGGTCGGCCTGCCGATGCTGGACCGGATGTACAAGGAACATCGCAAGGGCGAGGCGCCGGCGGCGTTGGAAAAACTCGCCGGCCAAATTCGCGACGCCGACGGGTTTGTCTTTATCACCGGCGAATACAATTGGGGCATCCAGCCCGGCCTGAAGAATCTCACCGATCATTTTCTCGAGGAGTGGTTCTGGCGTCCCGCCGCCATCGCCAGCTATTCGGCCGGACGCCTCTCCGGCGTGCGCGCCGCCACCGCGTGGCA
>DATHHQ010000118.1:0-8193 GCA_035490095.1 Bradyrhizobium sp.
ATGCGCCCGGTCAGCTACCACACCGACGGTGGCGATATCGGCTATGTCAAGATCACCACGTTCAACGAACAGACAACCGACGGATTGAAAAAAGCGATCGCCGACATTTCGAAACAGATCGCGCCGGAAAAGTTGGCTGGCTACGTGGTCGACCTGCGCAATAATCCCGGCGGACTGCTCGATCAGGCGGTCTCCGTGTCGGGCACGTTCATGGCGCGGGGCGAGATTGTCTCGACGCGGGGCCGCACCGCAGAGGAGACCCAGCGCTTCGCGGCGCGAACCGGCGATCTCATCAAGGGCAAGCCGCTGGTCGTGTTGATCAACGGCGGATCGGCATCGGCTTCGGAGATCGTGGCCGGTGCATTGCACGATCACAAGCGCGCGACCCTGATCGGGAGCCGCTCGTTCGGCAAGGGGTCGGTACAAACGATTATTCCGCTCGGCACCGGCAACGGTGCGTTGGCACTCACCACCGCGCGTTATTTTACGCCGTCCGGGCATTCGATCCAGGCGCAGGGCGTCGTCCCCGATATCGAAGTGCTGCAGGATGTGCCGGACGAGCTGAAGGCACGCTTCGATATGAAGGGCGAGGCGTCGATGCGCGGCCATCTTTCCGCCGAGGGTGCCGAGCAGTCCGGCTCGCAGTCCTACGTTCCGCCCGCGGAGAAGGACGACAAGGCGCTTGGCGCGGCCTACAACCTCCTGCGCGGCGTCACGGTCAATGCGGGTGTGCCTTCATCTCCCAGGGCGGCGGTTCCGAACTAGGGCCCGCTTTCGATAAAGTCGAAACGGGGTCCTGGATTCTTGATTTGACGCGTTATTTGACGCGTTTTCTTGACGCGAACCGGTCTCCACCCCGGATCAAGTCCGGGGCAGGCTTTCGCTTGAAAACGCTCTGGACCTTACCCGGTGGTCGGCATTTGCCGTCGCTTTCGGCGCTGGCCGAGGTCCGCGCCGGCTGACTGTTCGCGGTGGAATAGCTGCCTGATCTCCGCGGCCGGCTTTGCCGGACTGAACAGGTAGCCCTGCATTTCGGCGCAGCCGAGCGCGCGAAGCAGTTCCCGCTGCTGTTGCGTTTCAACGCCTTCCGCGGTTGTCGTCATTTGACGGGCCGCGGCGATGTTGACCACTGCTTGCACAATACAGGATGACCCGTCCGGCTCTGCGATGTCGTTGACGAAGCAGCGATCGATCTTGATCTTGTCGAAGGGAAAGCGCTGCAGATAGCTCAACGAGGAATAGCCGGTGCCGAAATCGTCCAGTGCTATTCCTACCCCGATGGCGCGAAGCTGATGCAGAATGGCGAGGGCTGCTTCGTCATCGCGAATGAGCACCGCCTCGGTAATCTCCAGTTCCAGCCGGCTCGCCGGCAGGCCGGAGGCCGCCAATGCTGCGACGATCTTCAACGCCAGCGTGCCGCTCTTGAATTGGACCGGCGAGACGTTGACCGCGAGCTTGATGTGGTCCGGCCAGGTCGTGGCCTCCGCGCAGGCCGTCGTCAGCACCCATTCGCCGAGCTGATTGATCAGGCCGGTCTCTTCCGCAACGGGAATGAACTCGGCGGGCGAGATCATGCCGCGTTCGGAATGCCGCCAGCGCAGCAGGGCTTCGCAGCCGGTGATCCTGTTATCTTGAAGACTGATGCAGGGCTGGTAGTGAACCTCGAAGGCGCCGTCCGATATCGCCTGGCGCAGATCCATTTCCAGGATGCGGCGTGCTCTTACCCGCGCGTCCATTTCTGGTTCAAAGAACCGATAGGTCCGGCGTCCGGCGGATTTGGCGGCATACATCGCCAGATCCGCATTCTTCAGAATTTGATCGAGATCGGCACCGTGCTGCGGCGCCAGCGCGATGCCGATGCTGGCATCGGTCGTCACCTGATGACCAAGGCACTCGTAGGGCTCCCGGATCGTATCGAGAACGCGCGTTACCAGACCAGTGACCTCGTCTGCAGTCCTGACGCCAGTCTGAACGATGGCGAATTCGTCACCCCCCAGTCGTGCGACAAAGTCGGTATCTCTGACGCAACGGCCGAGGCTCACAGCCACGGATTTCAGCAATTCATCGCCGATCAGGTGGCCGAGCGTATCGTTGACGCTTTTGAATTCGTCGATGTCGATGTACATCACCGCCAATTGCTCGCCCGGAGCAATGCGCGCCAGTTCCCGTTCCAGTTGCTCGTGGAACAGTGCCCGGTTCGGCAGGTCAGTCAGCGCGTCGTAATGCGCAAGGTGCGTGATACGATCCTCGACGCGCCGGCGCTCGGTGATATCTTCAAGGGTTGTCACCCATCCGCCGCGTGGCAGCGGCCGGTACGAAACCTGGATCGAGCCCCCATCCGCCGTCTCCATAATCGTTTGGAAGATCTTTCCTTGCGCCATTTTGCGAAACAGCGTGGCGCAATATTTATCCACATCGCCTTTGAAAGATCCGATTTCCCTGCGGTGATTCAGAAGCTGGTGCATGGTGCAGCCGGGCTTCACCACCTCGGTGGATACACCGAACATCTCGATATAGCGCTGATTGGCGACGACAAGCCGGCGCGACGAGTCGAACATCAGCAGCCCTTGCGTCATATTGTTGATGGCGGTGTCGAGACGCTGCTTTTCCAGTTGATGCTGCTGCGACAACCTGCGGACGACAAGAAACAGCAGCGTGCTGATCGCGAGCACCGAAAGTGCGGCTACCGCGATCAGAAACCTGATTTGCTCCCGCCAGTCGGCCAGCGCCGACGCTAGGGTCGTGGTCGCGACGACCGAAATGGGAAAATTGCGCAATATGCGGGCCGAGGCCAGTCGGTTCTGGCCGTCGATCGGGCTGATGATGCGGACCGTCCCGTGGTCCGATTTCGACAAGACTTGCTGATGGACCGGACCGGCCTTGAAATTTTGCCCGATCATCGCATCGACGTGCGGATAACGCGCCAGCAGCGTGCCGTCACGATGGTACATTGAAATCGCCGCGTCTTCTCCAAGCGCCAGGCTGGCGAAGAATTTTTCGAAGTTGGCCGGCTCGATGCCTCTTCCGACGGCGCCGAGGAATTCCCCGTTCGGTCCGGTCATCCTGCGGGCGATCACCGTGGTCCAGTGGCCGGTGATCCGGCTGTACACCGGCTCGATCAACATGTCAGGCGATCGCGGGTCCGACTTGAACACCTTGAAATAGGACCGATCCGCGACGCGGACTTCCGGCACCGGCCATGTTGCGGATGCGTTGATCAGCACTCCGTCCGCATCGAAAATGTTGACGCCGCCGACATACGACAATGCGCCGAGCTTGGCCTTGAGCATCAGATGGATATCCTGGCCGGACATCCGACGCTTGTAATCCTCGCGCGAGGCGATCCCGCTCGATCGCATATACGCGATGAGGTCCTTTTGAATGACCTCGAAGTCTTCGAGCTGTTGATCGAAATGACGGGCCAGCAACAGCACGGTATTTTCCAGCTCGCGTTCGCTTGAGTTCAGCGCGCGCTCGCGGAAATTGCCGGCTATGATCGTGGTGCCGATCGTGATCGCCGCAATCAGGAATACGCCGCCAAGGATCAGCCAGCGGATCGGACCGCCGCGAATGGAATGTTTGAGGATGAAGGAGGCGGTCCCGTTTACCGTCATTGGTCTTGATCGCTGCCAAGCGTGATTACCGGAAGTAGTTTCTCGCGCCTCCGGCCCGCAACAATGGTACTGCGCCGATATGGAGGTGACGTTAGGAATCTGGGTTAATGAAAGATTAACCAGCGCCGGGCCGCGGCAATGCGAGGCATGCTGCAACTATCTTAGCCGCCTTGTTTGTTCGCAGATGGCCCCTTCGACGTCGCCGCCACGATTGCCGCGGCGACGATGTTGGCGCCGGCGCCGGCCAGGATTGGCAGGGTGTAACTGTGGTTCAAGTCGAAGGCGAAGCCGGCGGCGGTCGGGCCGATCAGGGTGCCGAACGCCACGCTGGTGTAGAGGATGCCGATGATGCCGCTGACATTGCGGCCGCCGAAAAGGTCCATCACCACGGCCGGAAGCACCGCGACCCATCCGCCGTAGAACACCCCAAAGACGAACGCGAAGGCGGCCAGCGACCAGAACTTCGCCGAGACCGCCCAAATCGCCAATGCGAGCGCCATGCCTATGAACATCAACAGCAGGGAAAGCTGGCGGCCCATCCGGTCCGCAAGGCCGCCGAGGAAGAAGCGTCCGGCGGTAGAGCCGACCCCGATCACGCCGAGCAGCAGAACGGCCGACGAGGGCGCAACGCCGTGATCGCCGGCATAGGGCACGAGATGAACGAACGGCACGAATACGCCGAACGAGCAGATCAGGCAGGCGGCGTACAGGCTGATGAAGCGGCGTGACCGGATCGCTTCGGTCACGGAAGCGCCTTGCCGCGCCGGCTGCGCGCCGGATTGCAGCGGATCGCCGTCGGGGCCGAGGCCGCGGTCGCGTGGATCGTTCTCGATCAACAGCGCCAGTCCGCCGCCCACCACGGCTGCTAGAGCGCCAAGCGCGAGATAGGCGCCGCGCCATCCCAAGGTCTCGATGAAGAAGGAGGCCAGCGGCGGCATCACCAGCGTGCCGACGCCTATGCCGCTCACGGCCAGCCCGGAGGCAAAGCCGCGGCGCCGCACGAACCATCGCTGCACCGCGCCGATGGCCGGAACGTAGGCGCAGCCGACGCCAAGTCCGACGCCCAATCCGTAAGCCGCATAGACCTCGGGCAGACTGCGCGCAAAACTTGCGGCGGCGAGGCCAAGCCCGGTCAGGATCATGCCGGTGACGGCGAGGCGGCGGGAGCCGAAGCGATCGGCGAGCGGGCCGCTGACGATCCCGAGGCCAAAATAGAGAAAGCCGGCGAGCGAGAACACCAGCGACACCGAGCCGCGCGAGGCCCCGAAATCCCGCTGCAGCGATTCGACGAAGGCTGAGAACGTATAGGCGCAGCCGAAGCCGACAAAGGTCACGGCGAACGCGGCCGATACGACGAACCAGCCATAAAAGATGCGGGGATTGGGCAAAGTCGATTGGACGCTCAATGTTGCCTCCATGACGTGAGAGAGGGGTGGCGGCGGTGCCAAAATGTGACCCTTTGGAATGCTGCGCCAGCGCGCACAAGCGTGGCTTCGTCCAGATTGGCGGCCACAAGCTGGAACGCGATCGGCAATCCGGTTGCCGAAAAACCACCGGGCAGCGTGATGGTCGGATGACCCGTCATGTCGAATGGGCAGGTATACTCCTGCAATCTGGCAATCAGGTCCGGCTGCTCGCCGAGCGTGCGTATCATCGCGAGCGTCAACGGCGGGAAGGGGTGTACGGGAATTAGCAGCAGATCGATTGTCTCGAATAGGGATGCGATCCGGCCGCGCAACTCCAGTCGTCGCAGCAAGATTTTCTGGTAGTCCAGACCGGATAGCGCGCGACCTGTCTCGATGACGGAGGCGAGGACGGGACCATATTCATCTTTGCGGGCAGGATATGTCGCTTCGTGCGCTACCGCTGCCTCCACTGCGCAGTTCGGAACCCAGTCGGCGACGGCCTGCTTCACGTCGGGAAACTGCACATCGACGATACTCGCGCCAAGGGCGCGCAATGCCTCGATCGCCTCTCCCAGCACCCGCTGTGTTGCAACGTCCACACCGTCGCTGTTCCACTTCGAGTCGAGGCCAATCCGTAGGCCTGACACGTCTTGCTCAATCGCGGCCAGATAGTCGGGCACAGGATCGAATACCGCCGTTGGATCGTTGGGGTCGCGTCCGGCGACGATGCCAAGCATCGCGCCGGCATCCGCCGCGCTGCGGGCAATTGTCCCGACATGGTCCAGTGTCGCTGCCAGTTCAAACACGCCGTGACGGCTCACGCGTCCCCAACTTGGCTTCAACCCGGTCAGGCCGTTGGCGGCGCATGGCCAGCGGATCGACCCGCCCGTATCGGAAGCGAGCGAGCCGTAGCAAAGCCCCGCCGCAGTTGCGACTGCCGGGCCACTAGACGAAATGCCCGGCCAATAATCGGCATTCCATGGATTCTTCGGCGGCGTCACGGATGGGTGGTGATCGGAATAGGCGCCTTCCGTAAGCTGCAGCTTGCCCAGCACTACCGCGCCGGCTTCTTTTAGGCGGCGCACCACGCTTGCGTCTTGATCTGGCCGAAAATTTCTATGGACGGCGGTACCGGCGGCGGTCGGAAAATCCTTCGTCCAGAATAGGTCTTTTAGCGCAATCGGAACACCGTGCAGCGGCCCGCGATACTGGCCTGCGGCGATTTCGGCTTGCGCGGTTTCGGCTTGCGCCATCGCGGCATCGGCCATCACATGGACGTAGCTGCCGAGTTCGCCGTCCAAAGCCGCGATGCGGTCGAGTTGCGCGCGCGCCACCTCTAGCGGAGAAATTTTGCGCGCCTTGATGCATGCCGCAAGCTCCGTGAGTTCAAGATAGTGCAGATCTTCGACTGCGGTATCCATTCTCCATCTCCGTCATCGATGTGACGTTTGCAATCCGGCGGCGCATCGGTCGCCTTCTCAACACCAGTATTAGAATTATATCGGTGTCGCTTGATGTCAACCAGTAAATGTGCTTTACTGGTGTTCCGATGTCCAAAGACTCCAGAAAATTCAAGGTTCCCGATGAGCTGGCAAATCTCTATGATTTCGCCAATTCGCTGGACGTCAGGCATTTCACGCATCATGGCGTGCAGCATCTGCAAGGCGATGAACTGAAAGGCCCGCGCGAGCTCGGCGTGTGGATGTCGCAACGCGGGTTGTTGTGGTCAGGCGCCAAAATCACCCCCGCGATGTTCGATACCGCGCTGCAGCTTCGAGCGAGCGTTCGCACCTATCTGGGAATTGCTTCGGCTGAACGCCGCAGGGCCGGCGACGCCGTTCGGTCCCTCAACAAGGCGATGAGGCTGCTCCCGCTGGTGGCGGAGGCGCGCAACGACGGCGTCATGGCGCTGCGGGCCGGGCGTGACGATGCTCTGGCCGGGCTGTCAGTTGTCGTCGCCGAAATGTATGACGGTTCGGTCAAGGGGACTTTGGACCGTCTGAAAATGTGTGCCGCCGAAGAGTGCCGGCGGGTATTTTTCGATCGGTCGAAACCGGCGACGCGGCGGTGGTGCATGTCCACGCTGTGCGGGAACCGGACCAAGACCCGAACCTATCGCGCGCGGCAGCGCGAGGCCGGCTGAGCTTCGAAGCACGAGACTCAACACCAAGTTCACTTCGGTCAATCACCGGCTGAAACGGCGGGCGGCCGACAAAACGCAGCCTTTTCGCTGCTTGCGATAGCTTCAACCGCCGTCGTTACCGCATTCCCGTCGCTGAGGAATCCGAACGGTGTATTCGCGAACGCTTCCCGGCAACTCCGACGGTTTCGCCGGTCGACCACGTTCGGTCATATCCGGCAGGCCCGCGCGGGTAATTGGGGTCGGTATAGGGATTGCCTGGCCCCTTATTCTGGCAGTTCGCATAAGGGTAGAAAAAAGCGCAATAACCTGGCTCGGAGATCACCGGCTGGGCGCGCACCGGTGTAGCGATCGCGGCCGACAGAATGGCCACTGCGCCAATAAGCTTTAAAGTCGACATTGCGTTTCCCCACTTCGTTCGTGCGATGAGGGCATCAGGACCATAACACCGAAGGTGGCGCGCTCTTCCATTCCAGTCGATCACTCCGCCGTGAAGGCGAAATGTGGGCCGGCCGGATCCTCAGGCGCGATAGTGGCTGGACTTGCCGCCCTTTTTCTCAACGAGATGAATGCTTTCGATGCGGACGCCGCGCTCGACCGCCTTGATCATGTCGTAGACCGTGAGGCACGCGACCGACACCGCGGTCAGCGCTTCCATCTCGACACCGGTCGGGCCGGTGACCTTGACGGTGGCACGGACGATGCAGCCGGGCAGCTTCTTGTCGGGCGTAATGTCCAGCGTGACCTTTGACAGGGCCAACGGATGGCATAGCGGGATCAGATCCGACGTGCGCTTGGCCGCCATGATGCCGGCGATGCGGGCGGTGCCCAGCACGTCGCCCTTTTTGGCATTGCCGCTCACAATGAGTTCAAGCGTCGCCTTGCTCATGACGACGCGGCCTTCGGCCACCGCCGTGCGTTCGGTGGCGGGCTTGGCTGACACATCGACCATCCGCGCTTCACCGCTGGCGTCGATATGGGTGAGGGCGGGATCGTCTTTGGAAGATTTGCGCGCCATGCGTCAGCGCGTCCC
>DATHHQ010000119.1:0-3516 GCA_035490095.1 Bradyrhizobium sp.
GTGATTGTGGTCGTTGCAGGAATCCTCATTGGCGAGGTGGCCTTCGCGGAAGAAGACGTTCCGAACGTCAAAGACCCGAAAATGATTGCGGCGGGCCATGATCTCTTTTTGGCTAAGCAGTGTGCCCACTGTCATGGGGTAGACGGCAGAGGCGGCATCAATCTGACTGAGCGCGAACTTGACCCCAAGGGCATCTTCCAATCGATTGCCGATGGCCGAGAGAAGAGGGGCCTTCGTATGCCGGCCTGGCGAGATGTGCTGACCGATGAAGAGATCTGGCAAGCGACTGCGTACGTCATGTCGATCAGCCAGCAACCGAAGTAGCCGCCGGCCGCCGACCCAGACACCCCGCTATCGCGCCAAACCAGGGCAACAAACGCCGCTCGCTCCGGTGCGGCTTTGGACACTGCGGCATCCACGGGTAGCGACGTATTTCAGGCGATGGTTAATCAATATTTAAGCCATTCCATGCCCAAATCGGCAGGAAACCCCGCGCTGTTTTTGACGAAAGGCAGCGGCAATGGTTTGAACAAAATCAATGGGTTGGCGAAACAAGTCCTTAAATCGCCAATCCTGGATTCGAATGCGCGCGGGGCGCGAGGGCGTCCTGTCGCGGCCAGATGGCCGGAGCTGAAAGATACGTTGGAAATGGCGCGAACGGCTGCCGCTCGGTTTTGGTCGCAAGTCCGCGCATGCACGCGGGCGGTCCGGCGTTGTCTTGGTGGTCTGTCTTTTGGCGGGCCGTCATGGCTTGCGGCCGCGCTGATCCTGACAGGTTCGACGTTATCTGGCGTCTGCCAGGCGCAGCCGGTCAAGGGTGAGGCCACGCTGACGGTGGCAGGCGGCTATGCCCGGCTGGTTCTCAAGCTTGCCGACGATGTCGAGTCCGATGTGACCACGGCCGGCACCATCCTCGTGATCAAGTTCAAGCGCCCGATCGATATTCCGATCGACAGGGTGTTCGAGGCGGCGCCCGATTATGTCACCTCGGCGCGGCGCGATCCCGATGGCTCGGCGATCCGGCTGTCGTTGGCGCGCAAGGTGACCATCAACACCATGACGGCGGGCGAGCGGGTGTTCATCGATATGCTGCCCGACAATTGGAAGGGCCAGCCTCCCGGCCTTCCTTCCGAGGTGGTCCGCGAACTCTCCGAGCGGGCGCGGGTCGCGGAACGCGCGTTGCGCCAGCAGCGCGCGATTAACGAGGCGAAGAAGCGTCCCCCCGTTCGCATCCGCGCATCGGTGCAGCCGACCTTCGTCCGCTTCGTATTCGAAACGCCCGACGGCGTCGGCGTCTCCTCCGTGCTGAACGATCAGAAGCTCACGCTGTTCTTCAACGCGGCGCTCACCTTCGATCTGGCCGACGCCAAGCTGGCGGCGCCATCGAACATTGCTTCCATCAATCAGAAGGTCGAGGGCGAAACCTCGGCCGTGGAAGTCATGCTGATCGGCGATGTCGATGTCCACTCCTTCCGCGAGGACAAGAACTACATTATCGACGTTGCCTATCAGCAGACGGAAAAGCCGGCAGCGTTTCCATCGTTCGCGGCAGAAGCCTCGCACGCCCCGGCGACAGCCGCTCCGGCGGCAGCCGCTCCGGCGCCGACCGTCCCAGCGCGTCCCGCGCCGGTTGCGGCCGCGCCCGAGAGGCCCGCCAGGGAGAGCTCGCCGTCATGGAACTCCAGCGCAATCGCGCCGCCGACGTCGGAACTGATCGCCGAGCAGGCCAATATCGAGATCAAGCCCGAAGCGGCGCCGAAGCTGTCGCCTGCGCCGGAACCGCCGATGCCCGCGCGACCTGCAAGGGAGACAGCCGCACCCGCGGCGGAGGCCCCGCCAAAAATCGCGGTCGCCGCGTCCGAACCGCCGCCGGAAACAAAAGCCGGCGAGGGCGCCGCTCCGGTTGTCGCCATCCGAGACAGCGACGGCCTGCGCCTGAAGTTCGCCTTTGCCACCGCGACGCCGGCGGCATTGTTCCGCCGCGCCGACACGGTGTGGCTGGTGTTCGATTCCTTGAAGCCTTTCGACATCGAGCCGATCCGCAGCAAGGGCGGGGCGATCATCGCCGAGGCCAGCCAGTTGCCGCTGGACAATGGTCAGGCGATCCGCATCCGCCTCAACCGCCCCCAAATGCCTTCGCTGATGGGAGATGCAAAGGATGGCGCTGCGAACTGGACGCTGACATTTGCCGATACGATGCAAACGCCGCCGCAACCGCTGATGGTGATACGCAACGTCACCGATCCCGCGCTTGCCAATGTCGTCGTGCCCTTGTCCAAACCCGGCCTGCTGCATCGCGTTCTCGATCCGGATGCCGGCGATACGCTGCTGGTGATCACGGCGCCGCTGCCCATTCGCGGCTTTGTCAAGCGGCAGGATTTTGTCGAGATGTCGCTGCTCGAATCGATCCACGGTGTGGCGGTTCGTCCGAACTCCGATGATGTCACCGCCGAGATTGCCTCCGACAAGATCATTCTCGGCAGGCCTGGCGGCCTGACGCTGTCGGCGGCCGACATCGCCGCCGAGCGCGCGCCGACCGCGGTGCGGCCGATCTTCGACGTCGGCGAGTGGCAGAAAAATCAAACGGACAAATTCATCGTGCAGCAGGATGCGCTTTTCGCCGCTGCGGCGGGGGCCGAGCCCGATCAGCGCAACCCCGCCCGCATCAATCTTGCCCGTTTCTACATGTCGCGCGGGATGTATCCGGAAGCCAAGGGTATTCTCGATCTCGCATTGGCGAACCCCAAGCCGGGCCCCGAGGAATCGCTTGTTCTGACGGTGCACGCGGTCGCAAGCATTCTGACGGGGCGTCCCGAGCTGGGGCTGAAAGACCTCGCCAATCCGGCGATCGGAACCAACAACGATTCGCAGCTTTGGAAAGCGCTCGGCTACGCGCGCCAGGGCAAGTGGGCGGAAGCGCGCGAGAAATTCAAGAACGTCGAATTCGCCATCACCTCGCTGCCGATCGAATTGCAGCGCATCGTGATCACGGAGGCGATGCGGGCGTCGCTGGAGGTCAGGGATTATTCCGGCGCGGCCAAACGCGGCAGCGATCTGGAAGTCGTCGGTATTCCGCCGGACCTGAAACCTGCGGTATCGGTGTTGCGCGGCCGGGTGGAAGAAGCGCTCGGGCACGACAAGGACGCGCAGAACCAATACAAGATTGCCGTGGAATCCACCGACCGGGCCGCCGCGGCCGAAGCCAAGCTGCTCGACATCATGCTGCGGCAGAGGCGCGACGAAGTCAGCCAGGCCGACGCCTTGCGCGAGCTCGAGACGCTTTCGGTGACGTGGCGCGGCGACTGGATCGAGGTGAAGGCGCTGCAATTAATGGCGCGGATCTATTCCGAGATCGGACACTACGGCGAGTCGCTTGCGGCGGCCAAGACCGCGACCAGACTGCAGCCCAATTCGGAAACATCGCGGCAGGCCCAGGACGCGGCGGCGGCGCTGTTTGCGCAACTGTTTCTCGGTCCGAAGGGCGACGATCTTCCGCCGGTCGACGCGCTCGGGATA
>DATHHQ010000120.1:0-4614 GCA_035490095.1 Bradyrhizobium sp.
ACGCCATGGTGCCCGCACAATAGCGGCAAAGCGGCTTTACAGACTATCTGGCGGCGAGCGCCAATTGGGCAAGCGCCCTGAAGAGCCTGGATGACGACGAGTTCTGCCTCGATCCGACCCGCATGACCTTGGTGTGCGGCACCGCCGGCTACGACGGCACGCAGTTCAAGGGCATCCTGGCCAACGAGTACAACATCCAGGTCAACAAGACCTCTCGCAACTCGGTTCTCCTCCAGTCCAACATCAACAACACCCGCAGTGACATCGCGCATCTGGTGCGGGTGCTGGCCGAAATCGCCGGTGAAGTCGACCGTGGCCTGAGGCAGGGCGGGGCGAACGCGCGAAAGACCTTTGAGGCGCGGGTCAAGAGTCTGATGACCGACGTGCCCGACTTGCCGAACTTCTCGCATTTCCACGCAGCGTTCCGCAGCGATGCCGGCACAAAGACCAATGAGGGCAATATCCGCGGCGGCTTCTTCTCCGCTTATGACGCGCAGGGATGCGAGTATATCCGCCTTGCCGATCCCGAGATCGATCGCCGGCTGAAGAGCGGGCCCGATCTCGTCTCCGCGAGCTTCGTCATTCCCTATCCGCCGGGCTTCCCGATCATGGTGCCGGGCCAGGTGATCACGCAGGAAACCATCGATTTCATGCGCAAGCTCGATGTGAAGGAAATCCATGGCTACGACGCCATGGAGGGCCTGAAGCTCGTGCGGCCAGAGGCTTTGGCGAAACTCGGTGATCGCCATTCGGGCGCGCACGGGATCAAGGCTGCCGCGGAATAAGGGCGCTGGAAGAGGGGAGGGTGACATCATGATTGATTGGTTCGTGCAGACGCTTCGCAGCTACCCGGAGATTGCCATCTTCCTGTCTCTGGCCCTGGGGTATTACTTCGGATCCTTCACCTATAAAGGTCTTGGTCTCGGCGCGGTAACCGCGACCCTGATCGCGGCGGTGATCATCGGACAGCTTGGAATCACGATCGGAAGTCCTCTCAAACCGGTGTTCTTCCTGCTGTTCCTGTTTGCCATCGGTTACGGTGTCGGACCGCAATTCGTGCGCGGCATCGCGCAGGACGGCATTCCGCAGGCGCTGTTTGCTGTCGTGGTGTGCTTCTTCTGTCTCGGGGCCGCCTATGTGGGTGCGAAGCTGGCGGGTTATAGCGTCGGCTCTGCAGCGGGGCTCTATGCCGGTTCGCAGACGATCTCGGCGTCAATGGGCCTGGCGACCGATGCGATCGGCCGCCTTGGATTGTCACCCGAGGAAGCCAAGAAAATCCTGGATGCCATGCCGGTAGCCTACGCCGTCACGTACATCTTTGGAACGGTCGGATCCGCCGTTGTTCTGGCGCTGATCGGTCCGGCACTCCTCGGCATCGATCTCGAAGCCGCCTGCAAGCGGTATGAGGAGAAGCACGGGGGCAAGAAGGAAGCCGGCGGCCCCGGCACGGCTTGGCATCAATTCGAGTTGCGTGCGTTTCGCGTGAAGGAGCGTGGGCCTGTTGTCGGCAAGACGCCACAAGAAGCCGAGTCGCTGATTCCAGACCAGCGTGTGTTTGTGCAAGCTATTCGGCGGGACGGGAAGATCCTGGATGCTACGGCAGACGCCGTGATTCACGCCGGAGACGTCCTGGCGGTGGCCGGCCGCCGCGAAGTGTTGGTAAGTCTCGTTGGCGCTGGTGCCGATGAAGTTAATGATCGGGAACTGCTGGCGGTGCCGATCGAAGGCGTCGACGTTTATGTGACCAACAAGGACGTCGACGGAAAAACGTTGGCCCAATTGGCAAATCTGCCGGGAGCGCGCGGCGTGTTTCTGCGGAGGATCGTCCGCGGTGCGACCGCAACCAACATCCCGATTTTGGCGGACACGCAGTTGCAGCGAGGCGATGTCGTCACCCTCGTCGGGCGCACCCAGGACGTAGCGGCCGGGACCAAGATGTTGGGTCATCCGGACCGGGCGACCGATGTGGCGGACGTCGCGTTCATCGGTGCGGCGATCACCATCGGAGCCTTGCTTGGTGCGTTCGTCTACAAGGTCGGCAGTGTGCCGCTCACGCTTTCGACCTCCGGCGGCGTTCTGATTGCGGGCCTTTTCTTCGGCTGGCTGCGTTCCGTCCGTCCGACCTTTGGCCGAATCCCGTCGCCGACGGTCTGGTTCATGAACTCGGTTGGGCTGAACATGTTCATTGCGGTGGTGGGAATCTCGTCGGGGCCGGGTTTTGTCGCCGGGCTGCAACAGCTCGGATTCAGCCTGTTTCTCTGGGGCGTCGCTGTCACGACGGTGCCGCTGATCCTGGCGATGTATGTCGGCAAGTATCTCTTCAAGTTCGACGATGCCATCGTGCTGGGTGCTTGCTCCGGTTCACGCACCACAACAGCCTCGCTCGGCATGATCAATGACCGGGCCAAGAGCCAGATTCCCGGCCTCGGTTACACGGTGACCTATGCGGTCGGCAACACGTTGTTGACCGTCTGGGGCATGGTGCTGGTCATCCTGATGACCTAGCGGCGAGAAATTCCGGTGAGCATGTGCCCGTGAGGCCGTGCTCATCGGCTTCCCTTTATGACGCCCCCGTCGACGGAATTCCCGCAAAAAGGAGAAAGCCATGGCCGACCTTATGACGTTAAAGAAGTTCGAGGCTCTGGGCCCATTCGAGATCAAGAACGAGCTGATCAACCTTGCCAAAGCCACGTCGAAGACGACTCAGTCCGCGTTCCTGGACGCTGGCCGCGGCAATCCGAATTGGGTCGCCACCACGCCGCGCGAAGGTTTCTTCCTGCTCGGCCAGTTTGCCATCACCGAAAGCAAACGGACGATGGAGGAATCTCCTGGGATCGGTGGCATGCCGCAGGCCAAAGGCATCGCGGCTCGCCTCGACGCATGGCTCGCGAAGCACTTGGATATGCCCGGTGCAGACTTTCTGCGCTCTATGGTGAAGTTCGCGATCAAGACTTTCGGGTTCGATCCCGATGCATTCGTCCACGAGCTCGTCGATTCGATCATTGGCGACCGTTATCCGGTGCCCGATCGCATGCTGGTCCACAACGAGCGCATCGTGCACGAGTATTTAATGTGGGCGATGTGCGGAAAGCCGCGCCCTTCCGGCAAGTTCGATCTTTACGCGGTCGAGGGCGGCACCGCCGCGATGTGCTACATCTTCAAATCGCTGAAGGCCAACCGATTGCTGTTTCCCGGCGACTCGATCGCGCTCGGCACGCCGATCTTCACGCCCTACCTCGAGATGACGCACCTCGAGGATTACGATCTGAAGATGGTACCAATCAGAGCGCCGCAAGAGAACCGCTTTCAATATACGGAGGAGGAAATCAAGAAGCTGGAAGACCCGAAAATCAAGGCCTTCTTCATCGTCAATCCCGGTAATCCCAGTGGCATGGGGATGAGCAGGGAGACGATCGCCATGATCGTGAAGCTCGTTAAGACCAAGCGCCCCGATCTGATGTTGCTGACGGATGACGTCTACGGAACATTCGTCGACGATTTCCGCTCCCTGCTTGGCGAGCTTCCGCAGAACACGATTGGCGTCTATTCCTACTCCAAGTATTTCGGCTGCACCGGATGGAGACTTGGCGTCATCGCCATCCACGAGGACAACATTTTTGATAAGATGATCGCCGAATTGCCGGACCAGCACGTGAAGGCGCTTGACAAGCGCTACGGCCCAATCACGCTTGAACCGCGAAAATTCAAATTCATCGACCGCATCGTAGCCGACAGTCGCGACATCGGCCTCAACCACACCGCCGGGCTTTCGCTGCCGCAGCAGGTGATGATGACGATGTTCTCGCTCCACGAATTGATGGACGAAAAGAAGGATTACCAGAAGGCCTGCATGGAAATCGTGCACCGGCGCGCCAAGGCCATGATCGACAGCATGGCGCTTGAGCTCAGCCCGAACCCGAACTACGACGCCTATTACGGCCTCATCGATTTCGAGTTCTGGGCCCGGAAGAACATCGGCGATGAAGCCGTTGAATACCTCAAAAAGAACGTCCACCCGCTCGATCTTGCCTTTCGGCTGGCCGAGGCACACGGGATCGTGCTGCTGAACGGTGGCGGATTTGAAGCACCTAACTGGTCGATGCGCGTGTCGCTCGCGAATCTGCCTGACGAAGCTTACGAAGACATTGGTCGGGGCGTTCGGACGATCGCCCGCGGCTACAGAGACATGTATGAGGCATCAAAATCTGTTCCAGCGAAATGAACCCAAGTCGGTCGAGAAGTGGATCGCAGGACGAAGCTCGGATTCCCACTTGGTTAGGCCTTGCGGGCATCCTGCTCGCCCGGGGCTAATTCAATGATCCTTGCACATTAGGTCGGCATCGGAAATTCAGAGGGAGAGAGTCATGAGGAAGTTTGCCGCAAGCGTTGCTCTGGTTGCACTGCTCTTGGGCGTAGCTGCCGTCAGCACACCATCGCGGGCTGAAACCGGCCAGGTCGCGGTCGTATTCACCAAGGGCGGATTCATCGTCGGAGTCGGCGGCGGCGAGGGCGTGCTGGTCCTCCGAGGCAAGCGCTATCCGTTCACCGTATCGGGCATGAGCGTCGGCTTCACAATCGGGGCCTCGACGACGAAGTTTGTTGGACGGGCCCTCA
>DATHHQ010000121.1:0-8077 GCA_035490095.1 Bradyrhizobium sp.
GCTGCCTGAGATCGTTCACCGTCATCCCCTGGCGCCGGGCTTCTTCCCGAATCCGCAGCACGTCCTGTTCGTTGACGTTGAAATTCACGTAGATCGGATCGAGCTGCACGATGGTCGCAAGCTGGGTCGGCGATGACGCGCCGACGAGTTCTCCGACCGAGACCAGATGCGCGCTAACGATGCCGTCGAACGGCGCGACGACGTTGGTATAGCCGTAATTGACCGCCGCGATCTTGGTGTTGACCTGGGCCTGCTGCAGGTTAGCCTGGGCGTTGTCGCGCGAAGACGTGGATTGATCCAGCGTCGCCTGCGAGACGGCTTGCCTCGCGACCAGATCCGACTGGCGCTTGAAATCGGCTTCGGTCTGCTTCAGCGAGGCCTGCGCGCCGGCCTCGGCCGCCTGCGCCTGCTCAAGCTTCAGCTTGTAGGTCTCGGGCTCGATCGTGAACAGCGTCGTGCCTTCCTTGACCAGTGTGCCGTCCTGATAGTTGATCGACTGCAGCACCCCCTGCACTCTCGCGACCAGATCGACCGACTTGATCGGAGCGGTGTTGCCGGTGGCCTCGAGATAACGCGTGACGTTCCGCTGCACGGGCAGTCCGACCTCCACCTTCGGCGGCGGCGGCGGCACAAAACTATTTTGTTCGCAAGCGCTTAGCGCGACGACCGCCGATATGGCGAAAGCAATGCGGGAGACAGCGGCGGCTCTATGCCTGACGGCGCCGTTCAGCTCGGTGCACGAACGCGCTGGCTTCATTCCCTTGCCCCATTTAATCCTGTTGCAGCGCAAGCTTTCCGTTCGAAATTTTTCGCGAAGCGCGAATGGCAATAATCTACTTGCAGTAGAACTCGAAAAAGAAAATGATGCTACCGAAAATTTTTTTGATCGGCTTTTTCAGAGTTTCATTTCCGTTGAAGCGTCGGCTCCGACGACAGCCATAAGGACTTTTTAAAATGATCAACACGTTGATACCTGCAACAGCCCGTACCGCTTTCATCGTGACCGCGCTGTTCGCGGTGGCGACGCCGGCATTTTCACAAGCGCCGACCGACGCCCAGCGCAACGCCATTCGATCGGAATGCCGCTCGGACTATGAGGCCCATTGCGCCAGCGTCCCGCCCGGCGGCGCGGCGTCGCTGCAATGCTTGCAGAAAAACATGTCGAGCCTGTCGTCGTCATGCCAGACCGCGGTGCATGCCGTAGAGGCTCCGGCTGCGTCCACGGCCGAGCCCGCCCCAGCCGCCGTGCCGCCGAAGGCCGAAGCCGCTCCAGCCGCCGCAGCGGCCAAGCCGGCCGCCGAAACCGCGGCTCCGAAAGCGGCGGAAAGCACGGCGGCCAAGAAACCAAGCGATGCGCAAGTAGCCGCGATACGCAGCGCGTGCCGCTCCGACTATCAGAAAGTCTGCGCCGGCGTGCCGACCGGTGGCGCCCCCGCGCTGCAATGTCTGGAAAAGAACAAGTCGAAACTCTCTGGCAACTGCCAGCAGGCCGTCAACGCGGCCAGCGGCGGCGCAACGACGCCCGCAGCGGGCGCCGCTTCGACAGCCGCGGCAACCACCAGTCCCGCTGCCGCGCCGGCTCCCGCACTGGTGCTGCGGCCGATGCGGCCGCGCGAAGAACTATTCGTCGTGAGGTCGGCATGTGGTGGAGACGTTCGCGCGCTTTGCGGAGGCGTCGCACCCGGCGGTGGCCGCATTGCGCGATGTCTGGCGACCCAGGCCGCCTCCCTTTCCCCCGCCTGCAAGGAAGTTCTGGCTCAGTTCGCGGCGCAATAAACTCTGCGCGTGTTCTGCCGACGGTCGACGGCTCTTCGAAAGACCTTCGGCTACTCGCCGCGAAAGGCAAGGATCAACTGGATTAACCGGACCGACAAAGCGACGTAGCAGATCGACATGACGATCTGATACGCGGCATGCCAATCCAGTTTGGCAAGTTTATAAAATCCGTCGAGGAAATTCAGGACGAGAAGGACAACGCCGAACAGTTCGACACCGCGGCCGACGAGGCCATGACGCAAATAGCCGAACAGAACGATAGCCGGCTCGCTGCTCGAGACATGCGCTCCCGCCGAGACGATCAGCGTTCCAACGATCATCTTTTCGACATGACCGAATATTTCCTTGGAGGTTTGTTCAATATGCTCGGCGTAGAACGCAAGCCACCTGGTTTTGATATCCTGCATGATTTCTCCTTCTGCGGTCGGCATCGAACGGATCGGGCCCGATCGCATGGCTCAAACAGCGACTTTCCGAAAGTTTCAATACAACGGCTCCGCGATCAAGAAGCAAGACGGCGGATCACCTGACTTGACCCGTGCTGGGCGCATGCGGGAATCGAAATGCGTCCGTCAAAACGTTCCTTCTCATCAACAAGGACAAATCAGGGAGAACAACATGCGTTCATTTTTGCTTATTGCATCCGCCATCGTGGCCTTTGCTGCCACGATGACCATTGAGACGACTGACGCCAATGCGGTGGTTTGCGCCCGTGGCGTCTATCGCGCCGGCTGCGCCGGATATCGGGGTGCGGTTGTCGTGAGACGTCCTCCGGTGGTTGCCGCCTGCCGCAGGGTGTTGGTGAACGGTGTGTGGGTGCGCCGCTGCGTCTAGCGCAAGCCGCCCCTGATCCGATAAGCTGCCGAGTAACGCTGGCTGACCGCCGCGCATCGCCCTTCTGGCGATGACGATTGGCGGTCAGGTCGTTGGCGTTTCCGAATGACGCCTGTTTGCATGGAGGATGAATATCTTGCGCATCGCCGTGATCGGCGGAGGCCCCGGGGGCCTCTATTTCGCCTATCTATGGAAAAAGCTTCACCCGGACGCCCAGATCGATCTGTTCGAACAGAACGCCGCCAGCGCCACCTGGGGGTTTGGCGTGGTGTTCTCCGAGCAGGCGCTTGAATTCCTGCGCGCCGACGATCCCGACACGGTCAACGCCATCGCACCGCGGATGCAAAGCTGGCGGAACATCACGCTTAATCTGCGCGGCGAAAGTGTCGAAATCGACGGCGTCGGCTTCTCGTCGATCGGCCGGCTGGACCTGCTCGCCATCCTGCAGCAGCGCGCGTCCTCGGCCGGCGTCACCCCGCGATACGATACACTGATCCAGTCCGTCGATCATCTGGCGGATTATGACCTGATTGTCGCGGCCGATGGCCTGAACTCGTTGGTGCGCCGCACTTTCGAGGGCGATTTCGGCACCTCGCTGTCGTATTCCGCCAACAAGTTTGCCTGGTACGGCACCACCAAGCGCTTCGAGACGCTGTCGCAGACTTTTGTGGCAACGGAACTCGGCGCTTTCAATGCCCATCACTACCGATATGCGCCTTCGATGAGCACCTTCCTGATCGAATGCGATCCCGCGACGTGGCAGCGTTACGGCTTCGCGGACAAGACCATCGAAGAATCGCAAGCCGTTTGCGAAAAGGTATTCGCCTCCACGCTCGACGGGCATCGGCTGGTGTCGAACAAATCGGTATGGCGCAATTTCCCGTGGATCTGGAACCAGCACTGGTCGTTCAAGAATATGGTGCTGATCGGCGACGCCCTGCATTCGGCGCATTTCTCGATCGGATCGGGCACGCGGCTGGCCATCGAGGATGCGATCTCGCTTGTGAAGGCGTTGGAGGCGGAAGGCGATATTTCCAGCGCCCTTGTCCGTTATCAGACCGAGCGCCAGCCGATCGTGAAAAAGCTGGTGACGGCGGCGCGCACCAGTGCCGGCTGGTATGAAAAATTCCCCGACCATATGAAGCTCGATCTTTCGGATTTTGCCTACAGCTATATCACCCGTTCGGGTCGGATCGACGATGCGCGTCTGCGCGCGATGTCGCCGCTATTCATGGCGCGATACGAGGCGTCGAAACGTTCAGGTGGAGCGCAGCGATGACACACGAGATCGCCGACCGGGTACCTTCGAACAGCCCCGGCGCCGCGGAGATCGGATTTACGATCCCGGAACGCTACAACGCCAGCCGGATTCTATTCGACAACCTCGGGAACGGCCGCCGCGACAGGCTCGCGCTCACCGGGCCGGCGGGGACGCGCAGCTATCGCGAACTCTGCGCGGAAGCATCCAGGTGGGGCCACGGCTTCCAGTCGCTGGGCCTCAAGCGCGGCGACCGCATCCTGATGTTTACAGACGATACGCCGGCCTATCCGGCCGCGTTTTTCGGCGCGGTTCGCGCCGGCTTCGTGCCGCCCTTGATCAATACGCTGACGCCGCCCGACCTGCTGCAGTTCTATCTGTCGGATTCAGGCGCGACCGTCGCCGTCGCCGATGCCGAATTTTGCTCGCGCTTCGATGCGGTGGCCTGCAAGGACACGGCGTTGCGCACGCTGGTCGTGGTCAACGGCGCCGCCGGCGATCACGCGGCGCCGAACACGATCGCCGCAGAGCCGTGGTTGCCAGGTTTCTCCGCCGATCTTGCGGAAGCCGACACCCACCGCAACGAGATGGCGTTCTGGATGTACTCGTCGGGTTCGACCGGGCGGCCCAAGGGCATCGTTCATTTGCAGCACGACATGGCCTATAGCGAGGCCGCGTTCGCGCGCCATGTGCTGAAGCTCAAGGCCGACGACATCTGCTTTTCGGTGCCAAAGATCTTCTTCGCCTACGGTTTCGGCAATTCCATCACTTTCCCGTTCGCCGCGGGCGCGGCCGCGCTGCTGCTGCCGGGCCAGCCCAAACCGGCGGCGATCTTCGAAGCCATCGGGCGTTTTCGTCCCTCCGTCTTCTTTGGATTGCCGACGCTCTATACGTCCTTGACCAAGGCCGAGGGCGCGGCGGCGGCGGATTTTTCGTCGCTGCGGATGGCGCTATCCGCCGCCGAGGTGCTGTCGGCCGATGTCTTCAATGGCTGGAAGACCCTTACTGGCCTTGAGATCGTCGAAGGACTGGGCTCCACGGAAGTGCTGCACATCTACCTCTCCAACCACCCGGAGCGGAAAAAACTCGGCGCCGCCGGCCTGCGGGTGCCCGGCTATGAAATTGCGCTCCGGGATAAAGACGGCCGCGAGGTCGGCGACAACGAGGAAGGCATCCTGTGGGTGCGCGGCGATTCCAACACGCCGCTGTACTGGAACCGGCCGGACAAGTCAGCCGAGACCATCCGCGAAGAGGGCTGGATCTACACCGGCGACCGTTTTGTCCGCGACAGCGACGGCTTTCATTTCTTCCGCGGCCGCGCCGACGATCTCATCAAGATCTCCGGCCAATGGGTCTATCCGCTCGAAGTCGAGCTCTGCCTCGCCGAACATCCGCAAGTGCGCGAATGCGCGGTGTTCGCGGCCGAGCTGCGGGACCGGCGCATGACCCTGAAGGCGGTCGTCGTCATGAACGACCGCGCGTTCGATGCAGCCGACGCGACAAAAATGCTGCAGGATTTTGTGAAGGCAAAGCTGCTGCCCTACAAATATCCGCGCGAGATAAAATTCATCGACGAGTTGCCGAAAACCGGCACCGGCAAGATCGACCGCCAAGCGCTGTTGAGGATTTAACATTCGTACGCTTCAACATACTCAGCGTCGTCCCCGCGAAGGCGGGGACCCATAACCACCAGCGCTTATTGTTTACAGAAGGCTTCTGCCCGATCGCCTGAACGATAGGCCACGGCGTATGGGTCCCGGCTCGCGCTTCGCTTGGCCGGGACGACGCAATATTTGGACCTACCCCTCACCCAACCCCGTGCCGCCAAAGAGCCACGCCAGGTCGCCATAATAATTCTCCGACGTTTTCGCACTCATGATCGCGTTGCGGAGGCGGGCGTGTTCGCCTGAGGGGTGGTAGATGTGCTCGCCGATGGCGCGGGATAATAGCTGCACGCGGGCGGTGCGCGGAAAGCGCTGCAGGCGGTAGCTTTCCAGCGCGGTGGCATGATCATCCGGATATGTCCCCAGCATATGCGACAGGCACACCGCGTCTTCCAGCGCCATGCAGGCGCCTTGTGCGAAATATTGCAGCATCGGGTGCGCGGCATCGCCGAGCAGCGCGACGCGGCCGTCGACCCAGCGTTCGAGCGGATCGCGGTCGCACAGCACCCACAGCTTCCAGTTCTTGCCGTGGCGAATGATATCCTTTGCGCGCGTGTGCACATGCGCAAAACCCTGCATCACCTCGTCGTCGGAGACCGGCTTGCCGGCGACCGGCTCCGGCGCGTCGTTGTGGCAGGTGACGACGAGGTTGAACACTTTCCAGCTCGACAGTGGATAATGCACGATGTGGCATTTCGGCCCGGCCCACAGCGTCGCCGCATTCCAGCGCAGATCCTCCGGCATCTCCCCGGTTGGAATCACCGAACGGTAGGTGGTGTGACCGGAAACCCGCGGCGGCCCGTCGGCAGCGACCGATTTTCGGATATTCGACCACAGGCCGTCCGCGCCGATCAGCAGCGAGCCGGTGACATTATCGCCCGAGGCAAGCCGCGCCGTCACTGACGAACCGTCCTGATCGTAACCGACGACTTCGCTGCTGACGCGCAGATCGATCAGGTCGTGATCCCGGCAGGCTTTCAGGAATACGCCGTGCAGATCGCCGCGATGCACGACCGCGTAAGGGTTGCCGAAGCGCGAGCGGAAGGCTTCGCGCAGGTCGACATGGGTGATCTCTTCGGCTGTGAGCGCATCCATCAGCCGGAGCTGATCGATATAAACAGCCATGCCGCGCGCCGCCTCGCCGACGCCGAGATAATCGAAGGCGTGGAACGCGTTCGGTCCGAGCTGGATACCGGCGCCGATCTCACCCAGCGCTGAAGCCTTTTCGAGCAGGATCGAAGGAATCCCTTTTTGCGCAAGCCCGAGCGCCGCGGCCAGGCCGCCAATGCCTCCGCCCGCGATCAGGACAGGCCGCGCGTCCAATCCCATCAGTTCGCTTTCCCCAGATGTTCGAGCGCATCTTCGGCGCGCAGCGGCACGCGCGAGGCCTCGTTGTTGAGATCGACCAGCTGCGTCAGCAACGCCAGCAGCGTCTTGCGGTCCGCCTGCTTCAACGGCTGCAGCATCCGCGCCTGCGCGCGATCGACCAACGGCACGATGTTGCGCAGCAGTGCGGAGCCTTTCTTGGTCAGATGCAGCAGTTTTACCCGTTTGTCCTCGCGCGCCGGCTTGCGCTCGATGTACTGTTTTGTCTCCAACCGCTCGATCACGCTGCCCAGGGTCGAGCGATCGAACGCAATCACGGCGGAGAGGCGCGTGGCGTCGATGCCGGGATGGGTGCGGATCGCAACCAGGGCCGCATATTGCACTGGCGTCAGGTCGTAGGCCCTGCACTCCTCCACGAAGATCGCCACCGCGATCTGCTGCATCCGGCGAAACAGATAGCCCGGCTTGGTGTAGACGGCATCCATCGTCACGGCTGCGGATTTACTCGGCATCGGGCTGCCGGTCCGGTGCGGCGTCCGCGAACGCCTTGTTGTCCTTTGCCGCGGCTTCGGCTTTCAGCAGCCGTGGGAACGCATCGAGGTCGACCCCAAAGCGCCGCGCATTGGCCAGCTGCGGCACCAGGCAGAGATCGGCCATGGTCGGTGCGGCGCCAAAACAGAACGGACCGGGCTCATCCGCGACCAGGATTTCGCAAGCCGACAGACCCTCGCGGTTGGCCCATGCCGCCCATTCGGTCACCTGCTCTTCCGGCAGGCCGGCCTGCCGCAGCCGCGCCAATACCTTGAGATTTTGCACCGGGTGGGTATCGCAGGCGAGTGCCATCGCGAACGCGCGAACCTTGGCGCGGCGCAGCGGATCCTTCGGAAGCAGCGGCGGCTCGGGATGGGTTTCCTCCAGCCATTCGATGATGGCGAGCGACTGGGTGATGATCGCGCCCTGGTCGTCCTGCAGCGTCGGAACCAGGCCCTGCGGATTGATCGCGAGATAGGCGGGGTCGCGCTGTTCGCCCTTGCGCAGATGGTGCGGCAGGTGGTCCGCGCTCAAGCCCTTCAGGTTTAACGCTATTCTGACCCGGTAGGACGCGCTGCTGCGGAAATAGCCGTGCAGCTTCATCGGAACCTCCCTTGAATCTTGTCGTTTTGCTTATGGCGCGCATTGACGCTATCCACTTTGTAAGTATGCTGTCAATAATTGAAGC
>DATHHQ010000122.1:0-8445 GCA_035490095.1 Bradyrhizobium sp.
CTCGGCCCATTAGCTGGGCGGCGGATACGATCTAAATAAGGGTTTAAATATCGATCAAGATGATCAATATATCTGATCATGTTGAATTCGCTGACTTTGGACCAAATTCGGCTGTTCCTCGCGGTTGCCGACACCGGAAGCTTCTCCAAGGCGGGCAAGCAGCTGAACCGCGCCCAGTCTGCGGTGACTTACGGAATCCAGAAGCTCGAGGCGCAGTTCGGCATCCTCCTGTTTGACCGCACCGCCTATCGGCCCGCACTGACAGAGGCGGGGCGTGCGCTTCTGCCGGGGGCCCGCCGGATCGCGGAGGAGACAAATGCTTTTCGTGATACCGCGCGAAGTCTGGCGAGCGGATTGGAAGCGGAGTTGACGATCGTGCTCGACTCCATGTTCCCGATGCCTGCGGTCGTCAAAGCGCTCCGCGCTTTCACCGCGAAGTTCCCGACCGTTCCGCCGCGCGTCTATGTGCAATCGCTCGGCGCCGCCGCGGAACTGGTACTCGACGGCACCTGCATACTTGGATTGTTGCAGAATTTCTTCAGCGACATCGCGCTCTTGAAGCGCTTCCCCTTGCTCACGATCGATCTGATCCCGGTGGTGGCACCCGACCATCCGCTGGCGGCACTAGAGGGCCCAATCGATACACACGTCCTGCACCGGCATGTTCAACTCGTGCTCACGGATCGCTCGTCGCTGACGGCGGGACGTGATTATGGCGTATTGTCGGGCCGTGCTTGGCGCCTGGCGGACCTGGGCGCGAAGCACTCGATGCTGCTGGCCGGCCTCGGATGGGGCAACATGCCCTCCCATCTGGTCCAGAATGACATTGCTCAAGGGCGGCTAAAGGTCATTCGACCAGTGGAGTTCGACTCGCGAGATGCGCAAATCGTGATGTGCGGCGCCTACCTCGCCGACCATCGGCCAGGCCCTGCAGGGCAGTGGATGATCGACCATTTGTCGGCAACCGTCGGCGGTTAGCGTGCTCGCTCTCTATTGGATCGATTAAATTACTCGATCTTGATGCCAGCAGCGGTGATGATCTCGCGCCACTTGGCGATATCAGCCAGTATGATCGCAGCGAATTCTTCAGGCGTATCACCGACCACGTCGACGCCCTGTTCCTTGAGTTGGTTGGTCACTTCACGCGTACGCAGAATGTGCACGATCTCGCCATTCAACTTGTCTATCACCGGTTTAGGTGTGCCAGCCGGTGCGAGCAGCCCATTCCAGCCTAGCACCTCAAAGCCCGCCAAGGCCGCCTCGGCGATAGTTGGCACCTCCGGCAGCACGGACGAACGCATGGCGGACGTAACCGCCAGCGCTTTCGCCTTGCCGCTGCGGATAAACGGAAGCGCGGTGATCGGGCTGTCGAAATAGAAGGTCACATCGCCGCGCAGCAGCGCAGTCGTCACCTCGGGTGCGCTCTTGTATGGCACCTGCACAACGTCGATACCTGCCTCGTTGGCGAATCGGAGCGCAGCGAGATGGCCGAGACTGCCAATGCCGCTGGTGCCGTAGTTCAACGTGCCCGGCTTGGATTTGGCGAGCGCGACTAGCTCCTTAACCGAATTTGCTTGCACCATCGGGCTGACCGTTAGCACGAGATTTACCGTATTCACTAAGGTGATCGGCGCGAAGTCGCGCACGCTGTCATAGGGAAGTTTGCTGTACAGGCTGGGATTCACCATGTGGCTCGAATAGACCATCAGGATCGTGTAGCCGTCGGGGGCAGCCTTGGCGACGGCTTCACTCCCGATGATGCCGCCCGCTCCGGGTTTGTTGACCACGATGACCGCCTGCCCCCAGCTTTCCGTCAGCTTCTGCGCAATCAGACGAGAAATGATGTCGTTGATTCCGCCTGGGCCCAACGGCACGACGAGTTGGATCGGCTTGCTGGGAAATGTCTCCGCGCGGAGCGGACCCGCGGCGAGCGCTGCGGCGCCTGCCAACAGGCTACGCCTAACGAGGCCGCTTGATCGCTTTGGTGACCGCATAGCCGCCATAGTTTCCCCATCCGGGCGAGAAGCCCATCCACCACTGCGAATCGCCCCCGATCACGGCAACATGGATCATGTCGGCGCTGCGCACCATCGGGAGAAGGGTCTCGTCACTCAAGGTCGCGACGTCGGGCGCACCTTCCTCGCCGTGGCCCCAATAGCGCATATGCTGTTCCTCGGCGAGAACGCCGGAGTGACGCAGCCCGCCGACTTGAAAGCGCGCATTCTCCCAGACCCATTTCTTCACGTCGGCCTTGGTGTAGCCGGCGCGCGCGAGCTCCTGCGCCGGCCGCGCGCCGAAGCTCAGTAGAAACTGGCCCGCCGCATGGAACATGTTGACCGCAGGCACCGGCAGGCTGGCCGCGATAAGCTTCAGGATACGGTCGGCATTGCCCAATACGCGCAGCGGATGTGGCGACTGGCACGCGAACACCGTCACCGTGCTGTCGCTCTCGGCGAAGCCTCGTTCGACATGCAGCGGCTGCCATGGGCTCTGCTCGTGGTTTTCGGCAGCGCAAAACAGATACTTCGCGGGCTGGCCTTGCGAGGCCATGTCGGTCTCGCCGGGAATACCGCCGCCGATGTTCCAGAGAATTAGCCGTACCGCGCGTCCGACAGAGGCACTGGCGCGCGAACCGCCCCCAAAAGCGCCTTCCTTGGCATGGAATCCGAGCTCGTCAACGATCGGCCCGTTCACGATGACCAGCGGCGCACAGGGATTAGTTGTGGCTTGCACACCGTGCAAGTTGAACTCCGGCTCGAGCATCGCCTCGATGGCCGCGATCACCACAGGCGCGTGCTGCGGCAGGCAGCCTGCCATTACGCAGTTGATGGCAATTTGCTCGACGGTGGCGATACCGTCCTTTGGTCCCAACACCCCGACGACTTCATCAGGCCGTCGGCCCAGATAGGCGATCATCTGGTCGACGCGCTCGCGTGTCGGCGGCGCCACGACCAGTCCGTCGGTCCAGCCACGTTCCAGCGCCATCTCGTGCCAGGCCCAAAAATCGGGCACATCGACGACAGGCGACGGCATGCGCGCCATGGCTAGCCTCCGCGCTTGGTTAGAGCGGCAATCACACGATCGAGCGACCGCGCCGCAATCTCCGGTGCATTGACCGTGAGGTTACTGCCCTTGGGTGCGGGCTCGATCAGCAGTGGCAAGTTTGCAAGGCCGAGCGTGGTCGCGTGTCTGCGCGCAGCAGTTTCAAAAGGCGCGTGACAGATCGTGATCGTTGCCCGTCCCATCTTCTCTAGATCATGCGCGTCAAGCACGGACGCGTAAGTACAAGAGCCTCAAGCCGCCTCACCGTTGATGACGACGGCACAGCGCTCAGCGAAGTCCTTGAGGAATGCCCGCGGTTCGCGCTGCGCCACGTTCTTCTTCTTGTGCCAGATGAAATCGGCGACACCGTAACGCTCGGCCAGTAAAGCCCGTAACTCACGCATCAACGGATACATGGTGATCCGACCGTCTGCCTCGCGCGCGCCCCAACCGTCGAGAAAGCCGATCGTGACACCCGAAAGGGAGACTGGACGAGGCGCGAGACCTGATCCGACTTGCTGATACGTCGTATTCGGCGGGGTAATTTGCATAATTCCTCCTCCTCATTGGCTCGAACATTTTCTCTCAACTACCGAGAGATTGGTACGCTTGGCGACATCTCGTTCGATCGATTGCATTAGAGCGATCGAAATCCGGCCGCTTCCGCCAACTTCGCGGATAATGGATTGAAGACGAGCGGAGCAACAACGGCCCCTCCAGCTGCGATCAACGCGCGAAGCTGCCGGGGCTCAGTCGCCTTCGCCACGATATCGTTCATGAGCCCTCTCAACGACGAATTGCAAGGCCGAGACAGCACGTCCGCCGTTCCGCCAGAAACCATCCTCTTTTCGTCATGAGGTTGCCCAATGAGATGGGGAATACGGCGCGTCCGGCTTCAATGGCACCTTATTGGCATGGCGTCGAAGCTCCCAGCGGCCAATCTGACTGCGATGTACTTCGTCGGGACCATCAGCAATGCGCAGCAGACGTGCGGTAGCATAGGCCGCCGCCAGTCCATAGTCGTTGGTAATCCCCGCGCCACCAAAAGCCTGGATGGCATAGTCGATCACCCTACATGCCATATTCGGTACGGCGACTTTGATCATAGCGATCTCTGTTCGCGCGGCCTTGTTGCCAACAGTATCCATCATATGTGCGGCCTTCAGTGTCAGCAGTCGCGACTGCTCGATAAGGATGCGCGATTCCGCAATCCGCTCAAGAGTCACACTGCGTTCTGCGATGGCTTTGCCGAACGTGACCCGGTGCTGGGTGCGGAGACACATTCTTTCCAATGCGCGCTCGGCCAAGCCGATCAGGCGCATGCAATGATGGATGCGTCCTGGCCCTAGGCGGCCCTGTGCGATCTCGAAGCCGCGCCCTTCGCCCAAGAGAATATTCGCGGCAGGAATGCGGACATTCTCGAAGACAACTTCCGATGCACGATCGGGCATTCCGTAGAAATTGAACACCGGCAAGGGTCGAACGACGCGCACGCCGGGAGTATCCTTCGGCACCAGAACCATGGACTGCTGCAAATGCCGGTTCGGGTTGCCTGGATCGGTCTTGCCCATGAAGATGATGATCTTGCAACGCGGGTCCGTTGCGCCCGTCGTAAACCATTTATGGCCGTTGATGACGTACTCGTCGCCGTCGCGCAGGATTTCACTCTCGATATTGGTAGCATCACTGGAACCAACCGCCGGCTCCGTCATGGCAAACGCCGAACGTGTGCTCCCCGACAAGAGCGGCTCCAGCCAGACCTTCCTCTGCTCGGATGTTGCGTAGCGGGCGAGCACTTCCATATTGCCGGTATCAGGCGCGGAGCAGTTGAACACCTCCGGAGCCAAGTGCGAATGCCCCATGATTTCGCACATCGGCGCATACTCGAGATTCGTCAGGCCCGGGCCGTGATCGGAATGAGCGAGGAAGAGATTCCACAAGCCGGCGGCTTTCGCCTTGGGCTTCAACTCATCCAGAACCGGCTGGACGCCCCACGGTCCGGCCTCCATCGATTCACGAAAGTATCGCGCCTCGTTGGGATAGATGTGGTCGGCCATGAAAGCTTCGAGCTTCGCCTTCAATGCTTTTGCTTTTTCCGTTTCGTTCAGCACATCCGAATTCCTCAATCCGATCAGCTTGATTGTCGGACAATATTGAACTACAGAATGGCAAGGGTCAAACCTCAGCGGCCTCGCTTTGCCGGCCCGCCGGATGAGCCGGGAAAAGCCAACGATGCGTGGCAGGAGAATGCAGGGTGGAACCGCCGCTAAAAGGAATTCGGGTACTCGATCTCACGCGCGCGGCGGCCGGGCCGTTCTGCACAATGATCCTGGGCGACTTCGGCGCTGATGTCGCTAAGGTCGAACCGACGCCTCGCGGCGATCTGTTGCGAGCTTTTGGCCCGTTCCACGGGGGAGAAGGAACCTACTTCCTCAGCATCAATCGCAACAAGCGCAGCCTGGCCGTCGACTTCCGAACGACGAAGGGACGCGCGCTGCTGCACGCACTAGCCCTGCGCGCCGATGTCCTCGTCGAAAACTTCAAGCCCGGCATCGCCGACGAAATGGGCTTGGGCTACGACATCCTTCGCCGCGACAATCCGAAGCTGGTCTATGCGAGCATCAGCGGCTTTGGCGCGTCGGGGCCTTATGGCCGCTGGCCCGGCGTGGATCAGATCGCTCAGGGCATGTCGGGGTTGATGAGCATCACCGGCACCGCGGAAAGCGGACCGCTGCGCGTGGGTACACCGATCGGCGATCTTACTGCAGGCATGTGGAGCGCCCTCGGGATCCTGGCAGCCGTGCTCCAACAGCGCACGACCGGCATCGGCCAACGCGTCGACACCTCGCTTATTGGCGCTCTCATAGGATTGCTTTGCGTCCAGGGGCAGCGCTACCTCAGCCTCGGCGAGGTGCCGGGACCGGTCGGCAACGATCATCCCGTCATTTGTCCCTACGGGCTCGTCGAGACCATGGATGGACCACTCAACATCAGCGTCGCCACTCAGGATATGTGGCGCAAGCTCTGCCGCATTCTCGACCTGGACGAGATGGTCGACCATCCCGACTTCTGCGACAACACCGCCCGGCTGAAGAACCGCGGTGCGTTGAAATTCCGTCTCAACGAGGCCTTTCGTCGTGACACGCAAATGGCGTGGACCGAAAAGCTGATCGAGGTCGGCATTCCGGCCGGACCCGTCTACACCATCGACCAGGTCTTCAGCGATCCCCACGTGGTCAGCCAACGCTTCATTCAGCCGGCCAACCATGCGCTCCTTGGAAAACTCCCCTTGCTCAGCAATCCGGCGCGCATGGACTGTACGAATCAGGAGACAGCGCGTTTGCCGCCGCCCTTGTTCGGCCAGAACAGTGTCGAGGTTCTGGCCGACTTCGGTTTCTCGAGACCGGAGATAGATGCCTTGCTCAAAGAGGCCGTGGTCCAGCAGAACTAGAGGCGAAAATGTACGGAAAAGAGCTCAGTTATGTCGCCCTGATCGTCGATGACGTCGGTGCCGCCGCCGGCAAGCTTGAACGAGACTTCGGATTGTTAAGGACGTCACATCGCTCGGCGCAAGGCTCGACTGTCCCCTTTCTGAGCGTCGGCAGATCGGCGTTGGCATTGTTTGAGCCGGGCGACCCCTATGTCGGCGGCGAAAGACGCACGGGCGTCCACCATATCGCCCTCTCGGTCGACGACGTGCATGCCGCGCGCAAACAGCTTTCGGAGGGCAATCTGGCGTTCGAGATCAACGGTTTCGACGACGGCATTGATGGCAGCCAGCGCGCGCTGCTGTCGCTGGACGCCACGAACGGCATTCGCACCTATCTGGTTGGCCGGATAGACCGACCCGAAGGCAAGCCGGATTTTGTCGACAAGCTGGATCATCTCGGCGTCATCGGTACCGACAACGCCCGGGTCGTCGACACCTATTGCACGAAACTGGGCTGCACGCTCGATGGCGAACAGTTCGATACCGAATTGCAGACCTCAACTGAACATTTCGTCTACAAGTCCCAGGGCAAGACCAAGACCGTGGTCTACACCCGGCCGACCGAGTTCGTCGCCGCAGTGCACGACGTCTTCATAACGACCGGCGACTGCGAGCTGGAAGTCATTCAGACCCTCGACACCGATCACACCGTTCGCGCGTTGGGAGATACGGCAGGAAATACCCGCCAGGACCACGGCGCTCTCGCCCGCTTCCTGTCGCAGCGCGGCCCCGGCCTGCACCATGTGGCGTTCAAGGTTCGCGACATCGACGCCCGGCTCGAACGGCTACGCGGCTCAGGCTATCGCGTCATTGATGAGCGGGGCCGACCGGGCGCGCGCTGTTCGCGCATCGGCTTCATTCACCCCAAGTCCATGAATGGCGTTCTGATGCATCTGGTCGAACGCCCCGATGTCCTTTAGCGACGATGGAAAAGTCTGACGCAGCCGAACCCGACATCGGGTACGAGGGCCTCGTTCCGATTATCGCGGCGACTGCTTTCGTCGCGCCGTCGGCGGTCGTGATCGGCGACGTCATTATCGGGGAACAGGCGAGCATCTGGTACAGCTGCATATTGCGCGGTGACGTCAATTCGATTCGTATCGGGGCTCGCAGCAACATCCAGGACGGCACGATTGTTCATGTCTCACCGGAAACGTCACCCACGCTGGTCGGTGACGATGTTCTGGTCGGGCATGGCGTGATTCTGCATGGTTGCGAGCTGCAAAACGGATGTTTCATCGGCATACGGGCGACGATCCTCAACGGGGCCGTTGTGGAAACGGGAGCCATGGTCGCCGCCGGCGCGCTGGTGGTTGAAGGAACCCGCATCCCCGCCGGCGAGCTGTGGGGCGGCGCCCCGGCCCGCAAGCTTGCCCCGCTGCGATCCGATATCGCCAATGGGATGAAGGACGCCGTGCGCCACTATGTCGAGCTCGGGCGACGTCATGCCCGGTTCAACGCCCAGAGAAACCGAAACCCGGACAATTGATGTCATGATCGCTGTTCGCACGCTCAGCCTGCCGAACGTCATCGCCAGCCATGCGATCCTGACGCCCGATGCCGAGGCGGTCATCTGCGACTCCCAGCGCCTGACGTGGAAGCAGCTGGTCGATCGGATCAACAGGGTTGCCAACGCACTCATCGCGCAAGGATTACGCCCAGGGGACAAGGTGGCGACCCTGTTGAACAATTCGATGGCGCAGTTGGAGCTGATCCTCGGCACGATCGCGGCAAGAGGCGTGATCGTGCCGCTGAGTGAACTCATGGCATCGGAGTCGCTTGCCGCCATGCTGGAGAACTCGGAGGCCGGCTATCTGTTCGCAAGTGAGGAAACCCGCTATCGGATCGAGCCGGTTAGAAGTCGGCTTGCCGGCATCGAGCCGAGGAATTTCATCCTGATCGACGAAACGGCA
>DATHHQ010000123.1:0-8695 GCA_035490095.1 Bradyrhizobium sp.
GGCATGGAAATTACTGTCGCCGAACAGTTCCTGGCAGACCCGCGCGCGCTTCATGAAGAAGCCGATGTCGAACTGGTCGGTCATGCCCATGCCGCCGTGCATCTGCACGCCTTCCTGAACCGCCAGCGTCGCGGTTGAACCAGCGCGTGCCTTTGCGACCGCCACAGCGGGCACCGGCATTGTCAAAGTTGCCATCGAGCGTCTGCAGCGCCTTCAGAACGGCGGCGCGGGTAATCTCGATCTCGATGTAAAGCTGCGCGGCGCGGTGCTGCAGCGCCTGGAATTCACCGATCAGCTTGCCGAATTGCCTGCGCTCCTTGAGATAGCTGACGGTGCGGCCGAATACTTCCTCGCTGAGGCCGACCATTTCCGAGGCCACGGCACCCCGGCCGATATTGAGCACGCCTTCCAGCAGTGCGCCGCCATGATCGACCTCGCCGAGCACGCCGTCGGCGTTGACCTCGACATCGCTAAACACGATTCGAGCGGCGTTGTGCGAATCGACCATCGCCGTGCGCTCGGTCTCGATCCCCTTGGCCTTGGGATCGACCAGGAACAGCGTCAATCCATCGCGCTCGCCAGCGGCGCCCGCGGTGCGGGCCGCCACGATCAACAGATCGGCGGTGTGGCCGTCGACCACAAAGGCCTTGGCGCCGCTGAGCCTGAAGCCGTTGCCGGAGCGCACCGCCGCCATTTGGGTTTGCAGCGGGCGATGCTTGGCGCCTTCGTCGATGGCAAGCGCGGCCAGCAGCGAACCATCCGCGATCTTCGGCAGGTGCTCGGATTTCTGCGCGGCGCTGCCGCCGCGCGACAAGGCGGAAGCTGCAAGCACGGCCGTGCTTAGAAACGGCGACGGCATCAAGGTGCGGCCGATTTCCTCCATCACCACGCCGGCTTCGACGCAACCCAGACCGCTGCCGCCGAAATCCTCAGGGATCAGCAATCCGGAAAATCCCATCTCGGCGAAAGCCCGCCACAGCTCGCGGGAAAATCCGGTGGCGTCCTTCGCATCGCGCAGCTGCCGCAGATGCGCCACCGGCGCCTTGTCGCTGATGAGCCCGCGCGCGCTGTCGCGCAGCATCGATTGTTCTTCGTTGAGGACGAGTGCCATGGTTGGGTTCCGGTCTCGAGAAGTTTCGAACGAAATATTTACTTTCGTCATTCCGGGATGCGCCTTTTGGCGCAGGCCCGGAATCCATACTCCCGGTCGTGGTTGTGGATTCCGGGCTCGCGCTTCGCGCGCCCCGGAATGACGAATTATTTTGTGCAACGTGTTACGCCCCCGGCAAATCCAAAATCCGTTTGGCGACGATGCCGAGCATGACCTCGCTGGTGCCGCCCTCGATTGAGTTGGCCTTGGTGCGCAGCCAGGCGCGCGGCCGAGCGCCGCCTTTGGAGCGCTCGCTTTCCCATTCCAGCGCATCGGCGCCGCCCGCGGACATCAAGATCTCGTAGCGGCGCTTGTTGAGCTCGGTGCCGTAATATTTCATCGCCGAGGAAAATGCCGGATGCGCCTGACCGGCCTTGGCCAGATCGACCGCGCGCTCGGCGGCGCAGGCCAGCGCCGCCTCGTCGATCTCGAAGGTGGCGATCTGTCCGCGCAGCATCGAATCTTCCAGGCGGCCCTGCTCGTCGCTGCCGATCGAATCGGCGGCGACCTGACCAAGCGGGCGGCCGACGCCGCGCTCGCCCATGCCTGAAATCATCGCACGCTCGTGTTGCAGCAGATATTTGGCGACGTCCCAGCCGCGGTTGACGGTGCCGACCACATGGGATTTCGGTACACGGACGTTGTCGAAGAAGGTCTCGCAGAACGGCGACCTGCCGGAAATCAAAAGAATAGGTTTGGTCGAAACGCCCTTTGAAGCCATGTCGAACAGGATAAAACTGATGCCGTCATGCTTCTTGGCGGTCGCATCGGTCCGCACCAGACAGAAAATCCAGTCCGCGAAATTCGCATAAGAGGTCCAGATTTTCTGGCCGTTGATGATGAAGTCATCGCCGTCGCTTTCAGCGCGGGTCTGCAGTGACGCGAGGTCCGATCCGGCGTTCGGCTCGGAATAGCCCTGGCACCAGCGGATCAGGCCGGCGGCGATCTTCGGCAGATGTTCCTTCTTCTGCGCGTCGGTGCCGTATTTCAGCAGCGCCGGCCCGAGCATGGAGATGCCGAACGAGACCAGCGGCTGGCGCGCGCCGAGTGCGGCCATCTCCTGGCGCACGATCTTGGTTTGCTCGGGATCGAGGCCTCCGCCACCATATTCCTTCGGCCAATGCGGCACGGTCCAGCCCTTGTCGCGCATCCGTTCGAACCAGAGGCGCTGCGGCTCGGATGAGAATTTGGTATTGCGGCCGCCCCAGAACGTATCTTCGTCCGACGTCATCGGCCGCCGCATTTCCGGCGGACAATTGGCTTCCAGCCAGGTGCGGGTCTCACGGCGAAAATTTTCCAGATCGGACATGGGCGTTTCCATTTGGGAGGCCGCAGTTGATCGGCCTGCAATCGGCTGGTGTTGTTGGGCGGACCTTAGCGGTCGTATCGCGAAATTCAATATATCTCTGACCCCGCCCATGCGGGCGCAGAGGTGGCCATGACCCCCGATCCGGTGTATTCGGCGAAGCCGCAAGGATTGAAAAACAAGAGGAAACCAAGATGCGCCTGAAGTTGCTTTCGCCTGGCGAAATGAACGAAGACCAGAAACAGACCTACGACGAATCGATCGCCGGCAAGCGTGGCGCCCCGCCCCCGCCGATGATGGCCTGGCTCAACAGCCCGGAAATGGCGCGGCATGCCACGCGTCTGGGCGGATTCCTGCGGTTCGATACCTTGTTTCCGGCAAAGCTGTCCGAGATCGCGATCCTGGTTACGGCACGGCACTGGACTTCGCACTACGAATGGTACGCCCATAAGCGGCTCGCGCTCAAAGGCGGCATGGACCCCAAGATCATCGACGACATCAGGGATCGCCGCACGCCAACGTTCGACGATCCCAAGGGCCAGATGATCTACGACGTCTCCAAGTCGCTGCACGAAGGCCACGGCGTTTCCAAGGCGCTGTACGACGAGGCCGTGAAGGTGCTCAGCGAACGCGGGATCGTCGAAATCATCGGTCTGTGCGGCTATTACACGATGGTGTCGATGACGCTGAATACGTTTGAGTTCGAATTGCCCGCAGGAGAAGTATCCGAGCTTGCATAAGAAGAATAATCTCTTACGTGTCCCGGACGCGGTGCAGCGCTTCTTCAGCGGTGCACCGCAGAGCCGGGATCCATGCCGGCACGCAACATGGGCCCCGGCTTAGCAGCGCACCGCTCGCGCGCTGCGCAGCATCCGGGGCACGGATACTTTCCAAATGGAGAAAGCGCATGCCCGAAAGCTCCACACCCATCATCGCGGGAACGCGCATCGGGCATGTTCATCTCAAGGTGGCCGATCTCGATCGCGCGCTCGGATTTTATTGCGGCGTGCTGGGATTCGAGGTGACGCAACGCCTGAGTTCGGGCGCGGCGTTCATTTCGGCCGGCGGCTATCACCACCATATCGGCTTGAACACCTGGGAAAGCAAAGGCGGCCATCCCCCGCCGCCGGGAACCACGGGACTGTTTCACACCGCAATTCTTTATCCGAGCCGCCCGGCACTGGCGGATGCGCTGCATCGCGTGATGCAGGCCGGCATTGCTCTCGACGGCGCCAGCGATCATGGCGTCAGCGAAGCGCTTTACCTGCGCGACCCCGACGAGAACGGCGTTGAATTGTATTGGGACCGGCCCGAGGAGCAATGGCCGCGCAAGCCGGACGGATCGCTGGCGATGTTCACACACCGGCTCGATCTCGAGGATCTGTTGCGGCAGCGGGAGGCTTGACCCTCATGGTGAGGAGCGCGTCTTCGCGCGTCTCGAACCATGAGGCCAGTGGCCCATCCTTCGAGACGCGGCCTGATGGCCGCTCCTCAGGATGAGGTCTTCGCTGCCCGTCCGCGAACCATGATCAGGACGGCGGCGAGGAGCTCCAGACCGATGCAGCCGCAAAACGGCAAGTTATAACTCCCGGACGCATCGCGCAGCAGGCCGATAACGCCGGGGCCAAAGGCATAAGTGACCTGATTGATCGCCGTGATCAGACTGATCAGCACGCCGAACGAGCGTGGATCGAACTCGCGCTGCACGATCAGCGACGGCAGCGTGATCAGATTGCCGACCGAAAACCCGAACAGCGCGCAGGCCGCAATCAACGCAATGTCGTTGTGCAGATTGATGATGATGACTAGCGCAACGGCCTGACTGACGAACGAGATCGCCGAGGCCAACCGCTGGTTGAGCCGGTCGATCACGGTCGAGAACAGCACGCGGCCGACCACCGCCATCGCGGTCAGGACCGCGACCGCGAATGCCGCGCGGTCTCGCCCGGTCACCGAATCGAGAAACGAGATCAGGTGAACGATAAATCCGACCTGCGCGAACAACACCAGCGCGAATGCAATCGAGACCGAGAGAAAGCCGAGGTCGCGAAACGCCTGTGCACGGATCCGCGTGGCGGATGGCGCATCCGCTGACGCCGCTGCAACCGTGACACTCGAATGGACGGGCGGCGGTCCCACCAAAATCAGGATGATGGGAACCATCAGCACGACCATTACGATCGCCGCCACGACCATGGCGCCGGGAAATCCGAAACTCCCGATCGCGGCCACCAGCAGCGGCACGCCGATAATGCCGCCGAAGCTCGCGCCATTCAGCGCGAGGCTGATCGCCATGCCGCGCTTATGGTCGAACCAGAGGCCGAGCGTATTGGTGATGATCCCGAGACTGGTGCCGGCCCAGCCGAAAGCAAGCATGGCATTGGCGGCGTAAAGCTGCCACGGCTCGGTGACCTGGCCGATCAAGACGGCGGCCGCCGCCATCGCTACCACCCCCGCCAACAGGCAGTTGCGCGGGCCGAAGGAACGGATCGCCTCGCTGACGAACGCGACCAGCAACGCACCGAACAAATAGAAGAAGGTCGTACCGCTTGAGACCAGCGAGGCCGGCCAGCCGTGCAGGCGATGCAGCTCGGCGACATAGACACTCTGTCCGTAGAAGCCGAGCCCCCAGCCGAACGTCGCCACCAGAAAGCAGACCACGACGATCCGCCAGCCTTCGTAACGGGCTGAGGTCTCGTCGAGGGATGCTTGCTTGGAGCTGTCCAGCATTTGTCTCTAGTATCCACCGTCATGGCCGGGCTTGTCCCGGCCATCCACGTCTTGGTATTCAGGCACAGGAAGACGTGGATACCCGGGACATCTAGCGCGAAGACGCGCTTCGCGCTTTTGCCCGGGCATGACGACAAACTAGCGCTCCGTCATGTGAAAAGCTTCGACCGCCGACGAAGTGTCACGCGGTCGCCATCAGGTCTTCGGCGCGGACGGATCGTAGAAGAAACGCTCGCGGAATATCTTGTCGCCGCGCCACTGCTGCAGCGCGACCTCGTCGACCCGCCGTACTTTTCCGGATTTATCGGTGAGCTCGAAAATCCAGTGAATGGCGACATTGTCGCCTTCGACCACCGAGGACATAGCCTTGGAATAGACATGGGTCATGCGCGCCAGAACGCCGCGCTCGTGGGCCACCAGCAGGTCGCGGCCGACGCGCGGCGGGGCCGCGTTCTCCTGCATGCTGGAATCTTCGGTGTAATAGCGCTCGATAGCGCCGGCATGATCGCCAGCCTCAACAACGGCGATAAACTCATCAAGACGCGCTCGCGACGGCATGAAACCTCCAACGCTTCAGGTGACCATTACAGTATAAAGCGTTTTCAAGCGAAGTGGCGACCGGTTTCGCGTCAAGAAAACGCGTCAAATCAAAAATCTAGAGCCCCGTTTCGATTCTATCGAAACGGGGCTCTAGCAGATCAGATACTGGGGTCGGGAAATTCCGGAACTTGCTGCGACACCGCGCGCCGTTTCGCGAATGACGCCGCCACCAGCACGGCGAGCCCCAGCAGCACCGGCGGAAACACCACCATGTTAACCGCCGACCAGCCGTAATTCGCCAGCAACTGGCCCGACGAGAACGATCCCACCGCCATCATGCCGAACACCAGAAAATCGTTGAAGGCCTGCACCTTGTTGCGCTCCTGCGGCCGATGCGTCTCCAGCACCAGCGCGGACGCGCCGACAAAACTGAAATTCCACCCCACCCCGAGCACGATGAGGGTGGCCCAGAAATGCATCGCGGTGATGCCAGACAGCCCGATCATCGCACCTGCGGCTTCGAGCAACAGGCCGAGTGCGACAATGCGAGGTGCCCCAAAGCGAGCGATCAGCGATCCCGTAAAGAAGCTCGGCCCGTACATCGCCACGATATGCCATTGGATGCCGAAATTCGAATCGCTCACGCTCAGCCCGCACATCTTCATCGCCAGCGGCGCGGAGGTCATGACCAGATTCATCATGGGATAGGAGACGATGCCGCAAAACGCCGCCGCGATGAACCGCGGCTGCCGCACGATTTCGAGCAGCGGGCGGCCGCCGTGAAGGTCCGACGGCGCGGGCTTCGGCGCATCGACGCCCGCCAGCACCGCCATCGCGATCAGCGCGACCACCGCCTGCACCACAAAACTGAACGCGAACAGATAAGGCGGCCAGATATCCATGGTCCACTGCACGAGCTGCGGGCCGAGCACGCCGGCGAACACGCCGCCGGCCATCACCCACGACACGGCTTTGGGACGAAACGCCGCGCTGGCGCCATCGGCGGCGGCAAAGCGATAGGATTGCGACACCGCGCCATAGAGCCCACCGAGGAACGTCGCGCAGCAAAACAGCACAAACGAACCGCGCAGGATGGCGAATGCCCCGAGCAGGCCGGTCAGCACGCCGCAGCCTGTACCGATGATGAAGGCGGCGCGGCGGCCATGAGCACGCGAGATCGCGCCGGTCGGCAGCGTGCCGGCGGCAAGCCCGACCACATACATCGAGAGCGGCACCGTCGCGAGCGCGATCGACGGCGCCAGCGTCGCACCGACGATGGAGCCGGTGGCGAAGATGACCGCCGAGTTCGCGCCGGTCAGCGCTTGCGCCGCCGCGAGACGCACTACATTGGACCGCGCACGGACGTCGCCGGAAATCTCGTCAACCGCGGTCACGTCAATCATCCGTCATTTCCACCCAGGTCAGGCCAAAATGCAGCCGGCCTTATTGATATCAGGCACTATGAAGGCAGGCGTGCGCTCAATCAACCGATGCAAACGGGCGCACGCTATGCGAACGATGCAGATTGGACAGAACACGCGCAGCCGCGTAAATCGGAAGCCTGCCATTCATGCGATGTCTCGGCGTGCCGGGGTAAGCGCTCGAGGAGTTCGAACCATGCTGATCGACGACAGGCCGACTATCGCCTCTCCCGACGATGATCCTTATCTGTGGCTGGAAGAGATCGAGGGCGAACGCGCCCTCGCCTTCGTCGCGCAGCAAAGCAAGCTGACGCTGGAAAGATTCGGCGACGCTGGATTTGCCGATGATCGCGACACGCTGACGGCGATTTACGACCGGCCCGACAATATCCCCTATGTCACCCGGCGCGGCGGCTTCGTCTACAACCTCTGGAAGGATGCGAATAATCCACGCGGCCTCTGGCGGCGAACGACGTTCGATGAATTTCGCGGACCGAACCCGAAATGGGAAGCCCTGCTGGACGTCGACAAACTTGCCCTCGAGGAGAACTGGGACTGGATCTTGTCCTGGATAAAGCCCCAGCCGGGCGCGAGGCTGCGCGCGATGCTAAGCCTTTCGCGCGGTGGCAGCGACGCCGCCACGCTGCGGGAATTCGATATCGAGAAAAAGGCCTTTGTATCCGACGGCTTCGTTCTGCCGGAAGCGAAGGGCGGTGCCGAATGGCTCGATGCCGATACGCTGTTGCTTTCGAGTGCGTATGGCGAGGGCATGGCGACCATGTCCGGCTACGCCAGAACCGTCAGGCGGTGGCGGCGTGGCACCGACGTGAATCAAGCGCCAGTGATTTTCGAGACGATACCCGGCAACATGGGAGTGTTTTCAGAGATCGACCGCACCGACGCAGTCGCAAGGGTCTGGTTCGTCGAACGGCTTGATTTCTTCAATTGCAATCTGTGGCTCGGTGACCAGGCCGGCGCGCGATCGAAACTCGATCTTCCCACTGACATCTGGATGCAGGCTCATCGGGATTGGTTTGTCGTCAAGCGGCGCGCGGCGTGGACGATCGGCGGACGAACCTATGCGCCTGATACGGTGCTCGGCATGTCATTGTCGGCCTATCTCGCAGGCGACCGTAATTTCACCGTCGTTTTCGAGCCGGGACCGTGGCGGGCGCTGCAGGGCTTTTTCTGGAGTGCCGGCAAACTGGTGCTGCCTATTCTGGATGAATTGCGGCCGGTCTTCGAGGTCTGGACGCCATCGGCCAGCGGCTGGTCCCGCGCCGGGTTGCCGGGCATGCCCGAGATCGGCGTCGTCGACGTCTGGCGTCTCGACACGGAGGAAGAGGACAGCAACGGCGACCTGCTGGCCAACATCCAGGACCCGCTGACGCCGTCCGCATTGATGCTGATCGAAGGCATGCAAAGTCCGACAGTGTTGAAGCGAGCGCCGCAAACATTTTCCGCGGAAGGCCTCGTGGTCACCCAGCACGAGGCGATTTCGATCGACGGCGAACGCATTCCCTACGTGCAGACCGGCCCCGCGGCCGA
>DATHHQ010000124.1:0-17383 GCA_035490095.1 Bradyrhizobium sp.
GTGAAGCCAGTAGACAAAGCCGAACACGGCGGCGATGGCCGCGAGCACGAAGGCGCCGACGACGACGAAAGGAGCGCGGGTTTCCATCTCTTAACTCGCCTTTGGTTGCAGCATCTGGGAACGCTTGCCGTGAAAATAGGCCCGCACCCAGGGATGCTCGGATTGAAGCAGTTCGCGCATCGGTCCGATGGCGACGATCTTGCCGTCCGCCAGCGCCGCAACGCGATCGCAGACGGTATTCAGGCTGGCGAGGTCATGGGTGACCATGAACACCGTCAGCCCCAGTGTTTTCTGCAATGTCTTGATCAGGGCGTCGAAGTCGCCGGCCGCGATCGGGTCCAAACCCGAGGTCGGCTCGTCGAGAAACACGATCGCGGGATCGAGCGCGAGCGCGCGGGCCAGCGCCACGCGCTTGGTCATGCCGCCCGATAATTCGGACGGAAACTTGTCGCCATCCTCCGGCGTCAGTCCGACCATTTCGAGCTTGGCGGTGGCGATCTCGTCCATCAGCGCGTCCGACAGCACCAGATTTTCGCGCAGCGGAAACTGTATGTTCTGCCGTACGGTAAGCGATGAAAACAGCGCGCCCTGCTGGAACAGAATGCCCCATCGCCCCGCGGCGCTTTGGGTGACCCGATCCTGGCTGCCACCGATGGCGGCGCCCATCACCTCGATCTCGCCGCTCTGCCGCGGAATGAGACCGATGATGGTTCGCATCAGCACCGACTTGCCGCCGCCGGAAGCGCCGACCAGGCCGAGGATCTCGCCTCGACGCACGTCCAGCGACAGATGGTCGATCACGACATGCTTGCCGAACCCCACCACAAGGTCTTTGACACGGATCGCAAACGGCAGGGACGCTTCCTGCATCGTCACATTCCGATCGATGCAAAGAAGATCGCAAACAGCCCGTCGAGCACAATCACCAGAAAGATCGATTTCACCACCGAGGTTGTCGTCTGTTTGCCGAGGGATTCCGCACTGCCCTTCACCCGCAAGCCTTCACTGCAGGCGACGATGCCGATGACCAGCGCCATAAATGGCGCCTTGATAATGCCAACCTCGAAATGCGTGACCGATACCGCGTCATGCAACCGCGCAATGAAGATCGCCGGCCCCATGCCGCCGTAGAACCACGCCACCAGACCGCCGCCGTAGAGCGCGGCCATCGACCCGATGAAACTCAGGATCGGCAGCGCGCAAACAAGCGCGATGACGCGGGGCAGGATCAGCACTTCGACCGGGTCAAGGCCCATGGTGGACAGCGCGTCGATCTCTTCGCGCATTTTCATCGAGCCAAGCTCGGCGGTGTAGGCACTGCCGGAGCGACCGGCGACCATGATGGCGACGATCAGTACGCCGAGCTCGCGCAGCACCAGAATGCCGACCATGTCGACGACATAGGAATCGGCACCGAATTTGCGGAAATGGAAGATGCCCTGCTGCGCGATGATAGCACCGATCAGGAAGGTGATCAGCACGACAATCGGTATCGCCTGCCAGCCGACCCTGTAGAGCTGATAGACCAGAGATGTCAGCCGCAGCGATCTCGGCCGGCGCAACACGCCAAAAATGGCCGTAAAAAGCGAGCCCAGCATCTGCAGGAACACGGTCAAGTCTTCGGTCGCACCGACGGCGGAGCGGCCGATTTCATCCACCTTGACCACGACGGGATTTCGCGCCGGCGCCGGCGCGGGATTGCGACGATTGACCTGGCGGACCTCCTCGATCAGACCGGCATAATTGTCGGCAACGCCGACCACTTCAGTGCGATGACCGGCTGACGTTGCACGCCTCGACATTTTCTCAAGCAACCAGGCCCCAAGCGTGTCGAGCTCGCGCACCCCGGCCATATCCACCTTCACGGTCTTCGACCGATCAAGCTGCACTGTGACGGCGTCGGAGAGCGCCTCCAGCGTCGTTACGTTGGCCGCAGTCCAGGATCCGCCTGGACGCAACTCAAGCACATCGCCGGATGGCGTGGCCGTTAACAGAGGTTGGGTCGCCAATATCTCTATCCTCTTCGATAAGAACGCTTATTTGCTTAGGCCTTGGGGTGGCACTCAAATTGACCTGCGTCAACGCCGCTCGCCCCACATGCAGTTGACGCAAATCAATAGCGAAATCGTGGGCTCGCATGGAATTTCGACTGGATTATGCAACAAAAGTGAGACCGATGTTCGACTCAAGCGAGCTGAGAAATGAGCTGCAGGCGCTCAAAGGTGATGTGTCGCGCCTGTTGAACACCACAAGCGAAGGAATCTTCGACGCCTCCACCGCGCCGAGGCGCTCGCAGATCGGATCAAGGCAGCATTGAACGATCTCGGCGAGACCTTGAGCGAGGAAGAAGGCCAAGTCGAGAATTTTATTTCGGATCGCCCGGTCACGTCGCTCGCTTCGGCATTCGCGCTCGGCGGCGTCGTCGGTTTCATGTTGAGGAGACACTAAGGTGAATACGGAGAATGTCGTCAAGAACCTGCGCGTGCTTTGGCGCACCGACAGGATTATCGCCGATATCAGGATGCGGCATATGCTGGTTGGCCTGGGCTTGCGGGCGTTCGCGGCGCTGATCGCAGCCTTCGGCCTGCTGATGCTGGAATTATCAGTCTATTTCGCGCTGGTTCAGATCTGGAGCGCGATTTCAGCCGCGGCGATTCTCGGCGCCGTCAACTTCGCCATTGCCGCAATCCTGTTCGTGGTCGCGGCAAGGCCGCCATCGGGCCGTGAACTCGAACTCGCGAACGAAATCCACGGTTCCTCGGTCGACGCGCTGCAGCTTGAGGCGCGCGCGCTGCAGTCACAGGTATCCGGAGCGATCCACCACCTGCTCAACGGCGTTCTGCCTCTGCTGATCGTGCCGCTGATCACGATCATCATCAAGAGCCTGAAGAAACCTGCGGCGGCGGCCGCAGCACAGCCGAAATAATAGTGGATCCGCAGCACCGGCCAAGCCCGCAAACAAGAAGCGAACGAGGTCGCATTCCCGTGGCCGCGCGATCCCGCACGGTCGCGGATTCGGTGCGCGATCGTCAATTCAAAGCTTAAGCTTGACGTCGCAGATGTTGTGCTCGACGGGATCGGCCTTCACTTCGAAACCGAGGTGCCGGCACATTTCCAGCATGACCGCGTTTTCCGTCAGAACGTCCCCCGAGATCGTTTTGAGACCTTCGGATCTCGCGTATTCGATGATCAGCTGCATCAACGCCCAGCCCAGCCCCTTTCCCTTGAGATCGGATCTGAGCAGGATCGCGTATTCGCCGGTCTCGTAGATCGAATCGGAGTGAATCCGAACCACGCCCACCATCTCATTGGTGGCTTCATCGAACGCGACAAAGGCCATCGCGCGGGCATAGTCGAGCTGGGTCAGCCTGGCGATGAACTCGTGGGTGAATTCCTTCATCGGTGCGAAGAACCGCAAGCGCAGATCGTGGCTGGTGACGTGCCGCAAGAATTCATGGATCACCGGCTCGTCCTCGGGGCGAATCGGGCGCGCCAAAACGCGCCAGCCGTCCTTGACCTCGAGATGCCGCTGCCATTGCGACGGATATGGCCGCACCGCGAAATTGGCAGGGCCCGAGCCCCCGAACTTTCGGTCCACCGATCCGACCGCAACGCGCGCATCGACTGCCAACACTCCGGCTTCATCCGCCAGCAACGGATTGATGTCCAGTTCGCGGATCTCGGGGATATCCGCGGCCAACTGCGCCAGCTTGACCAGAACCAACGCGACCGCATCCGGCTTGACCGCCGGCACATCCCGGTAGGCGCGCAGCAGCCGCGAGACGCGGGTGCGCTCGATCAGGTCACGGGCCAATTGCAGATCGAGCGGCGGAAGCGCCAGCGCCTTGTCGTTGATGATCTCGACCGCCGTGCCGCCGCGGCCGAACACCACCACGGTGCCAAAGGTCGGATCGTCGGCGAGGCCTAGAATCAGTTCGCGCGCCTTCGGCCGCACCATCATCGCCTGCACGATGACGCCGGCTATCCGCGCCTCCGGGCGAAGCGCCTTCGCCCGCGCGAGGATGTCGGTTGTCGCTGAACGCACGGCATCGGGGGTGGTGAGGTTGAGAACGACGCCCCCGACGTCGGACTTGTGAACAATGTCTCGCGACATGATCTTGAGCACCACGGTCGCGCCTTGCGCGAATATCGCCGAGGCGTGAACCACGGCCTGTTCGGCGTCGGCGGCCGCAAACGTCTCCACCATCGCGATCTCATAGGCCTCAAGCAGCCGCTTGACCTCGACCGGGTCGAGCCACTGCCGGCCGTCGGCAAGTGCTGCGCTAACGATCCGCCTTGCAGCATCGATGTCGGGTATAAACGCGCTGGGCATGGCCGGTGGCACCTGCGCCAGCGTCGCGACCACCTCGCGGTGCTGCACCAGATGCATGAAGCCGCGCACCGCATCGTCTTCGGTGGGGTAGTTCGGAATCCCGGCACCGCTGAGCAAATCGCCGATCTTCTGGTCCGCGCCGACCCAAACCGCGAGCACCGGCTTGGCGAAGCCGCGATGCTGCTGGCGGTACTTGCCGACCGCATCGGTCACTGTCGCGGCGATGTCGTCGGCCGAAGCGATCGCGGTTTGAACGTTCATCACCAGGATGGCATCGTTGCTGGCGTCGGCCAGCAACACTTCAAGCGCCGCCGCATAACGCGCAGGATCGGCGTCGCCAACGATATCGACCGGGTTGGATCCCGACCACGTTGGCGGCAAGACCGCATCCAGCTTCTCTCGCGCAGCCGGCGAGATTGCAGCGGGGATCCCTCCCAGTTCGACCAACCGATCGACCGCGAGGACACCTATGCCGCCGCCATTGGTCAGGATCGCCAGCCGCTTTCCTGGAGGCGATTCGACACGCCCCAGCGTCTCGGCACAGTCGAACAACTCGCGGAGATCAGACACCCGCAATATGCCTGCGCGACGGAACGCGGCATCGTAGACCGCGTCCGAACCGGCCAGCGCCCCGGTGTGGGTCGCGGCAGCCTTCGCGCCTTGCGCCATGCGGCCGGATTTGACGACGACGACGGGCTTGATACGTGCGGCGGCGCGTGCCGCGGACATGAATTTACGGGCATCCTTGATGGATTCGACATAGAGCAGGATCGCCCGGGTCTTGCCGTCCATCGCGTAGTAATCAAGCAGATCGGCGATATCGACGTCGAGCTGGTCGCCAATCGAAACAATTCCGGAAAAACCTACCCCGCGCTGGGCCGCCCAATCCACCATGCCCGCGGCAATGGCGCCCGACTGAGAGATCAGCGCCAGATTTCCCGCAACAGGCATGTGCGCAGAGAAACTTGCATTGAGGTTTGCCGCCGGCATCATGACGCCGAGACAGTTGGGCCCGATCAGCCTCATGCCATATTTTTGCGCGGCGCGTTCGGCAGCGTCCGCCAGCGACCCAGCGCCATGGCCAAGCCCGGCGGGGATGATCAGAGCGCCCGCCGTGCCCAGCTTTCCTGCCTCATCGATGATGCCCGCGACGGCTGCGGCCGGTGCAGTAATCACCACAAGTTCGGGTGCAAATGGCAAGCTACCAAGGCTGCCGACCGCGGCGATGCCATCAACGTCGGCATAGCGCGTATTGACGAGTCCAAACTCGCCCTTGAATCCCGCCTTGTGAATATTGTGAAGAATGGCCCGCCCGACGGAGCCTCGCCGCGGGCTAGCCCCGATCAGCGCGAGTGAACGCGGCGAAAGCAGATTTTTCAAACGATAGGTCGACATCAGCTCAATTGCCCCCGGACCGCCGCCCAGTGTGTAAGCGAACTTCGGGACGCTAATGCGACATGATAACCCAGCACGGCGGCCGACCGATGACGGTTTTGGTCGCACCACCCCACACCAGTTCGTTCAGCCGGGTGTGACGGTAGGCGCCCATGATCAGAAGGTCGATTGCGTTGGCCTTCACATACGCCTCGAACACCTTTCCGACCGCGCTGCCGTCGATTTTCACCGTTTCAAAAGTGGCCTTGATTCCGTGCTCCGCGAGATGGCTCGCGAGTGCTGCCCCGGATTCCAGCTCTGCCGGGGTATTGTTGTCGGTTGCGGTGATGATGCGTACGCTCGCAGCCGCCTGCAGCATTGGCAATGCGTCACCAACCGCTCTTGCGGCCGGCGCGGTATGATCCCACGCGATCACGATATTCTCGAATGCGGCCACCAGTTCGCCGGCGAATTCCTCCGGACACATCAGGATCGGCCTGCCCGATTCGAATATCAACCGCTCGACAATCTTTTCCGATTGGTCATCATGCGGCTTGACCGGCATGATCGACATATCCTTGAGCCGCGCGCATACCGCAATATTCATGGCAATATCTGCCGCGGCAAACCGGCTAAGCCTTTGTTCGTTGCGAACGCCGAAGCGCGTTGCCGCCGCGTCGGATGCTTTCAACAAGCCATGCGCGTTCGACACGCTCCGCATTGCTTCGGCCGCCGCCGTATTATCCAGATCGTCCGAGATCGTTACCTTCGGTCTGACCAGGATATCCTCTTCAACCGCCATCGCGGTAACCCGGGCCCCCATATCACCAGCCACCGCCATGCATTTGTCGATCGCAGCAATCGCAGCCGCGCTCGGCTCGCCGACCAGCGGCAACAGGATATCCTTGATCGCCATGTGGCTCTCCTTTGATGAGCGATAGGTACTCGCACGCAGGACGTGTTGATCTTTGTCAAGACGACAGGAGTGCTTTGCAATTCATAGGGTATCCCCACAAAATGGATTTGATTGAGGTCAAGGGCTCGCAGGGCCCCGGCGGCATGCGCTATGCTGGCCGCCGTATCGGTTGCTCGCGGAGAAACAGATGCATGCGATGGTGTTGCCGGCGCCGGGAGCGCCTCTCCAGATGCAAGAACGCCCGGACCCCAGCCCCGGCGACGGAGAAATTCGCGTCAAGGTGAGCGCGTGTGGGGTTTGCCGGACCGACCTTCATGTGGTCGATGCGGAGCTTCCCGGCATCAAATATCCGGTTGTTCCGGGGCATGAAATCGTCGGCCGCGTCGATCTCGTCGGCGGCAATGTCACGACACATCGGATCGGCGACCGGGTCGGAATCCCCTGGCTGGGATATACTTGCGGCGCCTGCCGGTTTTGCAAGGAGGGCATGGAAAATCTCTGTGACCGCCCGCTTTTCACCGGCTATACGCGGGACGGCGGCTTCGCCACCCACACCATTGCCGATGCACGCTACGCTTTCCCACTCGGCGAGGACGGCGACGATGTTTCGATCGCGCCGCTGTTGTGCGCCGGCCTGATCGGCTGGCGGTCGCTGGTGATGGCGGGCAATGCGGACCGGCTCGGCATCTATGGCTTCGGCGCGGCCGGACACATCGTCGCCCAGATTGCGCGCTGGCAGGGCCGATCCGTCTATGCCTTCACGCGAACCGATGACATGGCGGCGCAGGATTTTGCCCGCCGGCTCGGCGCGGTGTGGGCGGGGGCATCGGACCAAAGGCCCAAAAGCCCGCTCGATGCGGCCATCATCTATGCTCCCGCCGGAGAACTGGTGCCGGCAGCGCTGCGCGCGGTACGCAAGGGCGGCAAGGTAGTATGTGCCGGCATCCACATGAGCGATATTCCGAGCTTTCCCTACAATCTTCTTTGGGAGGAAAGACAGCTGGTTTCGGTTGCCAATCTCACCCGCCAGGACGGGCTGGATTTCCTCAAAATTGCTCCTCGGGCCGGAATCCGGACCCAAACGACGGCATTTCCGCTTGTTGAAGCCAACGAAGTCCTTACGAAACTACGGACGGGACAAATCCTCGGCGCCGCGGTCCTCAAACCTTAGGCCTACCGGCCATGACAACTTCCACCGCCCCCTTCTCGCGCATGCAGGAGCGCGTCTTCGCATTTCTGACGGACCCCGCAACGCACCCGCTTGTCCATCGGATCGATACCCATGCGGCGTCGGTCTTTCTCGAAGGCGACCGCGCACTGAAGATCAAGCGCGCCGTCCGTTTTCCCTTCCTGGACTATTCAACGCTTGAGAAGCGGAAGGCCGCCTGCGATGAAGAGATCAAAATCAATCGCCCATTCGCGCCGCAAATCTATCGTCGCGTCGTGCCGATCACCCAAGGCAACGATGGATCGCTGGATATCGACGGAGACGGTGCGCCGGTCGAATATGCGATTGAAATGGCCCGCTTCGACGAGCGCCAGACCATCGATCATCTGGCCGAAGCCAGCGAGCCGGATTCCGGTCTGGTCAACGCCATCGCCGACGCCATCGCGGCCTCCCATGTCGTCGCGCCGCGCGCGGCGGCCGAACCCTGGATCGACTCGATCCCCGCCTTCATCGAAGGCAACACCGCGGCGTTCCGAACTGCGGGATGTTTTCCAGCTGAAGCGGTCGATGATCTCAGTGCAGCGTCTCAATCGGCGTTCCTGCGGATTCGCGAACTGCTGCGGCAGCGTGGCGGAGACGGATACGTGCGGCGATGCCATGGCGACCTGCATCTGGAGAACATTGTACTGATCGAGCGCAAACCTTGTTCGATGCGATCGAGTTCGATCCAATCATCGCGTCGGTCGATGTACTCTACGATCTTGCGTTTCCGATCATGGATTTCATTCGCTATGATCGGCAAGCGGCCGCGAACGCCCTCCTCAACAGATATCTTGCAATGACACCGGTTGAGAATCTCGATGCGCTCGCAGCGCTTCCGCTGTTCATGTCGCTGCGCGCAGCTATCCGCGCCAATGTACTGCTTGCCCGTCTCGACCGGGCGGGTGACGACAAGGCTGATGTCATGCAGTCGGCCCGGGCCTATTTCGAGCTGGCGCAGCTGACGATCCGTCCTGCGGCACCGAAGCTTGTGGCTGTCGGCGGGCTGTCCGGAACCGGAAAATCCGTTTTGGCGCGCGCGCTTGCGCCCGGTGTCACGCCGTCGCCGGGAGCTGTCGTGTTACACTCGGACGTCCTGCGAAAACAGCAATTTCAGCTCAATGAAACGGAGCGGCTGCCGACGAGTGCATACCAGCCGGAGATTACCGCACGGATCTACGAAGTCCTGGTGCAACGTGCGGCCCGCATTCTTGTGCAAGGTCATTCCGTCGTGGTCGACGCGGTGTTCGCGCTTGAAACGGAACGAGCCGCGATCTGCGATGCGGCGCGCAAGCTGAATATCCGGTTTGTCGGGCTGTTTCTCGTCACCGACCTTGCGATCAGGCTGAGCCGCGTCGGCCACCGTGAACGTGACGCTTCCGACGCGACGCCGGAGATCGCCGAAATTCAGGAGAAATATGATATCGGCCCGGTTGACTGGGCCGTGATTGATGCATCTGGAACTCCAGCGCAAACCCTGAAACAATGCCAAACCCGGATCGCTCCCAGTGATCCGGCTTAAGGACCGATCGCGCGAAACAGCAATGTCGCCATCCCCGAAATCACAACTTCAGGCCGCAGCCGGCGTTAAATCGGGGCTGCGGCAACGCCGTCGCCCGATCTCGAAACTCAATTCAATGACGGCGTGCGACACGGCGTTTCGGATCCTGGCGCTCCGCTACCTCGGGGATTTGACTGCAAACCATGAGGCGACATGCAAGGGCGATCCCGAAGCCTTGCATCAAATGCGCGTTGTGCTCACTCGCTTGCGCACAGCCGTATTGTTTTTCTCCCCGATGATTGTCGATTCTCAACAGCCGCACGTAAAGGGCGAACTGAAGTGGCTGAACACCAATCTCGGCGTCGTGCGGGATCTGGACGTCGCGATCGAGCGGCTGGAAGCCACCGACAAACCGCGGCCGCCGGCAATACCCGACTATCAGTCATGGGTTATGAGGCGCGCCGACAGTCACAGGAGCCTGGCGCGAACGCTTCAGTCAGCCCGGTATCGGCGCCTGACCAAGATCACATCCAATTGGATCGAGAATGGACCCTGGTCCATCAGGAAGGGGAAAGAAGCGTCGAGGGAACGCGCTTGCTCGATCGCTTCCTACAGCGTGGACAAACTGGCGCGGTGGCAGCAAAAACTTCTCAGGAAAAGCCGAAAGCTTCTGAAACTGGACACCAAGAAACGGCATCGGCTGCGTCTGCTGAACAAGAAGCTAACCTATTCGATCGAATTCTTCGAAGACTTGTTTTCTGACAAGAGATTTTCGAGGCAACAGGCTGCGCTGAAATATCTGCGTAAAGCGCAAAAATCTCTTGGGCAGTTGAACGATGACGCCAACAGCCGATCTCTGGCGGCTGCTCTGCAACGGGAAGGCGTCGAGGCCCCCTTGCGATTTCTCGGCCCGAAACGTGAAAAGCGGCTGCTACGGAACGCAGCCGCGGCCTATCGGAAGCTGGCCAAGCTGAAACCGTTTGGAGCCTAGCCGGAAAAAGCATGCCATGACAGCCGGAACATGGATCAGTTCTGCGGCGATTTGCTGAACAGCTTCGTGGTGGTTTCGATCATCCGTTCGCCGTGCTTGAACAACCGATCATTGTCGCGGCGGATAAAGTCGATCTGATGCCGTCCGCATTCCTCGTACATCGCCTTCAGGTCACTGACCGAGTGCGATCCGGCTATTTTCGAAACGAATTCGGACAACAGGTGCGTTTCGGTTCGCGCTCGCTCGAGCATTTCATTGCCGGCGAACACAATCTCCTCAAGCATGACCTTTTGCGCGCCCATCAGGAACTCCAGGGCGTTCTTGTTCGCCTTGGTCAATCGCGTCGCGGTATCAGCCACCGATTGCTCAACAAGCGCGGCACTCTGTTCGGAAAGCTCTGTCATGACGACCTCCGGTTTGGCGTCCTTTGGGAATGATACGATCTTGTCCCGGGGCTCATATTGAGCTGCATCAAGCCGACGGACCCCGCCCCCTTGACCTGAGTCAAAGCGCGGCGCGCCGGTTCTAATACTCTGTTCATACTGGCTTTAATATCGAACCCGCGGAGGCCTCCAATGCGCGCCCACCAGATCATGACGCGGCCCGTCATCACCGTCACGCCCGAGACCACGATCGTCGAAGCCGCAAACATCATGCTGCAGCGGCACGTCAGCGGGCTTCCGGTAACCGACGGCGCCGGCAAACTGGTCGGCATCGTCTCGGAGGGAGATTTTATCCGCCGCAGCGAAATCGGCACGCAGCGCAAGCGCGGCCGTTGGCTGAAATTCATTCTCGGCCCGAGCAAAGCGGCAACCGATTTCGTTCATGAGCACGGCTGCAAGGTCGCCGAGGTCATGACGAAGCAGCCGCTCACCATCACCGAAGATACGACGCTCGAGGAGATCGTGCAGCTGATGGAGAAGAACAACGTCAAGCGTCTGCCGGTGACGCGGGGCAAGCAGATCGTCGGGATCGTGTCGCGCGCCAACCTGTTGCAGGCGGTAGCCAGCCTTGCCCGCCAGGTCCCCGATCCGACCGCCGACGATGACCACATTCGCAACCGCGTCATCGATACACTGGCGAAAAACGACTGGTGTCCGTTCGGCCTCAGCGTCGTCGTTCGCGACGGCATCGTCCACCTCAGCGGCGTCATCACCGAAGAGCATTCGCGGCAGGCCGCCATCGTTGGTGCCGAGAACGTTACCGGGGTGAAGAAAGTTCACGACCATCTGTGCTGGGTCGACACCATGTCCGGGATGCACCTAAACTCTCCGGAAGACGACGATCTGGCAAAGGCGAGCTGATCGGCTGGGCTGGGCCCGACGGCAGCTGACGACGATATTCTCGGTCTTGCCTGGGCCGAGATCGTTTCGATCATGAGTTCGCCTGCTCAAAGCAACTTGCCATCGGGCCCAAAAAAAGGATGTGGCCCGTCGAAATCGCCAATCGGAACCTGATGCGTGACCACGCTACCGAAGCCCTCGCCCGGAAACCAGCTGTGGAGATGAAAGGCCGGCGGTTCGACCTTGAACGATGGCTCGCGCAAGTGGTCGAGATCCAGATCGACCGCGTGATTTGGCGCCGGGCAAATCGTGGTCGGGATACCGGCAAACATTGTCAGCGTCGCGCGATGGACGTGGCCCGTGGCGATCAGTTGCACACGCGGATGGCGCCTGACCACAGATGCCAATTCGCCGGCATTGAGCAGATTCTGGCGGTCCATGTGCCAGATGCCGGTCTTGAACGGCGGATGGTGCAGGAACAAAAGCGCAGGCCGGTCTGGTGAGGCGACAAGTGTCGCTTCGAGCCATTGCAACGTTGGCGCATCGAGTTCGCCATGCGGTTTGCCGTGCACGCTGGAATCCAGCAGCACCAGATCTAACCCGCCGATTTCAACCCTTTGATTGAGCGGCCCGAACGCGGAGGCATAGGCCTGTGGAAATGCGGCGCGCATCAATTCGCGTGAATCGTGATTGCCGGGGATGCTGACAAACGGCAGTTTGAGCGGCGCCAGCAGGCGCTTGAGATGTTCGTACTCCTCGCCCGTCGGCGTATCGGCAAGGTCGCCTGATATGACCACGAGGTCGGGCTTTGGCGCGAATTTGTTCAGTGCCGTTACGCAACGCTCCAGCGCGCTGGCCGTATCGACACGGCCGTAAGCGAGCGTATCCGGCGATTTGATGTGCAGATCGGAAATCTGCGCAATGTGAACTGGCTTTGACGGCATCGACCTTTAATCTCTAGTTTTCCAGCGGCAACAGACGGACGGCATCCGGTGCGATCAGAAGTCCGATCCGTTCGCCGACTTGAGCTTTGATTGTGTTCGGTGCATCGACGGTGAGAAACTTGTCGGACGCGCCACTGACGACCATGCGCTGTCTGTCGCCGATAAAGCTGACGCTGTCGATGATCCCGAAAAGCGGCGCATTTCCGGCCTCAACGACCCGGATTGTTTCAGGGCGGATCATGGCGACCGCGGCCGCGAGACTTGCGTCGCCGCCGATCGGTTGCCGCCCGCCCGGCAACACAAGATGGCCGTTCTCGACCGACGCTTCGATGATATTCGCTGCACCAATGAATTCGGCGACGAAGCGATTCTTGGGCTTGAAATAGATCTCCCGCGGCGTGCCGATCTGGGCAATCGCTCCCTTCTGCATCACGACGATGCGATCGCCGAGCTCCATGGCTTCGGACTGATCGTGCGTCACATAGATCGTGGTGATGCCGAGCGCGCGCAGCAAACGATTGAGTTCGCCGCGCAGTCGATCGCGCAGCGCGGCATCGAGCGCGGTCAAAGGCTCGTCGAGCAGCAGGATACCCGGCCGGATCGCGACCGCGCGCGCCAGCGCAACGCGCTGGCGTTGACCGCCGGAGAGCTGGTCGACGCGACGATTCTCAAGTCCGGTGATATTGGTCAACGCCACCAGTTCGCCGACACGCGCCGCGCGCTCCTCCCTCCCCATGCCCCGGATTTTCAGGCCATAGCCGATATTATCAGCGACATTCATGTTGGGAAAAAGCGCATAAGACTGAAATACCATCCCGACATTGCGCTTCTCGATTAGTACCGAGGTCATGTCCTTATCATCAAACAACACCCGGCCGCCGGTATCAGGCAATTCGAGCCCTGCGATGATGCGCAGCATGGTGGTTTTTCCGCAGCCGGAGGGGCCGAGCAGAACCAGCGTTTCGCCTCGGGGAATGTCGAGGGTCGCGGGCTCCAGCGCGCGGGTGCCGTCGGCAAACGTCTTGCCGCAGGTCTCGATCCGCACCGACGCGCCGTGCCCCGCGGCCAGGTTCATCTTCCCTGCTCCTTGTCGGCAAACATCTGCATCGCGACCAGAAGCGGAATGATCATGACGAAGAAGATCAGCGTATAGGCCGAGGCTACTTCCAGCCGCATCGACGCGTAAGCGTCGGCAAGACCGATCGGAAGCGTCTTGGTCAGCGGCGTATGCAGCATCCAGGTCAGGTTGAATTCGCCGACCGAAAGCGTGACCACCATCAGGCTTCCTGCAAGGATTCCCGGCACCGCATTGGGGACGATCACGTCGCGAAAGCGCCGCCAGGGCGATGCGCCCAGCGATGCCGCGCCTTCGTCCAGTGTCTTGATATCGACGGTCGCGAACACCGCCATGACCGACCGCACCATGAACGGCATGGTGAAGATGACATGGCCGGTGAGGATGAACAGCCATGAGCGGCGAAAATCGCCGAAGCTGCCGTAGGTGAGCAGCAATGCCAGCGCGATCGCAAGCCCTGGAATCGCAAGCGGCAGGGTGATGATTTCCTCGACTACCCGCGACAGCCGCCCTCCCCGCACGTGCAAGGCGTAGGCCGAGGGAACGCCAACGACGAGCGTGACCGCAAGCGTTGCAAAGGCGATCACGAACGAGAGCAGGATGGTGCCGGCATAAAGCTCCCAAACCTGAAACACCCACTGCAGCGTCACGCCCGAGGAGATCCCACGAAAGTAATTCACCGTGATACCCGCCGAAATCGACAGGATCGCAGGCACGACCAGAAATGCAGCGACGAGCAGCGTAAACAGCAGTTGGCCGGTGAAAATCAGGCGGTCGCGCATGATCTCATCCGGCCGCCGCGACGGTGCTGCCGCTGAACGAGCGGGCCAGCGCCAGGATGGACCAGGCGATGATTCCGAGTCCGACCGATAGCGCAGCCGAGGTCGCAAAATTCGCGGCAAGCGTGAATTCGGTATAGATCAGCATCGGAAGTACATCGATGTTCGTGGCCAGCGTGAACGCCGTGCCGAACGCGCCCATGGCGGTCGCAAAGGCGATCGCGCCTGAGGCGACGAAGGCCGGCCCCAGCGCCGGCAGCACGACATCGCGTTGCACCGCCCATGGGCTCGCACCCAGCGAACGCGCGGCCTCCTCGAGGCCAACGTCAAGTTTCTGCACCGCGGCCATGATCGTGAGAATGACCCGAGGGATCGAGAAATAGAGATAACCGAGGAAGAGCCCATAGATCGAATAGGCGAACACCAGCTTCTCCCCAAACAGGCGGTTGGTGAGATCGCCGATCAAGCCCTGGCGTCCGGCAAGCAGAATGATCAGGAATCCGACCACCACGCCGGGAAACGCCAGCGGAAAGGTCAACATCGCAATCAGCACCGCGCGGCCGGGAAAGCGATGCCGTTGCAGGAACATTCCCGTAACAGTCGCAATGGCGAGCGTCACGACCGTGGTCGCGGTTGCCAACAAAACGGTGTTGATGAGCGTGGCGCGGTAGCGCGGTTCGGTCAGGATGGCCAGATATCCGGCCAACCCTTGCGGACCTTCGGCGCCGGTTACGACCAGCCGTGCCATCGGCAACAGAAAGAATGCCGTCGTCACCACCGCGAGCGGCAGCAGGCAAAGCCAGACGAAGGATTTATGCGGCATGAAGGAAATGGTGCCCTTAACGGAGAGCGTTTTCAAGCGAAGGCCTGCCCCGGACTTGATCCGGGGTGGAAACCGGTTCGCGTGAAGAAAACGCGTCAAACCAAGAAATAGAGCCTCGGTTCTGATCCAATCAGAACCGAGGCTCTAGGCACCATATTGCATCAACGGACCTCGGCGAGATAGCGGTCGACGAAGCCTTTTTGCACGGTTTCCATCTGGCCCCAATCGACGCTCCTGGCACGGGCGTAGTCGCTATCGGGCAAGAACTTCGCCTTGACGGCCTCAGGCAATTCAATCGGGCGCGCGGGTCGCAAGTAGGCGTTGGTCCAGATCGCTTGCCCCTTGTCGGACAAAAGATAGTCGATCACCTTCTTGGCCTTGTCCTTGTCCGGCGCGTTCTTGACGAGGCCGACGACGTAGGGAAATACCACCGACCCCTCGCACGGGATCACGAATTCAAAATTTCCCTTCTCCTGGTATTTCGCGCGATAGGCGTTGAAATCATAATCCAGCAGGATCGGCATCTCGCCGGAAACCACGCGGGCGTACGATGTCTGCTTGGGAACGATCGGATCGTTCTTGCGCAAGTCCTTGAAGAAGGCGACCGCCGGATCGAAATTGTCAGCGGAGCCGCCAAGCGCCAGATTGATCGCAACGGCCCCGACATATCCGACCGCCGCCGACGAGGGATCGAGATAGCCCACCATGCCCTTGTAGTCCGGCTTCAACAGATCCTTCCAGCAGGCGGGCACCGGCTTGCCGCCAAGCGCATCCTTGTTCACGAACAGGCCGAGCGTGCCGGAATGGATGGTGGTCCAGTAGCCGTCCGCATCCTTCAACCCCGGAGCAACCTGGTCCCAATTGGCGGGCTTATAGGGCTCCAGCGCGTCCTGGGCTTTCGCCTTCATACCGAAGGTGACGCCGAAATAGCCGATATCGCCGACAGGATTGCTCTTCTCGGCGAGGATTTGCGCCAGCGCCTGTCCCGAGTTCTTGTTGTCGTGGGGAATGTCGTAGTTGAGATCGGTCTTGATGGCCTTGAGCATCGAGGCCCAGTCCGCCCATTCCGGCGGGCAATTGTAGCAGATGACGTCAGCCGCTTTGGCGGATTGCAACGGCGCCATCAGCGATAGCGCGAGCAAGGCTAATACGAGACGGACGGGCTTCATGAAGGTCGCTCCGAGTTCAGAGGTAATGGCATCCGCAAGATCGGGATATCAACACTACGGGGCGATCAAGTATAGGCTGCGCATGAAGGATTTGCGACGAACGATTTTTGCCGTGCCGCAAGGCTGCGGAGCCAGCATCTGTCGCATCTGACTTCCTGTCCCGAGAACGCAGGCGCGCGCGTTATGGCAAGCCTTCTGCCGCAACGGCAGCGCCATTCAGCGCGGCACCACCGCGGTCGCTTCGATCTCGACCCGCGCTGCCTGTTCAACCAGGCGCACGACCTGGACCAGCGCCATGGCGGGATAATGCGCGCCGAAGATGTCGCGATAGACTTGTCCGAGCGTCTTCAGGTTCGTTAGATATTCTTCCATATCGACGACATACCAGGTGAGACGAACGAGATGGTCGGGCCGCGCGCCGCCCGCGGCAAGAATCTCTGAAATGTTGCTCAGGGTTTGACGGACCTGCGCCACGAAATCAGCCGGTAAATCACCCTGATTGTCCCAGCCGATCACACCGCCGGTCACCACCAGCCGGCCGTCAGCCGCCATGCCGTTGGCGTATCCCTTCGGCGCCGGCCAACCGCTCGGCTGCAATACTTGCGGACCCGCAGCCGAGGGCTCCTCCTTCGCCATTGGCAGCACGGCAAGCGTGGGCCCTTTTGACGTGCTCACTGACACTCCTCCCTTACATTTATTTATTCAGCGGCCATGCCCGCCGACGTGGTGCCGGCCTGAGCCATCTGCCGCAGGGCAAATCGCTTCAGCTTGCCGGTTTCCGTCTTGGGCAGTTGCGCGACGAATTCGATCGCACGCGGATATTTGTAGGGCGCGATCTCGCGCTTGACGTGGTCCTGCAAATCGGTCGCCAGCGCGGAATCGGCTGTAACGCCGGAGGCGAGAACCACATAGGCCTTGACGATCATGCCGCGCGCCTCGTCGGGTGCGCCGACGACGCCGCATTCGGCCACGGCCGGGTGCGTCAGCA
>DATHHQ010000125.1:0-3938 GCA_035490095.1 Bradyrhizobium sp.
TTAGACAAGACATATCCGTTGATGACGGTGGCAAAAGAGCCCGGTCACCGGGGAGAGCACGAAGGAAACCGTTAAAACCATTGCGTGCGGGAACGTCGGGTGATTCCGGGGTACTCGTTGTTACTCGTGTGCGTTCTACCAATACCAAGTGCACACGAGGCCGCGGGTGCAACGGGCATCCGGCGTTCCCCACGCCCTCTTTGGGCGGAAGATTCATCAACGGCTCGGGCGCATCGCGCGGCGAGGTCGTGAACGTGTGTTTGATGGATACGAGCACTCCCAGTCGTCATCGCCGGCGAAGGAGCTTGAAGGATACTGACCTCATCCTGAGGAGGCCGCGAAGTGGCCGTCTCGAAGGATGGACGCAACGCAGGGACTCGCGGCCATCCTTCGAGACGCGCGCAAGGGGCGCGCTCCTCAGGATGAGGTCGGAGATATATTCATCGCCCGCGAAAGCGCGCGATCCAGTATTCCGAGGCATCAGTGATGGAATCGAAAGGCCGCGGCGTACTGCATACCAGCCTTCGCGGGTATGACGACTCCAGTGCGGCAGTGCTGGCGGGCAACCGCGGCGCGGGCCTACTTACACGGCTTCGAATCCTTGACGTCGAATTTGCCCATCGCGCCGGAAATGACGAAATCATTGTAGTCGAGCACCAGCGCCCGCGAGACGCCGTTCTCGTAAAGCTCGAACGACATCGCGTAGACCGGTGTCTGCTCGCCGTCCTTGGCTTTGGCGTCGCGGTCGTAGTAGCTCACGGTCACCGGCCACCGCGTCAGCGATTTCATCGCGTCGTTCGATGTCGACGGGTCAGGCGCCGCGATGGTCCGACTGCCGGGTATCGGCTGCCCGATCACGGAAAGCGTATTGTAGACCTTCTCGCCGTTGTCGGATCCGTCATAGACCATCAGCTCGAGCACGGACTTGCCTTGCCGCGCCGCCGCGATGATGTGCTGGATCTGCTCGGTCGGAAATACCGTGCTGCCATCGAGCGTAAATGTCTTGGCTACCGGCTGTTTCAATTTAACGGTGACGTGATCGCCGGTCCGCTCCGCGACACCGTCGACCGGGCTCGCTTCGGCGTCGTTCATCCGGGTATCGATCTTGAAACGATAGCTCTTGCCCGCGCCATCCTCCCAGGAGGTCGAGCGCAGGTCGCTCAGCGTCATCTTCCCCTCGCCGCTGTCCAGCTCGGACACCTGGCGGAATTCCGAGGTGTAGCCCTCGCAGGCGCTGCCGGAGAAATTATAGAGGATGCGACCGCGCGCGCTGTTGATCGAGTTGGAACCGCGCGACTTTACCAGACTGAGCTCATAAAGCGCTTGATGGGCGAGAAACGGGCCGCTCGCGGCGGCAACCGCCGGCCCGCCCGCGAAACTCGATCCAACCGCGACGGCGGCAAGCGTCAGCGCCAGCGATCTGACATCACGGGACGAAGCAATCGGGAACCAGTGAGCCATGTCTTTGTCCTTGGCTAGAATCGTTACCTTAGTAAACGTCGTATTGCGCCGCAACTGCGGCCACTTCGCGGAAAGCACGAATTCGCCGCCAAAGCGCCCTGTTTTTTGGCATCTTTCCGCGCAAATTGTGACCGCGAACGACCGTGGCGCCGTTCGGCGCTGGCTTGCATGTGGCTGCGCGATGCGCGAAACAAAGCGAACCTGATCGGGTATATAGCAGGCGCTAGTCGAATCAAATGGGGACGAACATGGCGGGTACGGTCGAGCAGAAACTTGCGGCACAGGGCGTGGTCTTGCATGAGCCCGCAAGCCCGGTAGCCAATTACGTCGGCTTTGTGCGCACCGGAAATCTGCTGTTCGTGTCCGGCCAGATCTGCGTCAACCCGGAAGGCAAGCTGATCGCCAAGGGCAAGCTTGGCGCCGGCGTCACCGTGGAGCAAGGCAGTGCCGCGGCGCGCGGTTGCGCCATCAACCTGCTGGCGCAGATCAAGGCCGCACTCGGCGACCTCGACAAGGTGGTTCGGGTGGTCCGGCTCGGCGGGTTCGTCAATTCCGCGCCCGACTTTCTCGACGGGCCGAAGGTACTGAATGGCGCGTCCGACCTGATGGTCGCGGCGTTCGGCGACAAGGGCCGCCATGCCCGCACCACCGTCGGCGTTGCCTCGCTGCCATCAGACGCGGCGGTGGAGGTTGAAGGGGTATTCGAGGTCTCATAACGGAGCCGTCGGATGCGCGCGCCCGACTGGCTGACGGCGCGACCGGTTGCCCACCGCGGCCTGCATGACCTCGCACGAGGCATCGTCGAAAACATGCCGGGCGCGATCAGGGCCGCGATCGATGGAAATTTCAACATCGAAGTCGACCTGCAGCTCACCGCCGATGGCGAAGCCATGGTGCATCATGACGACGCGCTCGGCCGCCTCACCGAAGGCAGCGGGCCGCTGCTCGGCATGACCTCAGAAAAGCTCAAGGCGATCAAATTCAAGGATACGTCCGAGCGGATGATGTCGCTCGGCGATCTCTGTGCGCTGGTCGAAGGCCGCGTGCCGCTGGTGATCGAAGTGAAGAGCCATTTCGACGGCGACCACAAACTGGTGACGCGGATGGCCGAGGTTCTTGCCTCCTATCGCGGGCCCGCGGTCGGGATGTCGTTCGATCCGGATCAGGTGCTGGCGCTGCGCGAACGGATGCCGGAGCTGCCCCGCGGCATCATTGCCCAGCGCGACTATGACGACGATTACTGGAAAAAACTGACGCCGGAGCAGCGCCAAAGCATGCTGCATCTACGCCACGCGTTCCGCACCCGGCCGCATTTCGTCGCCTTTTGGGTCGACCAGTTGCCGGCGCCTGCGCCCTGGATCGCCCGCAATGTGTTCGGCCTGCCGCTGCTGGCCTGGACCGTGCGCACGCCGGAGCAGCGCGAACGGGCCGTTCGCTGCGCCGACCAGATGATATTTGAAGGGTTTCGGCCGGGAACCTGATGTCCCGGCGCACTTGAAGTCGCCAGCGCAATGCACGATCTTTGCTGTGTGGTCACCATGTGCGATGGCTGATCGTAACGCGTGGCCGGTCCTATCAGTCGATGGCGTCATCTGAAATAACCCTCGAATCGCTGCCGTCCGTCAGCGAGATTCCGGCCGCGGACTGGGATGCCTGCGCCAACCCGTCTCCCGAGCGAAGCGGCCTCAACGGCCTCGACACGTTGGCTGTCCCCAATGCCAAAGAAGGCTCCTGCGCCGCTTCTACTTTCCGCTATAACCCATTCGTCTCGCACGCATTTTTTTCGGCCCTGGAAGCCTCCGGCTCGGCCTGCGCGCGCACCGGGTGGGGACCGCGCCATCTGGTGGCCCGGCTCGACGGCGCCATCGCCGGCATCGTGCCGTGCTATCTGAAATCGCACTCGCAAGGAGAATACGTCTTCGACCGCGGCTGGGCCGATGCCTATGAGCGGGCCGGCGGGCGCTATTATCCGAAACTGCAGGCCTCGGTTCCGTTTACGCCGGCAGCCGGCCCCCGCCTGCTGATCCGCGATGGCCTGGATCAAGACGCCGTCGGCACCGCGCTCGCGGGCGGACTGATGGCGCTGTGCGGCGCGACCAAAGCGTCATCGGTTCATGTGACCTTCGCACGCGAAGCCGAATGGAAGTTTTTGGGCGAACACGGATTCCTGCAGCGCAACGACCAGCAGTTTCACTGGCATAACCAGGGCTATGGCTGCTTCGATGATTTTCTCGGCTCCCTCAACTCGCGCCACCGCAAGGCGATCAAGCGCGAACGGCGCGATGCGCTGGCCAACGGCATCACGATTCATGCGCTCAACGGCAGCGACATCACCGAAGACGCGTGGGATGCCTTTTTCGATTTCTACATGGATACCGGCTCGCGGAAATGGGGCCGGCCTTATCTGAACCGCTCGTTCTTTTCGCTTGTCGGCGAGACCATGGCGAAGGACGTTCTGCTGGTCATGGCCCGGCGCC
>DATHHQ010000126.1:0-7742 GCA_035490095.1 Bradyrhizobium sp.
GACGGCGAGGCGCGGGTGATCGCGCGGCTGCTCGACAGCGGTCCCGCCGTGGTCGCGACCGGCGGCGGCGCATTCATGCGTGAGGAGACCCGCAACCGCATCCGCGACAAGGCCGTTTCGATCTGGCTCAAGGCGGATGCCGATATCATCATGCGCAGGGTGAAACGCCGGGCCGACCGTCCGCTGCTGCAGACCGCCGATCCCGCCGCGACCGTCGGGCGCCTGATCGAGGAGCGCGACCCGGTCTACCGGCACGCGGACATCACGATCTGGTCGCGCGACGTGCCGCACGAAAAGATCGTCGAGGAATGTATCGAGGCCTTGCACAGCCGGCTGTGCGGCGACGGCGCGGTCTCGGCACCGAAGCAAACATCCGACACCATGGACGCCACACGATGACCGCGCCGCTGAAACATTCCGATCCGATCACGGTCGATGTCGCGCTCGGCGAGCGCGCCTACGACATCGTCATCGGCCGCGGCGTGCTGCAATCCCTGGGCGCCCGTGTCGCCGCATTGCGGCCCGGCGCCCGTACCGCTGTTGTCACCGACCGCAATGTCGCCAAACATTGGCTTGAGAAGACCGAAGCCTCGCTGGCGGACGCCGGCATTGCCACGTCGCGGATCATTGTCGACGAAGGCGAGGGGTCGAAAACCTATGCCGGTCTCGAACAGGTCAGCGAAGCGCTGATCGCGGCCAGGATCGAGCGTAACGACCTGGTGATAGCACTTGGCGGCGGCGTGGTCGGCGATCTCGCCGGCTTTGCGGCCGCGATCCTGCGCCGCGGCGTCGATTTCGTGCAGGTGCCGACCTCGCTGCTGGCGCAGGTCGACTCGTCGGTCGGCGGCAAGACCGGGATCAATTCGCCGCGCGGCAAAAATCTTCTCGGCGCGTTTCACCAGCCGGTTCTGGTGGTCGCGGACACCGCCGTGCTCGACACGCTGTCGCCGCGCCAGTTCCGCGCCGGCTATGCCGAAGTCGCCAAATACGGCGTGCTCGGCGACCAAGCGTTCTTTGCCTGGCTGGAGGCCAACCACGCCGATATTTTCAAAGGCGGCGCCGCGCGCGAACACGCCATCGCGACCTCTTGCCGCGCCAAAGCCGCGATCGTGGCGCGCGACGAGCGCGAAACCGGCGAGCGGGCGCTGCTCAATCTCGGTCACACCTTCGGCCACGCGCTGGAGGCTGCGACCGGCTTTTCCGACCGGCTGTTCCATGGCGAAGGTGTTGCCGTCGGCATGGCGCTGGCGGCGGAATTTTCCGCGCAACTCGGGATGATCGGGGAAGCGGACGCGGTGCGCGTCACCCATCACCTTGCCGAGGTCGGTCTGCCAACCCATTTGCAGGATATCGCGGGATTCACCCAGGAAGGGTTGACGGATGCCGATGCGCTGATGGCGCTGATGGCGCAGGACAAGAAGGTCAAGCGCGGCAAGCTCACCTTCATCCTGTTGCAGGCGGTCGGCCGCGCCGTGATAGCGCCCGACGTCGAGCCTTCGCTGGTTCGTGATTTTCTGAAAGCCAAGCTGGCGCGCAAAGCCTGAGCACGATCCGGAAAAGTGGCAACCGGTTTTCCCCGGAGTTCATGCTCCAACGATAGATGAAGTGAATATTACGTCATGGACTGGCTTACATTCTCCATCGTCATCGCCTGTCTGCTGGTGTCGGCGTTCTTCTCGGCGAGCGAGACCGCGCTGACCGGCGCGTCGCGCGCCAGCATGCTGCGGCTGTCGAAACAGGGCAACAGCGAAGCCGGTGTCGTTTCCAGCCTGTTCGCGATGCGCGAGCGGATGATCGGCGCGCTGCTGCTCGGCAACAACATCGCCAATATCGGCGCATCCGCGCTGGCGACCGGCATCTTCACGGCCTGGTTCGGCGAAGTCGGCGTGCTCTATGCCACCGGCGTGATGACGGTGATGGTCGTGATCTTCGCCGAGGTGCTGCCGAAGACCATTGCCATCAATGCACCGGACCGGGTGTCGCTGTTGGTCGCGCGCCCGATGAAGGTGATGGTATATCTGCTGGGACCGCTGCTCACCGTGATCGAGGCGATCGTCCGCGTGTTGATGAATATGCTCGGCATCAAGATCGGTCACAACCAGCCCATCCTGTCGCCGACCGAGCGGTTGCGTGGCGCGGTCGATCTTCTGCATCACGAAGGCAAGGTCGAAAAGCAGGACCGCGACATGTTCGGCGGGCTATTGGACCTGAGCGAGCTTCAGGTCTCCGACGTCATGGTTCATCGCACCGAAATGGTGATGATCAACGCCGACCTGCCGCCCGAAGAACTGGTGCGCGAGATGCTGGCCACCGAATACACCAGGATTCCGCTGTGGCGTGAGAAGCCCGAAAACATCATCGGCGTGCTGCACGCCAAGGATCTGCTGCGCGCGATCCGGGCCGCCGACGGCGATACTTCCAAGATCGATGTCTCGACGATTGCGCTGCCGCCGTGGTTCGTGCCGGAGATGCGCCCGGTGTCCGAACAGCTCAAGGCGTTCCGTCGCCGCAAGACCCATTTCGCGCTGGTGGTCGACGAATACGGCGAAGTCGAAGGCATGGTGACCCTGGAGGATATTCTGGAAGAAATCGTCGGCGATATTTCCGACGAGCACGACGTGGTGGTGGCCGGCGTCCGCGCCCAGCCCGACGGTTCGGTGGTGGTCGACGGCTCGGTGCCGATCCGCGATCTCAACCGCGCGATGGACTGGCACCTGCCGGACGAAGAGGCGACCACCGTCGCGGGGCTCGTGATTCACGAGGCCCGCTCGATTCCGGAGCGCGGCCAGAGTTTCACCTTCCATGGCTTCCGCTTCCGCGTCCTGCGCCGCGAGCGCAATCGCATCACCGCACTTCGGATCGTGGCAGTGCCGCGCGAGGCCGAGTTTGAGGAGAAAAAGCCGAAGCGGGCCGGCACGGCGTTTTAGGCGCGATTTTCGTTAAATTAGATTGCGGCGGTGTCCAAAGTCGTCATCGTCCGCGAAAGCGGACGATCCAGTCACCGTGTTGGCTGGTTCTAGCCTCGAATTCCCGGAATACTGGATACCCCGCTTTCGCGGGGCATGACGGCGAAGAGAGCCGCGTGGAATCTCAGCCCCCGGTCTCCCCCGGCGCCTGCGCCTTGATCGCCAGCGCGTGCACGCTTCCTGCGAGTTCCGCGGCCAGCGTCGCATTAATCATGCGGTGACGCTCGATCCGGCTCTTCCCTTCGAAGGCAGACGACACAATATACACGCTGAAGTGCGTCTCGCCGCCCGGCCTGTGGCCGGCATGGCCCTCATGCAAATGTGATTCGTCTGACACGTCGAGGCTTTCCGGCGCGAAAGCTTCACGCAACTTGTTTGTGATAGTATGCTGGACTGTTTTTCCTGCGCTCATGGCGGCGGCAATACGTCCATGACCGCATTTCGTCAATGGCGCATCGAAGGTGAGGTATTCGCAATGTCAAGACTTGAAGCTTTTCGCATTGCGTTGTCATAGTCAGCCATGCCGATTGATTCATCCAAATTCTTCGACTCCATTCGCATCAAGCCCAACAAGCTGACGGCGAAGCAGCAGGCGCAGGCGCGCGAAGCATCCGCCATGTGCGAATGGCCCGACTGCAAGAACAAGGGGCCGCATCGCGCGCCCAAGGGTCGTGCCAACGACAAGGAATACTGGCACTTCTGTCTCAATCACGTCCGCGAGTACAACCAGTCCTATAATTTCTTCTCCGGTATGAACGCGGATGCGGTTGCGCGTTACCAGAAGGATGCGCTGACCGGCCATCGTCCGACCTGGAAGATGGGCGCCAACACCAGTTCCAAGAAAGGCAAGGGCAGCCCCGAGGCCGATCTGGAAGGCGCGGCCGATCCGTTCAGCATGTTCAGCGAGCTCAATGGCCGCGGCCGCTGGCGGCCGGGTCCGGGCTCAGGCATTGGCGACGAGCCGAAGCCGGAAACCCGAAAAATATTCAACGCCGAGCGCAAGGCGCTGCAGGTGATGGGGCTTGGCCCGGATGCAACCCTCGAGGTCGTCAAGGCGAAATACAAGGCGTTGGTGAAACAGCACCATCCCGATGCCAATGGCGGCGACCGTTCGACGGAAGATCGCCTGATCGAAATCATCAAGGCATATAATTATCTCAAGACGGTCGTGCGCGGCGCGACCTGACAAGACAACATGAGAGCGCGATTGCGCTCTCATGAGATCGTCAAGCCATGCTCTCAATCCGGCATCGCCCCGATATAGGCTGAACTTGGCCGTATCAGCCGGCCGCCCCGCTGCTGCTCGCGGGCGTGCGCGGTCCATCCCGCGGCGCGGGCAACCGCGAAGATCGGCGTGAAAGCCTGCCGCGGGATTTTGAGCGCGTCGAGCAGGATCGCGGTGAAAAACTCCACATTGGTGTCGAGCGGCCGGTCCGGATTTTTCCGCCGCAACGCCGCGCGGATATAGGCCTCAACCTCGCCCGCGAACGGAAGATCGGCGCCGCTACCGGCGAGCCGCTCGATCGCGCCCTTGAGCACATCCGCGCGTGGATCGCGGACGCGATAGATGCGGTGGCCGAAGCCCATCAGCCGTTCGCCGCGTGCCAGCGCGCCGTCAACCCAGGGCTTGATGCGCTCGCTGCTGCCGATGGCGTCCAGCATTTCCAGCACCGGCTCCGGTGCGCCGCCATGAAGCGGTCCGGTCAGCGCGCAATATCCCGCCGTCACGGCCGCGAACAGGTCGGCCTGGGTCGAAGCCACGACGCGGGTGGTGAAGGTCGATGCGTTCATGCCGTGATCGCACACCGTCACGAAATAAGCGTCCAGCGCCGCCACTTCGCGCGCGTCGGGTTTGCGGTTGAGCATCATCGACAGCGTATCGGCGGCGTGACTGGCGGTCGGATCGGGCGCGATGGGTTGACCGCCCCTGGCGCGCTGCACCAACGCGCCGGCGATCACCGGAAACGCCCCGACAATGGTGGCCTCATGCGGCAATCCGTTTTCCGCGCGCAATCCGGCGATGGCGGCGCGGAAGCCATCGACGATCGACAGGCCGCGCGTAATTCCCAGTAAGTCCGGAAGCCGGGCAAAGGCGCGTTCGCGGGCCGCCCCCAAAGTGGCGCGCACGGTGGCCTCAGCCGTCGGCTGGCCGGTTCCGCCGCTCCACAGCCGTGCGGTCACACCCTCGAAGCCGGTTTTGTGCACCAGGTCACCCACGCGTTCGCCGGCGATGATCAGTTCACCACGCTCGCCATCGACGTGGCTGAGCACCGTTTCGGCGGCGGGAATGCCGTCCAGCCCGATCGGGCTCTTGGAAAGTTGCATGTTCATGGTCCGTCTCCTTTGAAGCCTCAAAGGTCGACCCTCTCGACAGATTGATCAATCTTGATTATGTAAATCAATATGAAAAAACCCACGGCACTTTACCTCTCCGCCCGCGAGGCCTCGGCGGAACTCGCGATCTCGCCCGCCACGCTCTACGCCTATGTCAGCCGCGGATTGATCCGCTCCGAGCCCTCGTCGGATTCGCGAAGCCATCGCTATCGAGCGGAGGACGTCCGCGGGCTGAAGGAACGGCGCGCGCCGTCGCCGGAGCCGCGTGGCCTCAGAAATTTCGACGCCGATCTGCCGGTGATGGATTCGTCGATTTCGACCATCACCGAGGATGGCCCGATTTACCGCGGCGTGAACTGCATCGAGCTTGCGGAGAAGGATACGCTCGAACATGCCGCGACCTTGCTGTGGGATGTGACCGGCGTCGATCCGTTTTCCCAGGACAATTGCCCGCATGTATCGGGCGAAATGCGCAGCGTCGCCGACGCCGCGCGCCATGCCGCACCGATCGATCGCACCATCGCCGTGCTGGCGCTGGCCGCAAGCGCGGATCCACGGGCCTTTACCCGCGCAGCCGACGGGCGCGCGATGGTCGGCGGCCGCATCCTGCGTTTGGTGGTTGCCACGATGTTGAACGGCGCATCGTCGCCGCAACCGCTTCATCTCCAGATCGCCAAAGCCTGGGCGCCGGACAACAAGCGCGCCGCCGATCTGATCCGCCGTGCGCTGGTGCTGCTGGCGGATCATGAACTGAACGCCTCGGCCTATACCGTGCGGTGCGCGGCATCCACCGGATTGAATCTTTATGATGCCATGATCGCCGGCCTCGTGGCGTTGAAAGGCCCCAGGCACGGCGGTGCCGGGGTTCTGGCCGCGCAACTCGTGAGGACGCTGGTGGATCGCGATGTCGCCCCGGTCATCCGGGAGCGCGTTGCGCTCGGCGAACGTTTCGCGGGCTTCGGTCACGGCGTCTACAAGCACGGCGATCCGCGCGCGCATGCCCTGCTGGCAGCGCTGGCGCAGGCCGGCGCAGCGGAGAAACTCACCACCGAGATTCCGGAGCGGATCCTCGAAGCGACCGGCGAATTCGTCAATATCGACTACGCGCTCGCGGTGCTGGTGCATACGCTGGGCCTGCCGCCCGGCAACGAACTGGTGCTGTTTGCGATGGCGCGGACCGTCGGATGGATCGCGCATGCGAGCGAGCAATTGCGGCATGGCGGACTGATCCGCCCCCGCGCGCGCTACATCGGTCCGGCGCCAGGGCGCAGCCCGGCTTTCAACAGGCCGTAAGGATTTGCAGAATTTGGATGAGCGCCGGATCTTGAGCCGTCAGGGATCCTTGCGAGCGGCCGCCGTTGCCGGCTCGATAATGCCTCCGCCCTTTCGGCGACGGATGATCCAGACCGCCAGCGCGACAACCAGCGCGCCGCCGACCACAATCAGCATCCAATAATGCTTGCCGATTCCGGTATGATGCGGAATTCCGGCGTAGCGGTGCAGCGCGGATATCGCCAGCACGCCCGGCAGCACATGCGCGGGCGCCCATAGCAGGATCGCCGGGATGTTGACGGCGTAAAAGCGCAGCGGCGTCATGCCCAACGCGCCTGCCGTGATTGGCACGAAGGCGCGGATCGGCGGCACAAATCGGGCGAAGAACACCGCCAGCACGCCCCAGCGACGAAAGAACGCTTCGCTCTGCGCCACCACGCGCGGGTAATTCGTCATCGGCCAGGAGCTCAGGATTTCGCGCTGGGTGCGATGTCCGATCCAGAATGCCGTTCCGTCGCCCAGCAACGCACCTGCGATCGCGGCCGCCAGCACCCACTCGAGCCGCAGGTCGCCGCCCGGCACCAGCGCGCTCAGCGCCAGGATAATGGTCGAGCCCGGGATCACCGAGCCTGCGATGGGAACTGCTTCGAGGAGGGCGGCGAGGAATAGCGTGAGATAGGCAAGCCACGCGTGTGCCGAGACGAACGCAATCAAGGGATCGATGAAGGAAGCCACAAGATTCCTGTGCGGGTATTGCTGTCCGGTCGGGGCCCAGACCTAACATAAGTTATCGCCGGAGTGGAAAGTGCCATCAGCGCCCTCGAACGAGGGGTGGCCAATTGTCCCGGCGAAAGTGCGGCGTGATTCGCAGGGCAGCCCTCCAAAAACCGAGGCCGGCACCTATCTAGATGATAACGCGATGGAACTTTGATTGCCCCGCGGGCTTCTGCCGGCCCTTGCTCTCTGCTAGGTTCACCTCTAGCCCCCATCGCAGCCATGCCGCAAATCTGGTTTCGGGAGCGTCCGAGACCTCGGAGGATTGATGACGACCGCCGCCATGACCAAAGTGCAGGAACCCGCCGGTTTGCCCGACATGAAGGTGTCGGTCCGGCAAGTGTTCGGTATCGATAGCGATCTCGAAGTGCCGGCTTACTCCGAAGTCGATCCGCA
>DATHHQ010000127.1:0-11565 GCA_035490095.1 Bradyrhizobium sp.
CTTTTGACGCGCATACGCTTAAAGCGGCCGGCCGGCTGAAATTCGTCAGCGAACCCTGAACGAACCCATCTTGCAGCCGGCGGATTTCAAGGCTATTCCCTGATCGTCCGCTCCCTTCGTCTAGCGGTTAGGACGTCGCCCTCTCACGGCGAAAACAGGAGTTCGATTCTCCTAGGGAGCGCCATTTTGCCACCATTCAGAATAAAACTGCGAACCCGGGGCTAGGATCGGCGCTATCGGGCGAAGCAAAATTGCGTCAAGCTGACGCTGGATCAAGTTGGCACACGCCAATCTTCACGATGACGCAAATAGACGCCAGAATTACCGAACTCGTGGCGCCGCTCACCGCGCTGGAACGCCGGCGCGAGGAGATCGTAGCCGAGATCAACACTCTGCGATCGGCGCAGAGTGAGGGGACCGCGGCCATTAAGGTGGTCCTTCCGGCAAGAGCCGGCGCTCCCATCGACCGGAATTCGACAATCAAAGAGAAGATTGCTCTGTTTCGCCGGCTTTTCCGCGGTCGCTCAGATGGCATCGGCTCAACGACGCCAAGCGCGTCACGTCGAACGTACCTGCGGAAGCTACGCGATAGTTAAGCGACCAAATAGCCAGAGGAGCGCGGGCGGAATTAAAAGAGGCGGCCAAGCCGGATAATTCCTTTCAGCCTGTCCGTCGACAAGGGCGGATTTTGTGAGTGGATATCTCCGGCTCTGAAAGGAACGAGACCAACTCCCGGCTATCATTGCAAATGATTCGCGGAGGCACCTCGATGAGCCGAGCCCAGACAAAATCCTCGCCGACGGATGAGCATGCGAGACGGATCGCGCAGGCGATCGCCAAAGGTCGACCGCCCCCGTTCAACGATGCCTTCGATCGGTATTGCGAAAGCTCCCCACGCGAAATCTTTGCCGCTTTCACGGGCGCGGCTCGCCACATGCCTCCGGCCGGCAAGGATGAGCCGCTTGCGATCGGTTATCTGTTTCTGCTTCAGCGGCTGCTTGAGCATCTACGTTATCGCACCGATCGCGGCTACGCGGACGCAAGCCAACTGATCGCGGATTTTCAAGCCGACGTCGTCGCACAGGTCGAGGCCGGAAACGTCGACGGGCGCATGCTTGCCTTTGTGGGGGGAGCGCTGCATCAGTCGAAAATCCCTGCGTCGCCAGAGCTTGCTGCGGCGTCGACAAATCAGCTCGTTGATCGGAACCAGGACGGACCGCTTCCGACCGACGTCCGCGCCGCTCTCGCTGGCATCCTCGAAGCGTGCGACGGCGATCCGTTCCTGGCCGTCGGCTCGCTGATCGAAAGCGGTCATGCCATGCCGGCGGAAACCCGCAGCGCCTTGGCGGTGGGCCTGGCGCTTGCCGACGTCCCCGAAGCGCGTGGCGCCGCGGTTCTGTTCTTGCTCGATCCAAATTCGACCGTGCGCCAGGCGGTTGCCGGAGCGCTTGCGCAGGTCGCAGCCTCGCTGACGTCGACCGAGGTTCGGCGGCTGATTGCGATGCGCAATTGGCGACCCGAGAACGAGCGAGCCGCAGTCGACGCGGTCATCCGCAAGGCGCGGGCGGCGGGGATCGATTGCGCACCATGGGAGGCTGGCGGGATAGAGGCAATTGTCGCCACTAGCGTCGATGGCGCCACAGCGCAAGGATTCCTGCTGATATCCCCGGTCGGACGGAAAAAGCGGATATCATCGGTCCTGATCAAAGGGGGGATTGCGGATGCCTGGAGCGGCGAACCGGAATCGGGCCGCCAGATCGAGATGAGCCTCGCCGCCGCCGGGATGGACACCCCTACGCTTGCCGTATCCCGTACATATCTCGATCGCATCTTGGCGCACGAACTGGCGCTCAGTATCGAGAAACGGGAAGCGCCACCATTCGGCCTGCTCCAGGTCGCTGAAACGATCGGTGGTGCCGATTGGCAACCCGCGCGCATGGCTTTTGGTGAAACGCTCGCTGGGTTGATCGCCGAGGTCCCCAAGGCGATGTGTGAGCCCGCCGCGCTCGCATCGGTGCTACGGAAGAGCAGCAAACTTGCCGAGCTGGCGACCGTCGCACAATCCTGGTTCGAGGACGACCCGCAGGTGGCTCAAGCCGTGGAGCGCGCCCGCGGCCGTGATCGCACTAAACTTGCTACCTATCTATTGCAGAGTGTCATTGGACGACGTCGTGACAGATGGGCTGACGTTGTTTTGCGCACGGCCCTATGGATGCGTGAGGCGCCTGAGGCCGCCGATCTATGTTGGCGCGAACTCGCGATCGTTGCAAAGGCGCTCGCCGACGGACGGGATGTGACCGAGATCGGTTTGATGCGCGGTATTGCATTGCGGACGATCGCGGTGCTCAGGGACGCTGGGCGGATATGAGGGACCCGCGGACGCGTTTTGCGCCTCCTATTTCGCGGCGGAAGGATTTCTCGCCGTCACCGTATGGCTCTAAACTAGGCCTTGGACGTCGCGCCGGGTGTCAGGCTATCGGTTACAAGATACTCGGTAAGCGCGATTTGCATCGCTCTCACAGCGCCTCGTAAGACGCGATCTTCTTGATCTGCGGCGCGAGCACGTCTTCGGCCGTTTCGAGATCGAAGCGCGCCTGAATGTTCATCCAGAACGCAGCGCCGGTCTTGAAGAATTTGCCGAGCCGCAGCGCGGTGTCGGCCGTAACGGGCTTTTCTTCGCGCGCAATGCGTTCGATCCGGGTGCGCGGCACGTTCAGCGCGGCCGCGACCGCGTAAGGTGTCAGCTTAAGCGGAACGAGAAATTCTTCCCGCAGGATTTCGCCGGGATGAACCGGCGGAAGTTTCTTTGCCATGTGCGAACTCCTATTCGGTGGCCACATTCGGCCGGTCTGGCTGGTGATAGTCGACTATCTCCACGTCTTCGGGACTCGCATCGGTCCGCCTGAACACGCCATTGATCGTTGATGCGGATCGAGTGCTTACCCGCCAAATCGCCCTTAAGAGCTTCAAGGCGGTTTCCGGGAGGCGAGTTCAAGGCCTCAAGAAAGGCGGCGGCGTCCACCATAATCAGTTTTCGGCGAGCTACCTTGGCGAGATTTGCCGGGAAAGGCGAGCGCCGCGCTTCGCTGCGTCAGCGAGTTGCTGAACAACTTTTCGGCAAGGTCCCTGATCATCAAGCTCAACGGCGATTTCGAAGGTGCCAAGTTCCGGCCGGATCTCGAATGGGACATGGTCTTTGTTGAAGAGCAGTTCGACACAGCCGAAGTCCGCCGGCGCGAGATCTGGCGCCTGTTCGAGGGCCACTATCGCAACAAACTCATCGTCTTCATGGGCGTGTCGTTCAGGGACCCTGCGCTGAGGCGAATTCTCTCCGTCGCAGCTAAGGCGATCCCGCGCAGCCGGACGATGGCGGGCAAGTCGGCGAGCTTCGTGACCCCATTACGGACATTAGCCCTCAGGCACACCGGCAAGGCGCATGCCCTTACAGAAGCGTTCGCGTGCAGCAAGGTAAGTCGGGTTGTCGCTTGGTTGAGTGGCGCGCAAGCGACGGATGGTGAAGCCTGAGTTGAGCGCGAGTCCAGCCATTGCAGCGGTTCGCGCCTCATCCAGCGCGCTGAGCAAGCCCAAGGCAGCGGCCAACGCAAAATGGGCCATAGGATAATTGCGGTTGGCCTCAATGCTTCGTCGTAGCCAACTGGCGGCTTCGGCATCCGCGCCGAGTTGCAGCTTGGCCAAGCCAACAACATGCATCCACCGGTAGGCGTGGATATCGCGAGGGGAGAGACGGAAAGCCTCAAGTATATGGCCTTCGGTCTCGGTAGCGCGACCCATGCAAAATTTCGCGAAACCAATATAGCTATGAGCGTCGGCCAAGTTGCGATTAAGCGTTAGTGCCCGCTCGCATTCAGCAATCCCTGGGGCATGGCGGTTTGTAAAAATATAGACGTCACCCAAAACCATGTGGGCCACTGCGTGGTCCGGGGCTAACGAGAGCGCCTTGATGGCACTTGTTTCGGCTGCCGAAAAGCGCATGGCCCGGTCGTCACTGAACAGGGCGCTTCCCATTGTCAGCTCCACGATTGCCATGCCGACCAGCGCCCCGACGCTTCGTCGATCGATTACCAAGGCACGTTCGAAAAAGCCGCGCGCTTGGATCAAGTGCTGGGGGTTCAATCCCATAAATATAGAAGCCATGCCTTGGAGATATAAGTCCATCGCATCGGGATGCGGCGAACCTTGCGCCCGTCGTGCCTCGGCTACAATCAGTTGGGCATCTAGCGCATTGGCGAGCCTCGATACGATTTCATCCTGCATATCGAATAGATCGGCGACGGGCTTCTCGAAGCACTCGGCCCAAAGATGTTGGCCGCTTTCAGCATCGATCAGCTGCACGTTGACACGAAGCCGCTTACCGCTGCGTTGCAGTGAGCCTTCGAGCACGTAGCGAACGTTCAATTCGCGGCCGACTTGCCGTACATCGATAGCTCTACCCTTATATGAGAACGCGCTGTTCTGCGCGATTACGAACGAACCTTCGATGCGCGACAAGTCCGTGGTCAAACTCTCAGTCACGCCGTCCACGAAATAGTCCTGCTCGGGATCGCCGCCAATGTTAGCAAACGGGAGCACCACGATGGATAGACGCGGCGCTGAAGAGGGATTGAACGTCACACCGCTGCTTTGTGTGGTTTGGCCAAGTCCATCCCGGACTGCAGCATAAGCCCTTACCGGGCGCGCAATATTCTTGAGGCGCTGCTCGCCCAAGTCGACGAACTCGACGGTGATCTTTCCCAGAACCTGATCGTAGGCTGACGACGAGATGCAGATACCGCCTGGTTCCGCGATGCTCTCAAGTCGTGCCGCGATATTTACACCGTCGCCGAAAATGTCGTGCGGCTCAGCAATCACGTCGCCGATATTGATGCCGACACGGAAACGAACGCGCCTGTCTTCGGCGTCTCCGATTGTAAGTTCATGAATACGGGTCTGAAATAGCATCGCAGCCCGGACCGCCTCGACCGCACTCGGAAACTCCGCCAAGAACCCATCCCCGGTGTTCTTCACGATGCGGCCGCCGTGTTCGGCGATTGCTGGGTTGACAGCGTCCATTAGGAGCGCGGTCAGTTTGGCATGCGTAGGCTCTTCGTCGCTATGCATAAGCCGCGAATAGCCAGCCACGTCGGCGGCCAATATCGCCGACAACCTGCGCTCGACCCGGACTGGCCGCTGCTCCTGCATGGCCCGCAATCCAACCTAGAGGGCTATTGTACGATAGATCAGAGGGCAACGCCAAACGCGTTTTGACGGGATGCCCACCCAGGCTGATGTCGGTTACGAGAGCGCTTGGGCGATAGGGGGGCCGATGGGCCCTTCCCCCTGGGTGCAAAGGGATCGCAGGGACCTCAAGGTGCTCCGGGGGATAAATGAGAGAGGGGTGACAAAGGGGACTAGCGTCCGCGCTGTTCAATAGATGGCACCGTGAACGGTGAGGCGAGCGAGATGCTGGTTTTGGTGTTTGTGCCTATTTTATCAGTGTTTCTGTGAGCGTTCGCTGTATCTCCTAGCTAGGGAGCGCCACCTACCGATTAATCCGGTTTCTCGTCCGTTCGCCGCTAGCAGATCTCTGGTTCATGTGGCGACGCTGAGCCCGTGAATGCTCCAAGGGCCGCTCTCCGGAACTGGGACTATGGCGAACCCGGTCTGCAATATCCCTGTTGGACAATACTCAACGACAAAAAATCGAATACTGGAATTGTCCATTGCGAAAGTGGCCTTGGGCTGTAGCTGCTATCGTGGGTGTACTCGGTGCTCAGCGTAAACGTACCGCCTGTGTGAGGTCCACGCCTGGCCCCTGTCCGAATTCGTTCTGCTCCCCATCCGCTTCGCTGCTGTTGCCTTTGTAGCCCTCGCGTTCCATACACCTTCGCATGACCGAGCAGTTGTTGGGCCGCAGCATCAACCGCCTTGAAGACGAGCGCTTCGTGCGGGGGCGAGGGTGCTACATCGCCGATCTGTCCGTGCCAGACGCGCTTCATGGCGTCGTCGTCCGCTCGCCGCATGCGCACGCGCGCATCGTCGCGATCCATGTCGATGCGGCGCTTCGGATACAAGGCGTCGCGGCCGTTCTCACCGGATTCGATCTGGCTGCAGACAATATCGGACCCTTGCCTTGCGCGGTGACCAACATCCCGATGGCGAAGCCCCTCATCGTTCCGCCCTGCCACGCGCTGGCTCGCGAAGCCATTCGCTATGTCGGGGAGCCCATTGCGTTCGTGGTCGCGGAAAGCGCCGAAACCGCACGCGATGCTGCCGAGGCGATCGTCGTCGACTACGAACCGCTGCAGCCGGTCATTTCGATGGCACAAGCAGTTCGGCCGGGAAATTCGTCGATTTGGCCGGAGGCCCCAAACAACGTCGCGTTTGAATTCCAGCGCGGCGAGATCGGCCCTGTAGAGGCGGCCATGCACGGTGCCGCCCATGTCGTGGAATGCGAGCTGATCAACAATCGCGTGGTGGCCGCGCCGCTGGAAACGCGCGGTGCGCTCGGCGCATTCGACGCATCGAACGGCCGTCTGCACCTGACCGCCTCAGCCGCCGGTGCGCACATGATCCGCGATCTGCTCGCAGACTCGGTGTTCCGGATCCCGCGCGAAAAACTTCGCGTCAGTATTCCCGATGTCGGCGGCGGCTTCGGGATGAAGAACGTTCTTTATCCGGAATGGGTGCTGGTGCTGTGGGCGGCGCGCCGCGTCGGCCGCCCGGTGCAGTGGATCGGGGACCGCAGCGAGGAGTTCATGGCCTCCGTGCATGGCCGCGACAGCCTCGTCCGGGCTCGCCTTGCGCTCGACCGCGATGGCAAATTCCTGGCTCTCGAAGCCAAAATCCTTGCCAATATGGGTGCTTATGTCTCGACGGTGGCGCCGGCCGTGCCGACCATGGCGATGGGTAGCGCGATGGGTGGCGTGTACGACATCCCGCTGGTCGCATTTCAGACCAGCGGCGTCTTCACCAACACGACGCCGGTCGACGCCTATCGCGGCGCCGGCAAACCCGAGGCGAACTATCTGGTTGAGCGATGCATCGACACCGCCGCGGCCGAACTCGGGATGGACGCGCTCGAGCTGCGGCGCAAGAACATCTTTCGCAGTTTTCCTCATCGCACCGCGATGGGGCTGTCGGTCGAGCAAGGCAGCTTTGTTCACGCGATCGATCTCGCAGTCGCTGCAGCTGCGGGATTCGACGCGCGTCGGCAAGGCTCGGGCGCGCAGGGCAAGCTTCGTGGCCTCGGCTATGCTTGCTTTCTCGAAACCGCGCGCGGCCAGCCCAACGAAGTGGCGGAACTGCATTACGGCGAGGACGGCCGGATCTATCTGATGGTCGGCACGCATTCCAATGGCCAGGGCCATGAGACAACGTATGCGCAGATCGCGGCCGATACGCTTGGTTTGCCGCTCGAGCGCTTCCGGTTTCGGCAAGGCGATACCGACGATCTCGGCAGCGGAGGCGGGCATGGCGGGGCGCGATCCATGCACCAGGGCGGCGCCGCTCTGTTGCTCGCGGCCGAAGGCCTGATCGAGAATGCGCGGCGGCTTGCCGCACGCTTGCTGCAGACCAGCGCCGATGCCGTCCACTACGAAGCAGGCATGTTGCGCGTGGCCGCGACCGGACAGGAGATCAGCCTGGACGAGGTGGCGCGTGCCTCATACCAGGTGACCGGCGATGTTGCGCCCGGTCTGGCGCACCAGGCGACGCACCTCTGCGACCGCTACACGTTCCCCAACGGGTGCCATGTCGCCGAAGTGGAGATCGATCCTGCGACGGGTGAAGTGACGCTCGACCGCTACGTGATCTTCGACGACTACGGCCGCCTGCTTGATCCTCGCCTGACACTGGGCCAGGTGCATGGCGGCGTGGTGCAAGGGATCGGCCAGGCGCTGCTCGAACAAGTGCTGTTCGATGCCGAGACAGGCCAGATCCTTTCAGGCTCGCTGATGGATTATGCCCTGCCGCGTGCGGACGACATTCCTTCGTTCGAGGGCAACCTGACAACTGAGTTTCCAAGCCGCGCCAACCGGCTGGGCGTGAAGGGAAGCGGTCAGGCTGGCGCAATCGCTGCGCCTGCCACCATCATGAACGCCGTGATGAACGCGCTAAGGCCCTTGGGCGTGCGGCATCTCGATATGCCCGCAACGCCCGCCCGAATTTGGGAGGCGACACAGGCGGCCAGAAGTACAAGTTTCCGCACTCCACGATGTGAGTGACGATCGGGCTTCGTTGGTTTCATGCGTCGTATATGAGCGAGCAGTGCCCGCGCCGCAAACCTGGTTGCTTGGGGGAGGGGCGCCTGGACTATATGGCAATTTCAATTACATAAGAGTTCGCAATTTTGTTCTGAGTGGCGCGCCACCGCTAATTGAAGCGCCGATCGAGGCACAATCCCCACCATGCCCGACTTTCACGGCGTCTTTCCCTATCTGGTCTCGCCCGTCGATGCCGATGGGCACATCCGCACCGGCGTGCTCGGCCGTCTGTGTGATGATCTCATCAAGTCAGGCGTGCACGGGCTGACACCGCTCGGCTCGACCGGCGAGTTCGCCTATCTCAACAACGCGCAGCGCATGGCGGTGGTGCAAACCACCATCGAAGCCGCCAACGGCCGGGTGCCCGTGGTGGCCGGCGTCGCCTCGACCTCGACATCGGACGCGGTCGCGCAGGCGCAGTCGTATCAGAAGCTCGGTGCCGACGGCATCCTTGCCATTCTGGAAGCCTACTTCCCGCTCGGCGATGCGCAGGTCGAATCCTATTTCCGCGCCATCGCGGATGCGGTCGATATTCCCGTTGTGATCTACACCAATCCGCAATTTCAGCGCTCCGACCTTTCGCTCGACGTGATCGCGCGACTATCAGCGCATCCGCGCATTGGTTACATCAAGGACGCCTCGACCAACACCGGGCGGCTGTTGTCGATCATGAACCGCTGCGGCGACTCCATCCGCGTGTTCTCGGCGTCGGCGCATATCCCGGCCGCGGTGATGCTGATCGGCGGCGTCGGGTGGATGGCGGGACCGGCCTGCCTCATTCCGCGCCAGAGCGTCGAGCTCTATAATCTCTGCATGGCCGCGTGCTGGGACGATGCGCTGGCGCTACAGCGGCGGTTGTGGCGCATCAACGAAGCGTTCGCGCGCTACAATCTGGCGGCCTGCATCAAGGCCGGGCTTGCGATCCAGGGCTACGAGGTCGGCGATCCCATCGCCCCCCAGGCAGCGCTCACGGCGGACGAGCGCAAGGCCGTCGAAGCGGTGCTGCGGGATATCGGGTGATCCGTCATTCCGGGGCGCGCGCCAGCGCGAACCCGGAATCTCGAGATTCCGGGTCTGCGCCTGACGGCGCATCCCGGAATGACGGAGCAAGAGGCTCACCCCGGCCAACGGTTTACTGAATGCGCCACCGCGGGTTGGCCTGCACCTTGCAGATCGATTAAAACCCGCCCAATCGAACAAAAGACTCGAAGGACAAACTGATGAATATTCTTCCCGGCAATATGCGTTTCGGTGCGGGCCAGCCCGTCAGGCGACTTGAAGACCAGAGACTTCTCACCGGGAAGGGGCAGTTCATCGACGACCGACCGGAAGACGGCGCGCTGTGGCTGCATGTGCTGCGCTCGCCGCATGCCCATGCGAAGATCGTGTCGATCGACATCAAGGCCGCCAGGGAAATGCCCGGTGTCGAGGCGGTTTATACCGGTGCCGATCTGGTCGCCGACGATATCGGCACCATCCCGACGCTGTCGGTGTTCATGCGTCCCGACGGCTCGCCGATGACGGTGCCGCCGCGCCGGCTATTGGCCCATGAGATCGTGCGCTTTGCCGGTGAACCGGTCGCAGCCGTGGTGGCGACGTCGCGCGTTGCAGCCCAAACCGCGGCCGAGGCGATCGCGGTTGAATACGAAGTGCTGCCTTCGGTGGTCGATCCGATGGCGGCGACCAAGCCGGGCGCACCCGTGGTGTGGGCGAGCGCACCCGACAACATTGTTGCGGCGATGAGTTATGGCGACGCGGCCGCGGTCGAGGCGGCATTCGCCAACGCCGCGCACGTGGTCTCGCTCGATCTTGTCAGTCAGCGGCTGATCCCCTCCGCGATGGAGCCGCGCTCAACCATCGCCGAAATCGACGAGAAATCCGGGCGGCTGATCCTGCACGTACAGTCGCAGACGCCGGGCTCGACCCGCGACGTTCTCGCCGAAGCGATCCTGAAACGGCCGAAGGAAAGTGTGCGCGTGCTGGTCGGCGATATCGGCGGCGGTTTTGGGCAGAAAACCAATCTCTATCCGGAAGACGGCATGGTGGCTTACGCCGCCGTCAAGCTGGCCCGCAAGGTGCGCTGGCGCGGCGACCGCACCGACGAGTTCGTCGGCGGCACCCATGGCCGCGACCTGACATCGACGGGCGAGTTCGCGCTCGACGCCAAGGGCCGGGTGCAGGCCTATCGGGTGCGCTCGGTTGGCGGCACCGGTGCTTATCTCACCGGCGCCGGCACCATCATTCCGCTGGTGCTCGGGCCGTTCGTGCAGAGCGGCGTGTATGACCTTCCGCTGGTGCACTACGAGGTCAAGGCGGTGATGACGCATACCGCGCCGGTCGGCGCCTATCGCGGCGCAGGCCGCCCGGAAGGCGTCTTTATCGTCGAGCGGCTGATGGATGCTGCCGCACGCCAGATCGGAATGGACCCGCGTGCCATTCGCAAGGTGAATTACATCAAGCCCGCGCAACTGCCCTACACCAATGCCGTCGGTCAGGTCTATGACTCGGGTGCGTTCGCGCACATGCTGGAGCGCGCCTCCAAGCTTTCGGACTGGGATGGTTTTGCTGCGCGCAAGAAGGCGGCCAGGAAGAAGGGCCTGCTCTATGGCCGCGGCCTCACCAGCTACATCGAATGGACCGGCGGGCGCGCACATACCGAAAAGGTCAGCCTGCACGCCACAGCCGAAGGGCGCGTCATCCTGCATTCCGGCACGCAGGCGATGGGGCAGGGGTTGCAGACCACCTACTCGCAGATGATCGCCGAGTCGCTCGGCATTGCCATGGACAAGATCGATGTCGTTCAAGGCGACACGGATCTGGCCACCGGCTTCGGCAGCGTCGGTTCGCGCTCGCTGTTCGTCGGCGGCACGGCGGTAGCGGTATCCAGCAACGATCTGATCGCGAAGGCGCGTGAGAAGGCGTCGAACATGCTGGAGGCCTCCGTCGAGGACATCGAATATCGCGATGGCTGGCTCACGGTGGTCGGTACCGACAAGCGGATCGGCTTGTTCGACATCGCCAAGAAGGAAACCGGCGCGCGCCTGAGCGTGGACAGCGAGGGCGAGGTCGACGGCCCGAGCTGGCCCAATGGCACGCATATCTGCGAAGTCGAGATCGATCCGGAAACCGGCGTCAGCCGTGTCGTGCGCTACACCACGGTCGACGACGTCGGCGTCGCCGTCAACCCGATGCTGGTGACGGGACAGGTTCATGGCGGCGTCGCGCAAGGCATCGGCCAGGCGCTGTATGAGGGCGTGGCCTACGACCCCGAAGGGCAGCTGCTGACCGCGAGCTATCAGGATTA
>DATHHQ010000128.1:0-3875 GCA_035490095.1 Bradyrhizobium sp.
GCCAATGCCACGCAAACGCTCACGCCGATCGACCCGGGCTACGTCACGGCGAAACTTGCGCAAAATCAGGGCCAGAGCCTGATCGAAAACGGCGGCAGCGCCATCCAGCCGAGTGCTGTCGGCGATACGGCGCAGAGCGGCTCTTGGGGCGCACCTTCACCCTACTACATCAACAATGGCAAGATCGTCACCGTGATCGCCGGCACGCCGATCGAGGTCACCGCCTACAAGCTGGGAGACAAGTATTACGGCGCGCGCAGCAACGAGTTCGGCTACGTCAATTACGAGATCATCCCGGCGGTGGCCGAACTCAATCCGTTGCCGGGTCAGCCGGTGCTGCGTTGAGGAGGAGCGTATGTCGCGGTCTCCCTCGCTGGGGTGGCTCAAGTGCATGCTGGCCGCCTTCTTCCTCCTGATCTCGGCAGCGGCCGCGGTGGCATGCCAGCTCTGCTATGAAGCAGCTCGTCAAAGTGTGACCATCGGCCAGCGGCTGGATTCGGCCGATCGAGTGGTGCTGGCCGTGCCCCTTGCCGGCGCGAACCAACTCCGGATGGTCGAGGTCGTGAAGGGCAAGGATGCCGTCGGCGATATCATCGCGGACCCGGTGACGGACCTCGACCCAGCAGCGGCACCGGGCTCCGATCCTTACTTGCTCCTTCGTGACCCGTTTGCTTCGCAATGGACCAGCCTGGGCACCATCCGGGCTGAATATGCGGATTGGCTCCGACAACTGGTTGCAACCGTTTTCGTCAAAGGTGACCGTCCACGGCCCACCTGGCCGTCGAACATGCAGACGTCGTCCACGCTCAGCTACGCCGGCTGGCGGCAACGTATTGCACTGGTTCTGCCCTACCTCGAAAACTCCGACCCGCTGGCCGCCCGGATCGCATGGGGCGAACTGGCACGCGCCCCATACGCGATCATGGATGTTGCGAGATCGCAAATCGACGCAGCGGCGGTTACGCGTTGGCTGGACGATCCAAAGCTCGCCTCACGGCATGCCGCCTACACTCTCTTGCTTGGCTTTGTCGGCGGTCCAGCCGACGCCGCGCGGCTCGAGCTGCGCATCGAAGCCGCACGGAGTTCGCACGACACCCCGAACCTCGCCGCGATGATCGGCGCCGACCTCGAATTGCGCGGGCCGTCTCGCGTTGACTGGGTTGAGGCGATGTATTTTGCCGATCGCAGCCGGACGATGCCGGAGATCGAGGCCGCCTTGCTTGCGCTCAACGTCCATGGCGATGCGAATCGTACGGTGCCCCGCCAGCGTGTGATTCAGGCCTATCGGGCTTTCATCAGGGGGCGCCCGCCGATGGCAGGGTTCGTGGCGCAGCAACTGGCTGACTGGGACTATTGGGACGCTGCGATGGATTACGCGGCGCTTCTCAAGTCCAACGCGATAGCGGATCCGGCCTCCGAATTTGCCGTCGTCAACTATCTGCAGCGCGCCGCGTCCGCCAACGCGGCTCTTGAATAGATTCCCCGATCCTGAAAGGCCAACCCTATGGCACCGCAGCCACTCGTCCGACCCCAGCCGACCTTGGAAACGTCCGAGTCAGCGCTGGATGAGTCACAGACTGGGCCGAAACCGCCAACCCTTGTGCACAGGTGGTTGCGGGAACCCCTGCTCCATTTCCTTCTTGCCGGCGCGCTGATCTTCGCGATCTACCAACTGTTGAACCCGGCCGCCAGCCGGACCGACCGAACTAGTCAGATCGCGCTCACGAAGGACGATCTCCGCCAATTGGCGGTGCATTGGCTCGCGCAAGGTCGGCCACTGCCGACGCCTGATCAGATGCACGCCCTGATAGAGCAGCGGGTAAGCCAGGAGATTCTCTCCCGCGAAGCCGTCGCCCTCGGGCTTGACAAGGATGACGAGATCGTGAAGCGCCGGTTGGCGCAGAAGATGGATTTCCTGGCAGCGGATATTGCCGCTTTGCAGGAACCTGGTGACGCCGAGCTCACTGGCTGGTACACGCAAAATTCGGATCGCTTTGCGCTTCCGCCGCGCGCGAGCTTCCGCCACCTCTACTTCTCCTTCGATCGACCTGGCGCGCACGACGCGGCGGCTGCGGCGCTGGGCAAGATCGCCGGCGAGCCGGCCGACGCCGCAAAAGTCGCTGCGGTCGCCGACCCCTTCATGTTCCAGGACTACTACGCCGAACGAGCGCCCGATCAGATCGGAAAGGAATTCGGCCCGGGTTTCGCGAAGGCGGTGTTTCAGATCAAGCCCGGTTCATGGCAGGGGCCGATCCAGTCGGGCTATGGCTGGCATCTCGTCTTCGTCGATGCAATCGAGCCGGGCCGCGTGCCTGCGTTCGAGGAGGTCGAGCCCGACGTCAAATCCGCCTGGCTGGATCAAAAGCAGCGCGAGATCAAGCGGATTGCTTTCGAAGCGATGCGTGCGCGCTACACGGTCGTTGTGCCGCCCATCGAATCGGTCGACTTCGGGAGCCTGAGGAATCCTCAGGCGCCAATCGCGTCAACAGGCGTGTTCCAGCGGTGAGCGCGCGATCGATGCATTGGCGGTGGCTCCAGGTCGCGTTGGCCGGTCTCCTGGCGGCGCTGATGGTGCCGATGCCGCTCGCGCGCGCTCACGAGGTCCGGCCGGCCTATCTGCAGATCGATGAAGTCGGACCCGGGCGCTACCAACTGCTTTGGCGAACTCCAGTGCTTGCCGGCATGCGCTTGCCGGTCATACTCCGGCTCCCGGACGACATTCACGACGTCATCGAGCCTGCTGCGCAAGAGCTGCCCGATTCCCTGGTCGAACGCCGCGTCTTCGACGCCGGCACCCAGGGACTGGCCGGAAGGCGCATCGAGTTCGTCGGGCTTCAGGCAACGGTCACGGACGTGCTGGTGCGCGTGCAGATGCTGGACGGCACACATTCGAGCACGCTGGTGCGGCCGTCCCAGCCATGGGTCGATATCGCAACCTCGCGCAGCTCTCTGCAGGTCGCCACGGCCTATCTGATGCACGGTATCGAGCATATCCTGTTCGGCTACGACCATCTGCTGTTCGTGCTGGCCTTGATCCTGATCGTGCGCCGCGGCCGGGTACTTCTGATCACGGTCACCGCCTTTACGGTCGCGCACTCCGTCACCTTGAGTCTTGCCACATTGGGACTGGTGCACGTACCCGGACCACCGGTTGAGGCTACGATTGCGCTCAGTATTCTTCTTCTGGCCTGCGAGCTCCTTCGATCCGACCGGGGACAAGCGAGCCTGACCGCGCAATGGCCATGGTTGGTCGCCTTCTCGTTTGGCCTGCTGCACGGATTTGGCTTCGCCAGCGCGCTGACCGAAATCGGCCTGCCGCAGGGGGATATCCCACTTGCACTGTTTGCGTTCAACGTCGGCGTCGAGGCCGGACAACTGATCTTTATTGCCGCAGTCCTGGGCGCCTTGCGATGCGCCCAGTGGATCACATTTCCGGCTTTGGTCGAACGCCAGGCAAGGTCGGTCGCGACCTATGCGATCGGGATCATGGCCGCATACTGGTTCATCGAACGCCTGGCAGGATTTGCAGCATGAAAGTGGTATGGCCCAGGCCTCCGGGGACCGCGCAGTGACGTTTCCGGCGAGCCACCGTCATCAACGACGCAATGGCGTCTGACCTGTTTTGCGATCATATTCTGAGGCGGGATTCAATGTACCCAGATACGCCCTCCGTCAGCCAGCTATCGCATGTCATCTCGCAGGCGGCGGCCCCTGCGTTTCTTCTCGGAGCACTGGCAGCCTTCATTGCGGTCCTGATTTCCCGCCTGAACCGCGTCGTCGACAGAACGATGGTCCTCAACGGGATCTCCGACGACGACTCCGTTCGATGTCGGCTTAAGGCCGATCTCCCACGTCTGATGCGACGTGCGGCCATG
>DATHHQ010000129.1:0-6969 GCA_035490095.1 Bradyrhizobium sp.
CGTGGTGCCCGACGACAGCACCACGCCGCGGCGGCGATCGAGCAGATCGATCAGGTCGTCAAGCCGGCTGGCGCCGCCGGTAAATTGCTCCACCGAGCGCGATACTTCCAGGCCGCCATGGGTGCGATATTGGCTGCGGGCCGGCAGTGAGAACGCTGTCCTGTTCATGTGATCCTCTTACGAAACTTGCCGAGGGAACGCCACACAGGACAAACGAATAGGCCGTCGCACTGCGATGACGGCCTCTAACGATTGAAGAAAATAAAATCGCACCGGCCACCTTTAGAAGGTGGGCCACCAGAGACGGGTTTTGCGGACGGCGGTGCTCATGGGCCACGTAAACACCATGGCGGGGCCGTTACGTCAAGGGATGATCGCCGTGAACACCTCCAGGGGTTGTCGGTTTCGGCCACATCTTTTGGTGCTCAAACGAGCAAAATATGGATAGATTCAGCCCAAGATCACTAAAAAAGCGGGAGGCGCGCAATGGCTGTGCAGGCTCTGGGATATGCCGGGTTCGGATCGGCCGCGCTCGACGACTGGCGGCAGTTCGGAACCGGACTGGTCGGCCTGCAGGCGGTGGAGCGCAGCCCGTCGCTGCTGGCATTCCGGATGGACGACAGGAAGCAGCGCATCGTCATCGACCGCTCGATGCCGGACGGCGCGCGTTTCTTTGGCTGGGAGGTTGCCGACGCGGCGGCGCTGGACGCGCTCGCGTCGCGGCTGGAAAAGGCCGAGGTTGATGTTACCGCCGAACCGCAGGCGCTCGCTGACAACAGGCGTGTTCGCAGCCTGATTTCGTTTCGCGATCCGGCCGGCAATCGTCTGGAGGTATTTTACGGCGCGGAAACCGACGACACGCCGTTCAGTCCGGGCCGTTCAGTTTCCGGTTTCCGCACCGGCCCGCTCGGCCTTGGCCACGCCGTGCTGACGGTCGAAAACATCGACGCGGTGATGCCGTTCTACGTCGACCTGCTCGGCTTCGGGCTTTCCGACTACATGCAAAAGCCGTTTCGCGCCTACTTCTTTCACGTCAACGCGCGGCATCACAGCCTCGCGCTGATCGAGACCGGCCGCAACGGCATGCATCATCTGATGGTGGAGCTGTTTTCGCTCGACGATGTCGGCCAGTCCTACGATGTCGCTCTGAGCCAGCAGGAGCGCGTCAGCGTCACCCTCGGCCGTCATACCAACGACCTCATGACGTCGTTTTACGCCAAGACGCCGTCGTCATTCATGGTCGAGTGCGGCTGGGGCGGCCGCGAGATCGATCCCGCGACATGGCAGCCGTTCGAATTACAGGACGGTCCGAGCCTGTGGGGACATGAACGCGTCTGGCTGCCGCCATCCGACCGCGAAGTGGCGCGCGAAATGCGGATGCGCGCGGCGGCCTCCGGCCTGCGTGCGCCGGTGCAGGTCATGGACGGCAATTACCAACTGATGCCGGGGACGTGTCCGTGGTGGGATGGGGTGAGCAAGGATTGACGACCATACGACACGTGTCGTCCCGGCGAACGCCGGGACCCATAACCACAGGCGTTCATGGTTTCGGGAAGTCGTCGAACAGCACTTTCTAAAACGATGGAAGGCGGCGTATGGGCCCCGGCGTTCGCCGGGGCGACGGCACGGCGTCACCCCAAATGCTTCTTGAAGAACTCCGTGGCGCGGCCCCAGGCCAGTTCTGCTGCCGCGCGGTCGTGCACGGATTGCCGCTGCTCGTTGACGAAGGCGTGCTCGGCGTCATAGCGAAACAGCTCGAGCGATTTGCCGGCGGCCTTCATCGCCTGCTCGAAGCCATCGACCAATTGCGGCGTGCACCAGTCGTCCTTGTTGGCGAAATGCGCTTGAAGGGGAATCTTGATGTCGGCCGGCTTTGCCGCCGCCTCCGGCGGAATACCGTAGAACACTACGCCCGCGGTCAGTTCGGGAATCCTGGCGGCGCCGATGATGGTCACTGCGCCGCCGAGACAGAAACCGGTCAGGCCGACCTTGGCGCCGTTCCTGGCGAGATATTGCGCGGCGCCACGCACAGTCTGGGTGGTGGCGTCGATGAAATCCAGCGAATTCATTTCCTTGCCGGCGGCGTCGGTGTCGTGATACGGCACCACCTTGCCGTTGTAGAGATCAGGCGCCAGCGCGTCGAATCCGGCCACCGCGAAGCGGTCGCACAGGCCCTTGATCTGCTCGGAAAGTCCCCACCACTCCTGGATCACCACCACGCCCGCCGCGTTGCCGCGCGCGCCGTTGGCGAGATAGCCGCCGGCGTCCTTGCCGTCCGGACGATTGAACGAGATGCTGGTACCCATGGGTTCCTCCGATGATTTCTTGAGGGGCCGATTGGCGGTTATTTTGTCTGCTGTGCGGTCAGGAAGCAATCGCGCTCAGCCATTCCGGGATGGTGCGCAAGCAGACCTCAGATGTGCAATTGCACATCGGGGAATCTCGGGATTCCGGGTTCGATGCTGCGCATCGCCCCGGAATGACGTCTATCAAGCCAACAAAAAAGCCCCCGCAGGGGCTTTTTCCAATTCACATCATCGGCACGCGCGCTCAATGCGCGTCGGCCCAGACCCTCTTCTTGGTGAAATACATCAGCCCCGTGAATATGATCAGGAACACGAACACCTGCATCCCCAGCCGCTTGCGTTCCTCCATATGCGGCTCCGCGGTCCACATCAGGAACGTGGTGACATCCTTGGAATATTGCGCGACTGTCGCCGGCGAGCCATCGTCAAACGTCACCTGGCCGTCGCTCAGCGGCTTCGGCATCTTGATGGCGTGGCCCGGGAAATATTTGTTGTAATACGCGCCCTCGGGAATGCTGACGCCCGCGGGCGGTTTTTCTTCATAGCCCTGCAGGATCGCATCGACGTAGTTCGGGCCCTGCTCCTGAAACTGCGTGAAAAAGTCGAACACGAATTTCGGGAAACCGCGCTCGTAGGAGCGCGCCTTGGTGATCAGCGACAGGTCGGGAGGCAATCCGCCGCCATTGGCTGCCCGCGCGGCCTGCTCGTTGGGGAATGGCGAGGGGAAATAATCCGCGGGCCGGCCGGGCCGCTCGAACATCTCGCCCTGATCGTTCGGGCCGTCCTTGATCTTGTAGTCGGATGCGAAGGCGGCTGCCTGCGCTACCGAATATCCCGGACCGCCGGCGTCAGCGAGATTGCGGAACGCGATGTACGACAGGCCGTGACAGGCCGAGCAGACCTCCTTGTAGACTTTCAGTCCGCGCTGCAACGACCCGCGATCGAACTTGCCGAACGGACCGGAGAACGACCATTTCTGCGATGGCGGCACTTCCTCATGATCCGCAGCCCGGGCGTTTTGCGCGCTGCCGGCGAACAGCGCACCTGCGACCGCAAGTGCGATCGCCGTGGATACCATCGGCGTCGATCTGCTGCCGGTTTTCGCCAGCACGTCGTCGGCGATCGAGTTCGGAATGCTCCTCGGCCTTTCGATCCGGCTCAGAAGCGGCAACAGGATCAGGAAATAGGCGAAGTAGCAGAAGGTCAGGACGCGCCCGGCGATGACGTAAATGCCTTCGGGCGGCTTGCCGCCAAGCCAGCCCAGCAGCAAGCAGACGATGACGAAGATCCAGAAAAACTGCTTCGCCAGCGGGCGATATTTGGACGATTTCGTCTTCGCGGTATCGAGCCATGGCAGGAATGCCAGCACCAGGATCGCCGAGAACATCGCGGTCACGCCGGCGAGCTTGTTCGGGATGCTGCGCAGGATCGCGTAGAACGGCAGGTAGTACCACTCCGGCACGATATGCGCAGGCGTGACGCCGGGGTTGGCGGGGATGTAGTTGTCGGCATCGCCGAGATAGTTCGGCATATAGAAGATGAACCACGCGAAGAACAGCATGAAGCAGGAGACGCCGAACGCATCCTTGATGGTCGCGTAGGGCGTGAACGGCACGGTGTCCTTTTCCGTCTTCGCTTCGACGCCGGCCGGATTGTTCTGACCGGCGACATGCAGCGCCCAGATGTGCAGCACCACGACGCCGGCGATCACGAACGGCAGCAGGTAATGCAGCGAGAAGAAGCGATTCAACGTCGGATTGCCGACGGAATAGCCGCCCCACAGCAGGGTCACGATGCTCTCGCCGAAATAGGGAACGGCGGAGAACAAATTGGTGATGACGGTGGCGCCCCAGAAGCTCATCTGGCCCCACGGCAGCACGTAGCCCATGAAGCCCGTTGCCATCATCAGGAGGTAGATGATGACGCCGAGAATCCAGAGGATTTCGCGCGGCTCCTTGTATGACCCGTAATACAGGCCGCGGAACATGTGGATGTATACTGCGAGAAAGAACATCGACGCGCCGCTGGCGTGGATATTGCGCAGCAGCCAGCCGTAGTTCACGTCACGCACGATGCTTTCGACCGACTTGAAGGCCATGGTGGCCTCCGGCGTGTAATGCATCGCCAGGATCACGCCGGTGAGGATCTGCACCCCGAGCATCATCGACAGGATGGCACCGAAGGTCCACCAGTAGTTCAGGTTGCGCGGCGTCGGATAGGCCACGAACGAGGAATGCATAAGTCCCAAGATCGGGAGACGCCGCTCAATCCACTTCAAGGCGGAATTGGTCGGCTGGTAGTCGGATGGTCCGCTCATGATGCGATCCTGAGGAAGTAAAACGAAGCGAGAGGCTTAAAGTCGCGGATATCAGATCCGAGGCTCAGCCAATCTGGATTTTGCTGTCGGAAACGAATTGATAGGGCGGCACCGGCAGATTGGCCGGCGCAGGCCCCTGGCGAACGCGACCTGAGGAGTCGTATTGCGAGCCGTGGCAGGGGCAAAAGAAGCCGTCGTAATTGCCTTCATGAGCGATCGGGATGCAGCCGAGGTGGGTGCAGATGCCGATCACGACCAGCCACTGGTCGTGGCCTTCCTTGACCCGGGCCTGATCGGTCTGCGGATCGGGAAGGCTCGAGACGGGCACGCTGCGGGCCTCGTCGATCTGCTTCTTGGTACGGTGGCTGATGTAGATCGGCTTGCCCCGCCAGAACACCTTGATGTCCTGTCCTTCGGCGATCGGCGCCAGATCGACTTCGATCGGCGCGCCTGCCGCAATGGTCGAGGCGTCCGGATTCATTTGGGAAACGAAAGGCCAGAGTGCGGCCACTCCGCCCACCGCAGCGGCGGCTCCCGTTGCGACAAAGAGGAAATCACGGCGTGTCGAATCCACCGAAGACGCTGTCGTCACGATTCCAAACCCTTTCTTAGCTGCAGCCGGTGGAACCGCCCCAGGCAACATACAGAGGAACCGGAGGAGGCTGCCGGCGCCCGCGACCCCCGCGGCGGCAGAAAGACCACTTCTCCCAGCCAAACGGGCGGAACAAGCAGTCCAGAATCGTTCTATTGGCACCCTTGCCGGAAGAGCGCAAGCCCGCTATCGGCTCGCAAGCGTGCAATGCACTAAATCAGCGCCGAGCGATGTTTTATTCAGACATTTCATGGGGGCCCCAAGGGCTATCACCGAATGCAGATTGCGCTTTTCCAGCCCGACATTCCCCAGAACACCGGGACGATTCTTCGTCTCTGCGCGTGTCTGAATGTGGCTGCCCATATCATCGAGCCTGCGGGTTTTCCGGTGTCCGACCGGCACTTCCGCCGGGCCGGCATGGACTATCTCGACCAGGTAACCATCACGCGACACGACTCGTGGCCAAAATTCGAACAGTGGCGTAACGACAAGGGTTACCGGCTGATCCTGTTCACAACCAAGGGTGTCAGTCCTTATCTTGACTACCGCTACGGCGCGACCGACATCCTTATGTTCGGGCGCGAGTCCGCAGGGGTCCCCGACGAGGTCGTCGCCAAAGCCGACGCGCGGCTGGTGATCCCGATCGAGCCGGGCTTGCGCTCGCTCAATGTCGCGATGGCTGTGGCGATGGCATTGGGTGAGGCGCTGCGGCAAACCAGTTCCGCATTTGGGGAGACGGCAGGTTGAGTTACGCGGTCAAGGAAATCTTTCTGACCTTGCAGGGCGAAGGCGCACACGCCGGCCGCGCGGCGGTGTTTTGCCGGTTCTCCGGCTGCAATCTCTGGAGCGGCCGCGAGCAGGACCGCGCCACGGCGACGTGCCGGTTTTGCGACACCGATTTTGTCGGAACCGACGGCACGCTGGGCGGCCGCTATGCCTCGGCCGCGGAGCTCGCCGATACCATAGCCGCGCAGTGGACCGGAACCGGCGTAAACCGTTACGCGGTATTGACCGGCGGCGAGCCATTGCTGCAGGTGGACAAGGTCCTCATCGATGCGCTGCATACCCGTGGTTTCGAAATCGGCGTCGAGACCAATGGGACGATCGAGCCGCCCGAGGGCATGGACTGGATTTGCGTCAGCCCCAAAGCCGGCGCTGACCTCGTGATACGGCGAGGTCATGAACTCAAGCTGGTTTATCCGCAGGCGGATGCAGCGCCCGAGGCCTTTGTCGATCTTGCCTTCGAGCGCTTCTCGCTGCAGCCGATGGACGGACCCGATGTGATCGAGAACACCGCGCGCGCGGTCGACTATTGTCTGCGCCATCCGCAATGGCGGCTCAGCCTGCAGACCCACAAAGCGCTCGGTATCAGATAGAAATTGGAATCTTAAGATGTGGGAATTGACGAAATCGTTCCGCTTCGAGGCCGCGCATGCGCTGCCGGGAACGACGCTGGGTGCGGCAAGCGAGGAAATTCACGGCCACTCGTTCCGCGCCGAGGTAACCGTGCGCGGCATGCCCGATCCCGCGACAGGCATGGTGCTGGACCTCGGCCTGCTCGAACGAAGCATGGACGAGGTGCGGAAAATGCTCGATCACAAATTGCTCAACAACGTCGACGCGCTCGGACCGCCGACGCTGGAGAACCTTTCGCGCTTTATCTGGGAGCGGGTCGAGCGGACGGGGCGGATCACGCGGGTGAGCGTGCACCGTGACAGCTGCAACGAGAGTTGCAGCTATTTCGGCCCGCAGGG
>DATHHQ010000130.1:0-8614 GCA_035490095.1 Bradyrhizobium sp.
GGCCGACTTCACCTCGCTGCGCGGCGGTTTCAAATTCAACAGCAACGGTTATCCGATCCAGGATTTTTACCTGACCAAGGTCGCAAAACGCCCTGATGGCAAATTCCAGACCGAGATTGTCGAAAAGGTATTCGAGAATTACGGTGACCGTTACGCCAAGGATTGCACGCCGGCCAACTAAGCAGAGCGTTTTCGAGCGAGGGGATGTCCCGGACTTGATCCGGGGTGGATCCCGGTTGGCGTGAAGAAAACGCGTCAAGGTAAACCATCAAGGAGGAAACAAGCCGATGAAGACTGAGATAACCGGCATCACCCGGGCCAACGAGGGCATGCAGGGAATTTCCTGGAATATCCTCGGCCAGACCTATGTGCCGAAGAACTGCACCGAACATTCCTTCTCCTGGCATGCGACGCTGCCGCCCGGCACCTTCGTGCCGCCGCATATCCATCCGGACCAGGACGAATATCTCTATATGCTGGAAGGAAAACTCGATTTCATGCTGGGCGGCGCCGAGGCCCAGGCGACGGCGGGTGATCTGATACGGCTCGGGATGGGCGTTCCGCACGGCATCTTCAACAAATCCGACCAGACCGCGAAAGTGCTGTTCTGGGTCTCGCCGACCCGAAAATTGTACGATCTGTTCTGGGGCCTGCACAACATGAAGGAGCAGAAGCCCGAGGACGTCGTGGCCATGGCCGCGGAATACAACATCCACTTCCTGCCGCCGCCGCCGGGGACGTAGCAGCTGTAGGGTGGGCAAAGGCGCGCTTGCGCCGTGCCCACCATCTATCCGCAGCGTCTTGAATGGTGGGCACGCGGAGTTTATCATCGGGCGCGCATTCGCGCGACCCGTTGGCTTTGCCCACCCTACGGTTTCCTCGCAATAACGAGAGCGGCTAGTTATCCCCGCACCGCCGTCAGCCCCGGCACGGCGGCAAAGCCGGCCTTGCTGGCATAGCCGCGCACGATGGCCTCGCGCTGCGAATAACTCAGCACGTTCTCGACATTGTCGAAGCCATCGGGCGCCAATTGCTCGACTGCGTCGATCACGCCCTCCGGGCCGCCGCGCCGGTTCGAGCGCACGATCTCCGCCGTCATCGGCAGACGCTTCTGTTCGTAGGCCATCAGCGCCTGGCGTGGATGCTCCGAACGGGCCAGCGCGTCGGCCAGACAGCGCGCATCGAGAATGGCCTGCGAGGCCCCATTCGATCCCACCGGATACATCGGGTGCGCGGCGTCGCCGAGCAGCGTGACGCGACCGCTCGACCAATAAGGTAGCGGATCGCGGTCGCAGGTCGGATATTCGTAGAATTCCGGCGTCGCCGAAATCAGGCTCGGCACATCGACATAGGGCACCGAGAACCGCGCCACATGCGGCATCAGTTCCTCGCGTTTGCCTGGCCGCGACCAGTCCTCGCGGCGCGGCGGCGGCGCATTGCCGTCGCCGACCTTTACCAGCACCGCCCAGTTGGTCAGACGGCTCGCCGGGCTCGATCCTTCCGCGATGGGGTACACCACGACCTTGGCATGCAGCCCGCCGGCGACAATCATCGAACGGCCGCTCAAGAACACCGGCCAATCCCGCGCGCCGCGCCACAGCATCAGCCCGTTCCAGCACGGCGGTCCTTCGTCCGGAAACAAGGTCTCGCGCACCCGCGAATGAATGCCGTCGGCGCCGATCAGAATATCGCCGCGCACGGTTTTGGTGTGGCTGCCTGCACGATCGAAGAAATGGGCGGACACGCCGCCTTCGTCCTGGGTGAAGGCCCCTAGCCTGCAGCCGGTGTGTATAGCATCCCGTCCCAGCCGCTCCTCGACGGCGCGGTGGATCACGCTCTGCAGCCGGCCGCGATGAATCGAGAATTGCGGCACGTCATGACCGGCATCGATGCCGCGGGATTCGCGCCAGACCTCCTGGCCGTGGCGGTTGAGATAATAAAGCTCGTCGGTGCGGATCGCGATCTCGTCGAGCTCCTGTAATAGCCCGAGGCCGGCGAGTTCGCGGATCGCATGCGGCAGGGTGTTGATGCCGACGCCGAGTTCGCGGATGGTATCGGACTGCTCGAACAGTTCGCAGCCGATGCCGCGGGCACGCAGCATCAGCGCCGTGGTAAGGCCTCCGATACCGCCCCCGACGATAATCGCCTTCATCGCCTTAACTCCACTCAATACCGAAACGCTAAGCGACGGCCGCTACCGTCGCATGGCGCATCACTCGGCCGCAAGCGGCTTTGTCGCCTCCGCCTTCAGCTCGGCCCGGGTCTTCGGCTTAGCCTTAATTTTCAGATCGTCGAAATCCTGCCGGTCGCGCACGCTATTGCGGAAAATCTGTTCCTTGCCCGGCAGATATTGCGGCGGGCAGAATACCGCCTCGGCGCCGTACCAGGCCGCGGCCTTCAGCGTGAACGACGGATCGACCAGATGCGGCCGGCCGAGCGCGACCAGATCGGCGCGCCCGGCCGCGAGGATGGTGTTGACCTGATCCGATGTGGTGATGTTGCCGACGCACATGGTCGCGACCCGCGCCTCGTTACGGACCTGTTCGGAGAACGGTGTCTGGAACATGCGGCCATAGACCGGCTGGGCGTCGCGCACGGTTTGTCCGGTGGAGACATCGACCAGATCGACGCCGGCCTCGGCGAAGGCGCGCGCAATGACCACCGCGTCGTCGCCGGTGATGCCGCCCTCGGCCCAGTCGGTGGCGGAGATCCGCACCGACATCGGCTTGTGCGACGGCCATGCCGCGCGCAATGCCTCGAACACTTCCAATGGAAAGCGCAAGCGATTGCCAAGCGAGCCCCCGTAAGCATCGCTGCGCTGGTTGGTAAGCGGCGAAATAAAACTCGCCAACAGGTAGCCATGGGCGGAATGCAGCTCCAGCATATCGAAGCCGCAAGCTTCGCCGCGCTCCGCGGCTTGAACGAATGCCGCCTTGACCGCGTTCATCGCCGCGCGGTCCATCTCGCGCGGCACCTGGCTATCCGGAAAGTAAGGAATCGGCGAGGCCGACAAGACGTCCCAGCCGCCCTGCTCCAACGGACGGTCCATGCCGTCCCACATCAGCTTGGTGGCGCCCTTGCGGCCGGCATGGCCGAGCTGCAGGCAAATCTTCGCCGCGGAATTGACGTGGACGAAATCGACGATGCGGCGCCATGCGGCTTCCTGCTCGTCGTTCCACAGCCCGGTGCAGCCGGGCGTGATGCGGGCGTCACGGCCAACACAGGTCATTTCGGTGAAGATCAAACCAGCACCGCCGATGGCGCGCGATCCGTAATGCACCAGATGAAAATCGCCGGGCACGCCCTCTTTCGCCGAATACATGCACATCGGCGACACGACGGCGCGATTGGCCAGCTCCATCTCGCGCAGCCGCAGTGGCTGGAACATCGGCGCCACCGGCTTCTCGAGGTCGACGTCGAACCCTTTGGCGCGAACCTGTTTCGCGAACGCCTTGTCGACCTCACTGACAAAATCCGGCGCCCGCAAGGTCAGATTGTCGTAAGTGATCGCCTTGGCGCGGGTCATGACACCGAAGGCGAACTGCACGGGGTCGAAATCCCAGAACCGATCGACATGCTCGAACCAGACCAGCGAAACGTCGGCGGCATGCTGGGTCTTCTCGACCTCCTCGCGGCGTCCGTCCTCGTATTGCCGCAGCGCGGCGTCGACCGTCGGCGCGCGCTGCATGGCGTCGGCCAACGCAATGGCGTCTTCCATTGCCAGCTTGGTGCCGGAGCCGATCGAGAAATGCGCGGTCGCCTTGGCATCGCCGAGCAGCACCATGTTGTCCTTGACCCACCGCTTGCTGCGGATCATCGGGAAATTGCGCCACATCGATCGGTTGGTGAGGAGTTGATGACCCTCGAGGAACCAGCCGAAAATGCTAGCCATGCGATCGGCCGATTGCTTCTCGTTCAGGCCCTCCAGCCCTGCACGCTTGAAGGTCTGCGGATCGGTCTCGAAGATCCAGGTCGAGCGTCCAGCTTCGTATTGATAGGCGTGGGCGATGAACGGGCCCCACTCGGTTTCCTGGAAAATGAAGGTGAAGGCATCGAGCGGCCGGGTCGAGCCCATCCAGGCGAACACATTGGAACGCAGGTCCACCTCGGGCTGAAAGTGCTCGATATATCTGTCGCGGAAGCGGCTGTTGATGCCGTCGGCCAACACGACGAGATCGGCGTCGGCAAAGCGGGCCTCGTCCTCGATGTCGGCTTCGAACATCAAGGTGACGCCGAGTTCGCGCGCCCGCTCCTGCAGGATCAAAAGCAGCTTGCGACGCGAGCAGCCGCAGAAACCGTTGCCGCCGACCCGGTGCACCGTGCCGCGAAAGTGCACGGCGATATCATCCCAATAAGCGAATTCCTGGGTAATGCGGCGATAGCTCGGGGAATCGTATTTCTCGAAATTGTCCAGCGTGGCGTCGGAAAACACCACGCCAAAGCCGAAGGTGTCGTCGGCGCGGTTACGCTCATACACCGTGATCTCGGCGCCTGGTCGCTGCTTTTTAAGCAGGATCGCAGAGTAGAGACCGGCCGGTCCGCCACCGATGATCGCGATCTTCATGAGAGCCTCCGGCGTAGCGGGACCATTCGAACTGTTTTAAACCTAAAGCATTTTGTCGGCAAGTCCTACGTGCACCGTCCTCATCCTGAGGAGCCGCGCACGTGCGCGGCGTCTCGAAGGATGGGCTGCACATCTCATGGTTCGAGATGCGCGCCAAGAAGCGCGCTCCTCACCATCACGTCAATTGCCTTGAAATGCCGGCTTCACCTTATTGGAAAACGCCTCGAATGCGCGGGCGAAATCCGCCGTGGTCATGCAGAGCGCCTGCGCGATCGCCTCGGCCTCGATCGCCTCCTCCACCGACATTGCCCATTCCATCGCCAGCATGCGCTTGGTCATGGTGTTGGCGAAGGTCGGCCCCTCGGAAATCTGCCCGGCAAGCAACCGCGCCTGCGGCAACAGATGCTCCGGCGCAACGATGCGGCTGAAGAAGCCCCAGCGCTCGCCCTCCTCCGCGGTCATGAAGCGGCCGGTATAGAGCAGCTCCGACGCCCGCGATTGGCCGATGATGCGCGGCAGGATCGCGCAGGCGCCCATGTCGCAGCCGGCAAGGCCCACCTTGTTGAACAGGAACGCGACCTTGGCTCCCGTGGCGGCCAAACGCATGTCGGAGGCCATGGCGATGATCGCGCCCGCGCCGGCGCAGATGCCGTCAACCGCCGCGATGATCGGTTGTGGACAGGCCCGCATCGCCTTGACGAGATCGCCGGTCATGCGGGTAAAGGCGGTAAGGCCCTTGGTATCCATCTTGACCAGCGGGCCAATGATCTCGAACACATCGCCGCCCGACGAAAAATTACCGCCGGCCCCTGATACCACGATGGTTTTTACTTCATCGTCCATCGCGCAGGCGCGGAAAAAATCCGTCAGTTCACGGTAGCTTTCGAATGTCAGGGGATTTTTTCGCTCGGGACGGTTCAGCGTTACCGTCGCCACGCCATCATTCACTCTCAGCAGGAAATGATGGGGCGAATACTGCGCTAGCGGCAGCGTGACGGGATTGGCAGGTGTGCTCATGGGATCTCCCTTGCGAATTATTTTCATTGTCCGGCCTAAGCGCGGCGCGCCCTAGACCTCGCCGCCCGCGACCGCGATGGCTTGTCCTGTGATCGCCCCGGCTTCCTCACCGCACAGCCAGAGCACGGTATCGGCGACTTCCGCTGGGGTCACAAGGCGGCCTTGCGGATTGTGCCTGGAAAGTTCGGCCACGGCCTGCTCACGGCTGCGGCCGGTCTTCTTCATGATGTTGTCGATGCTCCCGGCAACGAGATCGGTGTCGGTGAACCCGGGACACACCGCATTGACCGTCACGCCCGTGCTCGCCAGTTCCAGCGCCAGGGAGCGCACCAGGCCGACAACGGCGTGTTTTGCGGCGCTGTAGGCGCTTACATAGGCATAGCCCTTGAGACCAGCGGTGGATGCGACAGCAACGATGCGGCCGTAAGGACGGTCTCTCATCGAAGGCAACGCGGCCTGGATGGTGTGGACCACGCCCATGAAGTTGACATCCATCATTCGCCGAAACAGCGCCGCATCGGATTTTCCGAACAGCGCGGATTCGGCGATGCCGGCATTTGCTATCAGCATATCAATCGGCTGCCGCGCCGCGGCCTCCGCAATCGCGGCGCCGACGGCGGCCTGGTCCGCGACATCGGCAACCCCTGCGAAGTGCGCGGCGCCGGAGGCAATGGCGTCGTCGAGCGTCGCGCGATTGCGGCCGAGCACCGTGACCGTTACGCCTGCGCGCGCAAGCGTGGCCGCGATCTCGCGGCCGATGCCTCGCCCGCCTCCGGTGACGAGCGCATGCGAGGAACGCGGCAGTCCGGACATGCACGGGCCTCCCCGAATGAAGTCATCAACGCGAGACTTGCGTATATTTTAGACTTCAAGCTTTTGCAAGAAATCAGCTCCCGATCCGTGCAATGAGGTTGAGCCTGCTTGACAGACGGAGCGCCGCAGGTAGCGTCGCGTTGACCAGCAGGAGGACGAGTATCATGGCAGCCCTCGAAAAAGGCATCACGCGCAACGGAACGGGATATTCCGGCAAGACCTGGAATATTCTTGGTCAGGTTTATTTCCCCAAGGCGGTGACGGACTCCACCTTCGCTTTTGAGACCAACAGCGATCCCGGCCAGTTTGTCCCCGTCCATATTCATCCCACCCAGGACGAATTCATCCTGGTCCAGGATGGCATGCTGGACCTGAAACTGGATGGGGTTTGGGTGCAGGCCAAGGCGGGCGATCTGGTTCGGCTGCCCCGCGGCATTTCGCACGGCTATTTCAACAAGTCGGACAAGCCGGCGCGGGCGCTGTTCTGGGTGTCGCCGACGCAAAAACTCGAAGCGCTGTTCAATCAGCTTCACAAGCTGACGGATGTTGCGGAAATCGTCCGCATCTCCGCCGAGCACGAGGTGAACTTCCTGCCCCCCGAGGCCAATGAATGATTGGCGGGTGCGAGAGTCGCTCGCTCCGGAAATTGTTTTAAATATAAAATTATTGCTTTCCAACCGCCGAAGGCCTGTTAGCATTGGCAGGCCTGACTTGACCGGAGGTGCGGCTTGCCTGCTTCTGCGCCTATAGCCACCACGGATGGCCGCTTCAGTTACGAAGCCGCCGGCGATCCCGCTTTGCCGCCGCTGGTGTTCCTGCATGGAATCGGCGGCGCGGCGCGGGCGTGGCGCAGACAACTTAATTTTTTTGGAGATCGCTTCCACGCCATTGCATGGGACATGCCCGGCTATGGCGGTTCGGCACCGCTTGCGAAATGCAGCATCGCCGCCCTCGCCGATGCCTTGCAGGATTTCCTGCAGCAGGTCGGAGCGACCAAACCCATTCTTGTCGGGCATTCGATCGGCGGCATGATCGTTCAGCAGTTGCTGGCGAAGAACCCCCACATCGCTGGTGCCGTCGTGCTCGCACAAACCAGCCCGGCGTTCGGCAAACCCGACGGCGACTGGCAGAAGGCGTTCATCGAGGCGCGGCTCGGCCCACTCGATCGCGGCGAAACGCTTGTTTCACTGGCGCCGTCGCTGGTGAAGGAATTGGTCGGAGACGATCCCGACGCCGGCGGTATGGACCTTGCGCGCGACTGCATGGCCAGCGTTCCCGAGGCGACCTATCGCGCCACGATGCTGGCGCTGATGGGCTTTGATCTGCGCAATGGGCTCAAGGATATCGCCGTGCCAACGCTGGTACTGTCGGGCTCCAGGGACAAAAATGCGCCGGCGCCGATGATGGCAAAGATGGCGAGCTATATTCCATCCGCAACTTACGTTGAGCTCGAAGGCGTCGGCCACCTCGTCAATCTGGAACGCCCCGCAACCTTCAACGCGACGCTGGATCAATTTCTGAAAGCCAATGTGGCTGCAACACAAGTGATGGCATGATGACGGTGCAAGCCAGTAAAAGTCTGACCGATCTCGAGAAGGTCGATTTGGATAAGCCGATCTTCGATTCACACGCGTTCCGGCTGAACGACGAACAGGCCGCAATCATCGCGACGGCGCGCGAGCTTGGCCAGACCGTGTTCGCAGGCCGCGCAGCGACTTACGATCGTGACGCGACATTCCCCACCGAGAATTACAGGGATCTGCACCGCGCCGGCCTGCTCGGCATCGCTATTCCGAAGAAGCATGGCGGCCTCGGCGCCGATTACCAGACTTATGCGATAGCCGCCGCCGAGATCGGCCGCTATTGCGGCGCGACCGCGCTGACCTGGAACATGCACGTCTGCTCGACGCTGTGGTCCGGGCCGCTGGCCGATGATCTCGACATGGACGGTCCCACCCGCGCCGAACACGAGCAGCGGCGCGCGGTGCATTACAAACGCATTGTCGCCGATAGCGCTGTTTATTCGCAGCCGTTCTCGGAAGGCGGCGCGGCAGCCGCGGGCGGCGTCGCGTTCGGCACCGAGGCGAAGCCGGTCAAGGGCGGCTGGATTGTCAACGGCAAGAAGATCTTCGCATCGCTTTCGGGACACGCCGATTATTACGGCGTGCTCTGCACCGAGATCGTGGAAGGCGAGAAAGCCTCGCGCCGCAATACGCTCTA
>DATHHQ010000131.1:0-7387 GCA_035490095.1 Bradyrhizobium sp.
CGGGATGCGATGGATATAGACCGATTTGCGACTTCGGAAAATCAGAATATTTTCGCGACGCGGGCTTTACAGACTTTTGGGTGATTTGCCCGTCGGGTCGATTTGTTGAATCGGCTCAAGAAATCAGGCTGTGCGCGCCAAGCCTGCGTGACGAAAATTTTTGCGCCTGACGCCGCCGGATGCCCGGATCGAGCCCGACGCCGAAAAATGTTTTCGCAAACAGGCATGGACAGACAAAATCCGCAGACGAACTGATTTGCCCGCCGGGCAGCAGGGAGCGCTTCGAAGCAATCCATACTTGCTAAAAGGATGCACGGATTAAGTCACCCGCCGGGACGTTGTGCAGCGACGCCGTGCCCTTCCCCTACGCAGAGCGGAGCCCCGCTCACTCGCCGATCAGCTTCAGCCAATCGTCTTCCGACAGCACGCCAACGCCGAGTTCGCGCGCCTTGGTGAGCTTGGAGCCGGCATCTTCACCGGCGACGACGTAATCGGTCTTCTTCGATACCGAGCCCGCGACCTTGGCGCCGAGACGCTCCGCCACCGCCTTGGCTTCGTCGCGGGTGAATTTCGTCAGCGATCCCGTGAACACCACGGTCTTGCCGGAAACCGGCGAGCTCTTGCGCGGCTGTTCGGCGGGCCGCACCTCGATTTCGCGCAGCAGTTCGCCGAGCGCCTTGACGTTGCGCGGCTCGGCGAAAAACTCGACCACCGCATCGGCGACGATTTCACCGACGCCGCCGATGTCATTGAGATCCTGATAGGCTTCCGACGTGTTGCCTTCGCCGGTGCCGTGTTTGGCTGCCGCCAGCATCGCCCCGCGGAACGCATCGATCGTCCCGTAATGCCGCGCCAGCAGCTTGGCATTGCCCTCCCCGACATGGCGGATGCCGAGCGCATAGATCAGGCGGTGCAGTTCGATGCTGCGGCGGGCGTCGATGGCGGCAAAAAGGTTGCGCACCGAGGTTTCGCCGTAACCCTCGCGCTGCATCAGCTTGTTGGTGGAACGCGCGTCGCGCTTCTGCAGCGTGAAAATATCGACCGGCGACATGATCAACCCGTCCTGGAAGAATTCCTGCACCTGCTTCTCGCCGAGGCCTTCGATATCGAATGCATTGCGCGAAACGAAATGCTTGAGCCGCTCCACTGCCTGCGCCGGACAGATCAGCGCGCCGGTGCAACGGCGCACCGCCTCGCCTTCCTCGCGCACGGCGTGGCTGCCGCAGGCCGGGCATACTTGCGGGAAGGAATAGGGCTTTGCGTTCCTCGGCCGCTTGTCGAGCACCACGCTCACCACTTGCGGAATCACATCGCCGGCGCGTTGCACCACCACGGTATCGCCGATGCGGATATCGACGCCGTCGCGTATCGGATTGCCGTCATTGCCGATGCCCTTGATGTAATCTTCATTATGCAGCGTTGCGTTTTGCACCACGACGCCGCCCACCGTGACCGGCGCAAGCCGCGCCACCGGCGTCAGCGCTCCGGTGCGGCCGACCTGAATGTCGATGCCGTTGAGAATCGTGGTCGCCTGCTCCGCGGCGAATTTATGCGCGACGGCCCAGCGCGGATTGCGCGACACGAAGCCGAGCCGTTGCTGCCAGTCGAGCCGGTCGATCTTGTAGACCACGCCGTCGATGTCGTAGCCGAGCGAGGCGCGGTCTTCGCCAATCTTGCGATAGAACGCCAGCACCTCGTCGATGTCCTTGCAGAGTTTCGTCAGCGGATTGACGACAAAGCCGGCCTTGTCCATCCACGCCAGCATGCCGTGCTGGGTATCGGCCGGCAGTTCCGACATCTCACCCCACGCATAGGCGAAGAATTTCAGCGGCCGGGAGGCGGTGATCGAGACGTCCTTCTGGCGCAAGGAGCCCGCTGCCGAATTTCTGGGGTTGGCGAACACGGTGTCGTCGGCCTCGGCCTGCTTCTTGTTCAGGATGAGAAAATCCTGCTTCAGCATGTAGATCTCGCCTCGCACCTCGCAGGCGCCCGGGATCTTTCGCCCCTTCAGCGTGTTCGGGATATCCTTGATGGTGCGGGCATTGCCGGTAACGTCTTCGCCGGTGGTGCCGTCGCCGCGCGTCGCCGCACGCACCAGTTCGCCATTCTCGTAGCGCAATGACAGCGAGAGGCCGTCGATCTTCGGCTCCGCGACGATCGCGGGAATTTCATCCGCATCGAGCCTGAGAAAGCGCCGGATGCGGTCGACGAAATCCGCCACGTCCTCGTCGCTGAAGGCGTTGCCGAGCGACAGCATCGGCACCGCGTGCTGGACCTTGGCGAAGCGCCCGGACGGTTGCGCGCCGATTTTCTGCGAGGGTGACTCGCTGGTGACGAGCTCGGGAAATCTGGCTTCGATGGCATCGACGCGCTTGCGCAACGCGTCGTAGTCGGCGTCCGAAATCTTCGGCGCATCGTCCTGATAGTAATGCTTGTCGTGGCTCTCGATTTCGAGCGCCAGCCGTTTCAACTCGACCTTGGCCTGCGCCTTGGTGAGCGTGGCGACATCAGGAGGAGTTACTTTTTTTGATTTTGCTATCATGATGAAAATGTAAGTTCGTCATTCCGGGATGGTCCGCAGGACCAGACCCGGAATCTCGAGATTCCCCGATGTGCAATTGCACATCTGAGGTTCGCGCTTCGCGCGCCCCGGAATGACAATATGTCAGCGATCGATGCCATGAGCTACTACGTCTGTATCCTAGCGAGCAGAAGGGATGGAGCAACTTACATCGGTATCACGAACGATCTCGTTCGCAGGATTTACGAGCACCAAACAAAGGCCGTCCGCAGCTTTACCTCAAAGTACAATATCACAAGGCTCGTATGGTTCGAAATTTATGAGGATCCGATTTCCGCGATTTCCCGCGAGAAAGAATTGAAGAAATGGAAACGGAGCTGGAAGACTCAATTGATCGAAGCACAAAACCCAAATTGGAATGACTTGTATGAGTCGATTTGTAGCTGAGATTCCGGGTTCGCGCTTCGCGCGCCCCGGAATGACGACACCGCGGATGACACCGTTACATTATTGACCCCGTCATTCCGGGATGGTCCGCAGGACCAGACCCGGAATCCCGAGAGTCCCCGATGTGCAATTGCACATCTGAGGTTCGCCGCTTCGCGCCGCCCGGGAATGACGTTGGGAATCACGCCGTCGCCGCCTTCAACAGCCGGTCCGCGGCGGCGCGGGCCTCGGCGGTGATCTCGGCGCCCGCGAGCATCCGGGCGATTTCTTCGCGGCGGTGATCGGCCGCGAGCGCGTTGACGCGGGTGGCGACGCGTTTGCCCTTGTCGAGCGAATCCTTCGAGATCAGGAGGTGCTGATCGGCGCGCGCGGCGACCTGCGGGGCATGCGTCACCGCCATCACCTGCACCTTGCCGGCAAGCCGCGCCAGCCGCGCACCGATGGCGTCAGCCACGGCGCCGCCGACGCCAGTGTCGATTTCGTCGAACACGAGCGTGGGCGCCGAACCGCGGTCGGACAGCACGACTTTTAGCGCCAGCAGAAATCGCGACAGCTCGCCGCCGGAGGCGACTTTCATCAGCGGTCCGGGTTTGGTGCCGGGATTGGTCTGGACCCAGAATTCGATGCGATCAAAACCCTGCGGACCCGGCGATGCCGGATCGGAATCGACCTGCGTCATGAATGTCGCGCGATCGAGCTTGAGCGGCGCGAGTTCGGCATTGACGGCCTTGTTGAGCTTCTCGGCGGATTTGGTGCGCGCGGCGGAGAGTTTGGTCGCCGCGGCATTGTAATGTCCATCCGCTTCCGCCGCGGCCGCCTCCAGCTTTTTCAACCGATCGGCGCCGGCATCGATCAGCGCCACGTCGGCGGCGTATTTTGACGCCAGCGCGGCAAGGCCATCGACCGGCGTCGAATATTTGCGCGACGCGGCGCGCAGCGCGAACAGGCGCTCCTCGATGCGTTCAAGCTCGCTCGGATCGAAATCCGCCGCGATCAGCGCCCCGGTGAGGTGCTGGTCGGCTTCTTCCAGTGCGTTGATCGCGGCATCGATCGCCTTCACCGCGGGCTCGACCAGCGTCGGCGAATTTCCGGCCCGGCGTTCCAGCCGTCGCACCGCCGCCGACAGTGCTGCGACCGGCGAATGATTGCCGCTCACGGCATCCTGTGCCTCGCGCAGATCGGCTGCGATCTTCTCCCCTTGCATCATCGCGGTGCGGCGTCCGGCGAGCGTGGTCTCCTCGCCGTCCTTGGGCGCCAGCGTCTTCAATTCATCGGCGGCATGGCGCAGATAGTCCGCCTCGCGGGCGGCACGCTCCATGCCCGCGCGATGTTCCTCGAGCACCGTGTTCGCGGCGCGTCTTGCGTCCCACAGCAATTCGACTGCCGCGACGTCCTTATCAAGGCCGGCAAACGCGTCGAGCAGACGCCGGTGGGTAGCGGCATCGACCAGCGCGCGCTCGTCATGCTGGCCGTGAATCTCGACCAGCGCGGAGCCGACCGCCTTCAGGGTCTGCACGCTGATCGCCTGATCGTTGATGAAGGCGCGGGTACGGCCATCGGCGAGCTGGACCCGGCGCAGGATCATTTCGCACGATCCTTCAGAACTCGGATCGTCGAGGCCGTTGTCGCTGAGAATCATCGAGGCCGGATGGCCCTTCGGGACATCGAACACGGCGGTAACCTGCCCCTGCTCCACGCCGTGACGAACCAGGCCCGAATCGCCGCGGCCGCCGAGCGCCAGCGCGAACGCATCGAGAAGAATGGATTTGCCCGCGCCGGTCTCGCCGGTCAGCACCGCAAGGCCGCGGGAAAACTCGATATCGAGCCGTTCGATCAGGACGATGTCACGGATCGAAAGACGCGCCAGCATGCGAGATCAATTCCTAGCCGAGACCCAGTTTCTTGAAGGCCCTGGAGATGTAGGAACCCTGATTCTCGCTCGGTTCGAGACCACCGGACTTTACAAGATTATAGGCGTCCTTGTACCAGCGGCTGTCGGGAAAATTGTGCCCGAGCACAGCGGCAGCTGTTTGCGCCTCGCCGACGATGCCGATCGCCATATAGGCCTCGGTGAGCCGCGCCAATGCTTCCTCGACATGCCGCGTGGTCTGATACTGGGTCACCACGGTCTTGAAACGGTTGATCGCGGCGGTGTAGTCGCGCTTTTCCATGTAGTAGCGGCCGACCGTCATTTCCTTGCCAGCAAGCTGATCGCGCGCGCCTTCGAGCTTTGCCTTGGCGCTGTTAGCGTATTCCGACGTCGGATATTTGCGAATCACTTCCTCAAGCGCGGCGATCGCCTTCTCGGTCCGGCCCTGGTCGCGGGAAGTGTCTGGAATCTGGTCGTAATGCGAGGCGGCGATCAGATATTGCGCATAGGCGGCGTCGGCGCTGCCGGGATGCAAGGTGACGTACCGGGTCGCGGCGCCGATGCAGCTGTCGTAGTCGCCGGAATTGTAAAACGCATAGGCCGACATCAGCAGCGATTTGCGCGCCCAGTCGGAATAAGGATGCTGGCGATCGACTTCCTCGAATTTCTTCGACGCCGCCTTCGCATCCTTCCTTTGATTCATCAGGTACAAGCCCTCATTATAGAGCTTGTCGGCGGGCTCCTCGACGAAGGTGTCGTCCTTGGCGAGAAACTTGTCCCACAGCGAACCGGTGCCGCATCCGCTGAGCGGGATTGCCAGAACAACCAGACCCACGGCCAGCCGCAATTGCCGGCCGACCGGGTTGCCAGCGGCAACCGGGTTGCCAGCGGCAACCGAATAACAGCCGGCGCCGGCCAGTGCCTTGCGTAGTTCGTGCATCATACGCTGTGCCGACATGAATCTAGGACCTGACGTCTGTGATGCGGTGCCCGCCGCGCCATGAAAGCGGTATGGGCGCGATAACCCTCGTGCCTGTGGCGCTTGTCGTGCAGCCGCAGGCCTGTGTAACTCATAAAAGACCGTTAACCAACCGAATACGCAGGCATTTCGCCCGGATTAAGGCGGTAGGATTGGATTGCGGCCGATCATGGTTACTGCGGCAAAAGGAAGCTTACGAGACGTCAAACAGACGCTCGGGAGACGTCAAACAGACGCTCGGGACACGTCGAAGGCGGCGTCCGTGCACTTCAGAGATGAAAGTTCAGGACATTTCGTAGACGAAAGTCAGGAAACGTCGGGTCCGTAGGCCGGGGCGATCATGCCGCCCACCATTCCACTGCCGGCTTCCGCATGGGTGCGCGAACGACGGGCCGTTTCGGCCTCGATCACCCGCCAGGCGCCGCGATCGGCCATCAGGGCGGTCAGCACCGCGTGGTTGAGCTTGTGGCCGCCGCGCACCGAGCGATAGGCGCCGAGCAGAGGCAGACCCGACAGTGCGAGATCGCCAATCACGTCGAGAACCTTGTGACGTGCGCACTCGTCGGCGTAGCGCAACCCTTCGGTATTGAGCAGACGGGTTTCGTCGAACACGACTGAATTCTCGAAAGATGCGCCGAGCGCAAAACCGGCGCTCCAGAGCCGCGCGACATCGTTCATGCATCCGAAGGTGCGCGCGCGGGAAATCTCGCGGCGGAATCTTTCGGGGCTCAGATCGAGCATGTAGCTCTGACGGCCGATCACCGGATTGGCGAAGTCAATCTCGACCTCGGCGCGGAAGCCGGCCGCATAGGGGCGCAATTCGCCGAACGAATCGCCCATCACGACCTGCACCGGCTTCAGCACCTGGATAAAACGGCGCGCCGCCGACTGTGTCAAAATACCGGCCTGATCGATCGCGGCGACAAAGGCCGCGGCGCTGCCGTCCATGATCGGAACTTCCGGACCATCGATTTCGATGGTGGCGTTATCGACGCCCATGCCGCGCAAGGCCGCGAGCACATGTTCGGCAGTGGAGACCAGCGGGCCTTCACGGTCGCCCAGCACGGTCGCAAATTCGGTGGCGATCACGGATTCAGCGGTCGCCTGAACCTCACGGTCGCAGCCGTCCAGACCGGTGCGGACAAAAATAAAACCCGCATCCAGAGGAGCAGGTCCAAGAGTCAAATTCACCGGTAAACCAGAATGAACACCGACACCCGTCACGGTGGCTTGCGACCGAAGCGTTGTTTGCCGGCTAAATTTCATTTCAAAAGCCCACCACTGACTTACTTGAGACGGTATCGCCCCGATTTGCCCGGCGAATCGTCTTAAGTCCCCAAGTCGCGGAAACCATAGTCAGCGCCTCAAAGCGCGCCAACTCACGCTTTTTTACCGATTGTTACCCTATCTCTGCCGTATTCGCCCCAAAGTTAGCTAAATAGAGCCACGGTTAACGCCAACTCCGGTTCTGGCATCCAAACACCCAACAGATAATTTACCATTTAAAATCAATTACTTGATTGCCATTCCGTGGCGTCCCGGCGACCAAAAACAGAGGCCCCGGCTTTGC
>DATHHQ010000132.1:0-4352 GCA_035490095.1 Bradyrhizobium sp.
CCACGACGTTTGCAGAATGAAATCCGCGACGATGTGCTTGGCGGTGAGGAGCAGCATCCACCCTACCAGCGCACCTACCGGAACCGACGAAGACATGGCGGGAAACAACAAAGCTGACGCCCTTTGCTGGGACTGACTGGACTGGCACCAAAAAGAACTGGGACGTAGGCTGTCAGCGCAACTTCTTCTTAAAAACCCGATCAATTAGACCCTTATTGCCCATTTATGACACCTCCCGAGCTGGAATGCACCTGCGGGGAACCGAAAAACGCAGGGTGTGACCTAACAGTGATACGCCCGCGCGACATCGATACGCGGGGTCCGCTGGTAACGTTACCGGCGAGCCTGATTTGCAATCCGTCTGCGGCCGGATATCATCCCGAAACTGAAAAATTATCGTTCTTTTTTAGATATTTACGATCTCGTTCGGGCGACCCGCGGAGCCGGTTTGGCGGTGCAGCGCCCGAATCCGGGTAGGTGCCATGAGCGCTGAAGTCCCAACGCCCCCTGCGGAAGGGCCACCCGCGCGGTCGCGGGTCGTCAGGAGCAATCGCAGACAAGTGCTGCTGTTTGCTGCGCTGACATTGATTCTGACGGTTGCGACGGTTTGGGGCGGCCGCATCTGGCTGAAAAATTCCGAAACGCTGATCTTCGCCGTCGGGGACGCCAACAGCCTTGAGGCCCGTTTCGCTACCAAGCTTGCCGCCGTACTCAAGACCAACTCTTCGCGGTTGCGTCTCAAGATCGTGCCCAACGCCGATAGTGCCAGGGCGCTCGCGGCGTTCGATCGCAGGCAGGCCGATCTCGCGGTGCTGCGCACCGATGCAAGGGTGCCGCCCCGCGCCCGCGCCCTTGCCATCCTGGAACATGACGTGCTGCTGCTGATCAGTCCCGGCAGCAAGAAAATAAAGTCGCTTGCGGAGCTGAAGAAAAAGAAGATTGCCGTTTTGGCCGACGGCGACAACAGCGCCGCGTTCGTGCGCAACGTCCTCGAAATTTCCGACCCCGATGGCGGTTCGCGGGTCCAGATGGCGCCGCCGGATTCGACATTCGACAAGCTGTTCGCGTCGGGCGGCTACGGCGCGGCGATCGCCATTGCGCACACCTCGAAGATCATCAAGGACAAGAGCTACGCACAATCTGCCAGGCGCGGCGCATTCACCCTGAACGCGATCGACGGGGCGAAAGCGCTGGCCAGAAAAAACCCCGGCATTTCAGAGGAAACGCTGGCGACGGGTATGCTGTCCTCCTCGCCCGCGATTCCCGACGACGATCTTGATACCATCGGGCTGCAATGGCTGCTGGTCGCGCAGTCCAGAATTTCATCGGTGACCGCGGGCGATCTCGCGCGCACGATCTACGAAAACAAGGCCGAGCTCGCGCTGGAGGATGGCTTCGCCTCCAGGATCGAGCCGGCGGATGTCGACAAGGACGCCTTCATCGTCGCGCACCAGGGCGCCGCCGAATATATCAACGACGACACCAAGTCGTTCATGGACCGCTACAGCGACCTCTTGTATCTCGGCGTCGCCGCGCTCAGCGTGATCGGTTCGATCTTCGCCGCTATCTACACCAAGATCACCCGCGTCGCGCCGGAGAAAGCCGGCCAGCTTGCAACCGCCATCCTCGACATCGGCGAGCGAATCGAACACGCCGATTCGCTGGATTCGCTCGACGCGCTGCAGGACGAACTCGAAGGGATTCTTCGCGGCGCGGTGATCGGCCTGCGCGACGGCACCATCTCGGGCGACGGGCTGGATACGTTCAAGCTCGGCTACGAATTCGTGCGCGACGAGATCGGCATGCGCCGGGAGAGCCTGAAGCGCCACGCCGGCCATGACGACAATGTGGTGGTCGTCAAGACGGCGCAGAGTGCGTGACCCCTCATGGTGAGAAAACCGAATCAGTCTGAAGTGGTTGGAACAGGCCTGAAAAGCTCAGCTCCTTTTGGGCAACCTCAACCCGCCGCTGCATTGGTGCCGGCACCAAGCGCCCGCGCCCTGATCTCCGCGATCGTCCGCTTGAGCACGGCCTGGCGCGGATCGGGCGTAACAGCGGTGCGCGCCTCTGCCACGGCGGCGGCAAGATCCGGCAACGGCAGCACGCCGTCGAAGGTCGGCTTGGCAAGGCCGTCGATGATCGCATGCCAGTCGGCGAGACCCTGCCGATAGGCGTCGCCATAGCCCTGCACCATGGTTGCGGTTTGCACCATCGCGGAGGCGGCCCTCGGCTGCTTGGTCAAGCTGCGGTCGATCATGTGCAGCCAGCGTTCGACCCAGACCCGCTCCTTGGCATAACGCACCGAGAACAGCCGCCATCGCCGCAAGCCCGCCTCGATCTTCAGGCGGCGAATGCCCCATCGGCTTCTTGTGCTGAATCGGATCGGGACCCGTCTGCGCACCTCCCAACCGAGCCATTCGAACGTGTCGAGCACCGGTTCTGCAACAACAGCCGGAAGCGCTCCAATCAGTTCATCGAAACGAAATCTCCTGACATCGTGTGAAGGGGCGCCGCCGGCCTCAAGCTCGGCCAGTTTCAATTGCGCGAGCTGGATCGGATCCTGATAGCTCATGCGCATCGCCATCAGGCGGGCGATTTCGCCGAGCATGGCGTCATTGACGTCGCGCCGACCGACGAAGCGCCGCAGCCGGGTTACATAAAGCTTCGCATAGGCGTTGCCCTGGTAGTCGATCAACATATGGATGGCGTCGCTGACCACAGGCGCGACAGCATCAGGCAACGCGTCGGGCAGGAATGGCGGCTCGTCGTCGTCGTCGCCGATGAAATCGGCGAGCAGGTAACGGAGCGAAGATAGGACGCCTGCCACTCCAGCGCTCCCGGCTCTCACGCGGGCTTCGGCGCGGCGTAGGCTGTCTGCTGCGCCAACCGCTGCTCCAGCGTTGCGATGTTCTGAAACAGCCGCGCACTGGCGAGCCGGAGAAAGTAAAAGCCGAATTCCGGATTCTGCACGTAAAGTTCCTCGACCTTGGTGTAGCTGACGCTCAGGATCATGCCGGCTTCGATGCATTCCAGCGTCTGGGTTCGCATGTTCGACGGCGACAGCATGCCGAGTTCGCCGACGATGGCACCCACCGGCAGTTCGATGCCGGATTCGACCAGCTTGAATCGGCCGCTGACGATGTAGAGCATGTCCTCGGCTTTCTCGTCCTTGTAAAACAGCACCTCGCCGGCTTCGCATCTACGCTCGGTCATGAAAGGCTTCAGCCATTCCATCGACAGGTCGCTGTTGACGGATTTTTTCACGTCGCGCACCAGCTGCAGCATCTGGTGCAGCCGGTACGAATTGAGCGACAGCATCACCGCTTGCAGCACGATGGTCAGATAATTATGGCTCGGAATCGCGGTCGCAATCAGAACGACGTTGGCTAGAATGCCGAAAACCCTCAAGGGGATCATGGTCCGCATGGTGGTCGTCGCAACGACGAAAACCGACGCGAACAGGGTGCCAAGAGTGCCGGCATGTTCTGCGAGATGAGACGTATCCATTGGGAGCCAACCAGCTTTCCAGAGCGATTAATTTCGCGATTCTACTTCGGCGCCCGTCATCATAATGTCCGCGGGGTGCCCTCGATATACAGGGAAAAAGCAATGTTTTGTCAGGGATTATAGCCAATCCGGGCCAAAAATTCCGATTTGCCGCACGCGCTTCCAAGGCCCGATTTACCTCACCCCTCCCGATAACGCTGTTTTCGGCCCGTCGTTGACGGCCTGCCGCCGCCCGGGCACTTTGTCAGAGCGGCCACGCACCGCACGCCGTATCCGGCCTTTTTTATCGACGGGCTTCACCTCGCAATGTCCAAGCCGCTTGCTTTCCCTGCTCTGGCGCAATTTGCGGCCGCTACGACCGGCCGCAACATGACCAAACCAGCCTATGTGGCGGTTGCGAGCGGCGTCATCATGATGGTTCTGCTCACGGTCGATCCTGCCTATGAGGCGGCGCATCACTGGGTCGACGCGGTGCTGTGGGCGTGTCTGGCCTTCTTTGTGTTCGAATGGGTGGTCCGGCTTCGCCACGCCGTTCTGGCGCAACGTGGATGGACTTACGCGCTATCCGTCCGCGGCCTGGTGGACGCCGCGGCGGCCGCGGCGATACCGCTCGCCCTCATGTTTGGCACGAATCCCAAATCGGCGTGGCTGCTGGGCATCTTCTGGATGCTCAAGGTGGTCCCGGGAATTCCGGGATTGCGGCAGTTGCGCCGGGTGCTGGTGCAGGAATCCGGGCCGCTGTTGAGCGTGCTGGTGATTTTCCTGATGGTGCTGTTTCTCGCCGCGGTGTCCGTGTATTTCCTGGAACGCGACGTCCAGCCGGCCACCTTCGGCAGCGTGCCGGC
>DATHHQ010000133.1:0-11924 GCA_035490095.1 Bradyrhizobium sp.
CCCCTGTAATCACCCAAAGCGATCCGACTTTGCTGTCGTAGAGTTGGCGCAGCCCGAATCGCTCGCCGCTAATCATTACGTTCGCCACCACGTCCAGCAGAAGACGGCCACGCTCGTCCACCGGTCTGCCTAGTTCAGTGACCGTCGCTCTGCGTAACGGGGCAGGGCCGTTGTCAACGGTGACGACTGAACCAGATTTCAGTTCGGCTCCGACCCACTCCAAGACGACGCCTTCTCGAAGCGTCTTGTCCTCGCTGTTTAAGAAAAACGTCATTGGTTGGTTCTCTTTACGAGGGAGAACCAGTTTCCGATATCTTTGTGCTAATGTAAAACATTAAATAATTATTTTAAGCGTTTGTTAAATATATCTAAAATGGAAATAATGCCATTCGATGCGAGATACCGGCCATTTACCATTTAGAAGGGACAGTTTCGTCTGAGCGTCTGGCGCGGATGCTATTGGCGCCAGCTGTCCTTCCTCAAAAGCTCATCCGACCATGGAACAGGTTTGCCGATGAAGACCATGACTGACAATTCTCGCTTATTCGAGCTGAGGGTTAAGGATCTGGCGTAGATGCCCATCGCTCAGGACCACCAGAGGATCTGGGCATTTTCGCCGGATCGAGCTGATGCGCCCTTCGATGTGTCCGTTCAGGCAGGGCGAGCGGGGCGCAGTTGGCCGGTCCCGGATGCCCATCGCTGGGCCTGATCCCAGAGAAATGCCTCGACTTCCAGCGCCGGAGCAGGCGAAAGCCAGCCGTCTCCTAGGCCCTCGAGTCTCTGGATAAGATATTCTGCAGGGACAAGGAGTCAGCAGCCAACCTGGGGGCGGAAGTCAATGGTGGACATATTCATGGGCCTTGGCAGCTTCAAGCTGATGCTTGATGCAGCGAAGAACCTGAAAAATATCAGCGATCCGGATATTAGGAACGATGCCATCGTTGCCCTTCAAGAGCAGATCGTCGCCGCCCAAGAGAGCTATTCGGCGCTGCTGGAGAGCGTGTGCACACTCGAAGCAGAGGCGCGAAACCTCGAAATATGGGAAAGTGAGAAGGAACGGTACGAACTGAAGAAAGTAACTGAACATTCAAAGATCTTGGCTTACACCTTGAAAGAATCGGAACAGGCTGCTGTACCATTGCATTGGATATGCCCGGACTGTTATTCGCAGGCAAAAAAGTCGCTTCTCCAACATGCCGTGAGAACTCCGGGACGGGCAGAGGTGTTGGCCTGTCAAACGTGCGGATGGGCCGGCTACCTTAGCGGCATGTGGTACCCAGAGCATGGTGGTGCTCGCCCTCTTTCGCGTCCAGCGCGCTAACAGTGCACAGGCTGCCATCAAGACCCATGGTGGACCGAGCGATCTGGATGCCGAGCTTTAGCAATACACCATGGATGCGCTGTGTCCCCCGAGGATTCTACTGACTGAAACCTGGGTCGGACCGGTGCTGTTCGTTTCAGCACGATGAGTTGCTGCCGGAGAAAGACGATCTCGGCTTCACGCCCTGCGGGCGAGCGACGCCACCAGGTCAGCAGAGCCATAACAAATCCCAGGACCAGGCATTTTGGCCGCTTCGCGGCCAAGAAGCGCCCACGTGGCCAAGAGGGCCGGAGGGGGAATCCCCGGTCGAGGCGCGTACTGTATTGCTTTCCTCCTCCGCCCCGGAGGACGGAGCGCCTCCCCCGATGCGGGGCAGGGCCATGCGTTGTGCTGCGTCACTGCGCCGGGTCCAGGCGGGCGACGATGTATTTGAAGTTCGACCACCACCACCACGGGCCCTCGTAGTAGTTGTCGGCGGTCGGATAGTTCTTCCAGTAGGTCGTGTTGACCGGCACGAACTTCGACGTGCCGAACATCGGGATTAGGGGCATGCCCTTGACAAGCTCCAGGAGGAGAGCGGTGCCGTACTCGACGTTCCTTGGGTCGTCCACCTGTAGCTTGGCCATCTGGTCGATGATGCGGCTGACCTCGGGATTGCGATAGCGCTCACGGTTGAACGAGGCCGGTTGGCCGTTCGGGCTGACGTAGCGCTCGTGCCACCATTCCAGCCGCACCCAGACGTCAGGACCGATGGCGCAATTCTGGTTCCAATAGGAGCCGGCCTGGAAATTGCCGGTGGCGTACTCGGTGGCGAACACGCCGCTCTGCTGTTGCTGGACGCTCACGTCGATGCCGAACTTCTTCCATTCGTTGGCGACGGCGAAGGCGAGCCGCTGCGATTCGACCTCGAAGTCGGCCGGCGCGTTGATGGTCATTTTCCAGGGCGTGCCATCGGGCAGCATCCAGACATTGCCGGTCTTCTTGAAGCCAGCGTCCTGCAGTAGTTGCTGCGCCTTGGCCGGATCGTGCTTCCACCAGCCAACGCCAAAAAGCTTACGCAGGCCGGCTTCGTCCTTGGGCAGGCCGGCGATCCGTTCGCCTGCCAGGCGCTTGCCCATGCGCGGGGCGAAGTCTGGATCGAACGGCTTGTAGCCGTCAGGCAGGGCGAAGGCCTTCAGCCAGTCGGTCATCGGCTCGTGATACGACTTCATCAGGATCGAGATCGGCGGCACGTGGATCGGCGAGGCGCGCAGCATGCCGGAGAAGGTGGCGATACTGACATCGTCGATCTTGGTCGCGAGCGCCAGTGCCCAACGCACTTGCCACTTGTCGTAGGGCGCCACCGTGGTGTTGAACGAGATGCCGCGTTCGCACGGATCGTCGAGGTTCGCCCACGGGAAGGCCTCGTACCAGGCTTTCACCTTGGGATTGCGCGCGCGCAAGACCTCCAACGCTTCCGGCGTGATGTCCGTCAGGATATCGATCTCGTTCTGCGCCATGGCGATGATGCGCTTCTCCTCCGGTCCGTAGGAGCGGAAGAGGACGTATTTCGGTTTGGGCTCGCCTACGATCTGGCCAACGTCAGTGCGCTGCCAGTCGTCGCGCTTCTCCCACAGAAACCAGTAGCCATTGGGATCCGAGTCCTTGAGCTTGTAGGGGCCGATCGTCACTGGCGGGTAGTTCTCGAAGGTGAGCGGATCGACCTTCTCCCAGATGTGCTTGGGCACGACGCGGAAAGCATTGCCGAAAATCACCGAGCCGAAGGAATAGGTGATTTTCGGGTGCGGATTGACGGTATCGATCTCGATCGTCTCGTCGTCCGTCGCGCGGATGTCCTTGATATTGGCGACGATGAAGCGGTTGTAGGGCAGCTTGGGATTGTCGAGCGCCATGCGGGCGGTGAAGACCACGTCAGCTGAGCTGAAGGGCGCGCCGTCCGACCAGGCGAGACCCTTCCGCACCTTGAAGCGCCACTTAGTGAAGGTGGCGTCGAGTGCCTCGGGCATGGTAGCGGCCAGCGCCGGGTACTGCATGCCCTTGACGGTGTCGATGTCCCACAGATTGCTGTAGGCGAGCTGGTGCAGACCCTGGACGACAATGTTGCCCTCCAGGTACGGGTTCATCCGCCGCGGGTTGCCAACCCGTCCCGACAGGATGTCGACCACGAGGGTTTCCTTGCGTGGCGTGCCGATATCGGTCTTCTCCTGAGACCAGGCGGCGTCCGCCGGGCCAAGCGCGGACAAAGCAGCTGCGGCGATGAGTATGCGCAGACGACGCATGGCTGTTACCCTCCCTCGTTAAATGTTCCAGCGGCGATCGAGAGTCGGAATCGCATCGAGCAGGGCTCTCGTATAGTCGCTGCTGGGCGACTGCAGGATCGTCTCGGGCCGGCCAAACTCGACCAGCTCGCCCTGTCGCATGATCGCCATTACATCCGACAGGTAATAGGCGGTGCTGAGGTCGTGCGTGATGTAGACGAATGCCACATCCAGCCGATTGCTCAGCTCCTTGAAGAGATTGACGATGGTCATGCGCAGCGACGCATCGACCATGCTCACCGGCTCATCAGCGACGATCAGGAGCGGTTTGGCGATGAGCGCCCGCGCTACTGAGATGCGCTGCAGCTCGCCACCCGAAAAGGCGCGGATGCCCTTGCCGGCGACCCTGCTGAAGCTCAACCCGACGGCGGCCAGCGCCCGTTCGACGGCGGGAACCGGATCGCCGCGGGTTGCCGCGTCGCCGAGATTGATCGCGGTGCGCAGTAAATACTCCTCGAGCGGAAGCTGCAGGCTGAAAGCCTCAAACGGATTCTGGAAGATCGGTTGCACCAGCCGGCGGAGCGTGCGGTTGTCGACCGTGCGCTCGCCGGGCGCAACGATCTTGTGTCCGGCGACAGAGATCTCGCCCGCATCAGCGGACACCAGTCGCAACAGGATGCGGGCCAGCGTGGTCTTGCCGCTACCCGATTCGCCGACGATCGCCAGGACCTTGCCATCCTCGGGACGCAGCGCCAGCGACACCCCGGCCAATGCGGGATGGGCGTTACCGCCGAACAGGCCGCCCTGGCGATAGACCTTGCGCAAGTTGCGCACCTCGAGGATCGCTCGCGCTGCCATCAGGAGACAGCGTCTTCGAGACGAATGCAGGCCGCTGTCCGATCTGCCGCGGCCGTCTGAATCGGATCGGGATCGGCCAGAGCACAGGAATCGATGGCGCGGCTGCAGCGCGGCCGGAACCGACGGCCCTGCGGCATGTTGGCGAAGTCGGGCGGCCGGCCCTCGATGCCGAGGCGCGGCTGCTTGTCACCCAGCCGCGGCAATGCGTCGACCAAGCCGCGTGTGTAGGGATGCGCCGGCTGGCGCAAGACGGTATCGGCGGTGCCGATCTCGGCGAGCCGGCCGGCATACAGCACGGCGACGCGGCCGGCGACCTGGGCATGCAGGCCGAGATCATGCGAGACGATGACGATCGAGTTGAGTCGTGCCGCTGCAGGCGCACCAGGCTTTCGAGGATCTGTCGCTGCACCACGACGTCGAGCGCCGTGGTCGGCTCGTCGGCTAGTACGATGTCGGGATCTATATAGCTGGCCAGTCCGATCAACACGCGCTGGCGCATACCGCCGGAGAGCTGATGGGGATGGAGCCGCAAGGTGCGCTCGGCGAGGTCGAGTTCGGCCAGGGTCTGCACGATGCGCGTGCGCCGCTTCGCCATATCGGACCGGGCCATGCCGGTTCCGGCGTCGAGCATTTGCGGAGCGATGCGCATCAGAGGATTTAGCGCGCTCATCGAACCCTGCGGTACGTAGGAGAAGATCTCCCACCAATGTTTGTGAAAATCTGCGCTGTCGATGCTGCGCCGTCCGTCGCGATCGCGCCAGGTGATGCGGCCGGATACGATCTCCAAGCCGTCGCTGAAATTGCCATAGAGCAGTTTCAGCAGTGTGGTCTTGCCGCAACCCGATTCGCCGGCGATGCCGAGAATCTCGCCGTCGCGCACCTCGAGCGAGACGCGATCGATGGCCTTCACCATGCCGCGCGGCGTGCGGTAGCCGGCCACGACATTGTCGACGATAATCATTGTGCCCTCGCGGGATTGACCCGCAACCGGTCGGCCAGCGCGTTCGACACAAGGAAGAAGCCGACGAAGATCAAAATGATCGAAATGATCGGCGGCAGCAGCCACCACCAGCGCCCGGCAATCAGCGCCTGGTACTTCAGCGCCCAGTAGATCATCGTGCCGATGGTCGGCACGTTGTCGTTCGACAGGCCGAGGAAGGCGAGGCTCGCCTCTACCGCCACCACCACGAGGATGGTGTTGATGAAGTTCGCCGCCGCCCAGCCGCGTAGGTAGGGCACCATCTGGCGCCACAGGATGCGCACGATCGATTCGCCGGAGAACCAAGCGAGATTGACGAAGTCGCGCTCGCGGAGCGTGAGCGCGACGGCGCGGATCTGGCGTGCCGGAAACGGCCAGTTGAAGATCACCAGGATGATGCCAACGGCGAGCAGGGAGGTCTGGCCCTTGGTCATCGATGACAGCAGGATCAGCAATGGCAGGCTGGGGATGACGATCAGCACGTCCATCATGAAAGACAAAACGCGATCGAGCGTGCCACCGCGATAGCCGGCGAGCAACCCAACCGCGACGCCGATGATGGTTGCCAGCGCCGCCACGCTGACGCCCAGCATCAGCGAATTGCGCACCGACCAGCTCAGCAGCCAGAACGTGTCCTGGCCCAGCGCCGTGGTGCCCAGCAGATGCTCGGCCTCGGGCAGTAGGTTGCGCGGATGGGTCTGCCAGATGCGCGGATCGTCGGGGGCGAACAACGACGCGAGAGGGCCAACTAGCAGGATGAGCCCGACGATAACACTTCCCAGGATGAGGCGGTTGGTCATCGCGTCACCGATTGCGGATGCGCGGGTCGAGAAATGGGTAGATCAGGTCGATCAGGAGGGTCGCCGTGGCGACCGCGACGATCGACAGCGAGACCGTGCCCATCAGCAGATTGTAGTCGCCTTGCAGGATGGCTGTGTAGATCAGCGAGCCGAGGCCGGGATAGTTGAACACGATCTCGGCGATGATCGAGCCGTTGAACATCAGGCCGAGCTGAAGGGCAAGAAAGGTGACCTGGGGCAGCATGGCGTTGGGCATCACATAGCGCAGCAGGATTCGAGACCGGCTGAGGCCCTTGAGCTGGGCATAGACCACGAAATCCTCGTCCATCAGGGTCGCCGACAGGGCACGCATTGACAGCATCCACCAGCCAAAGGTGACGGCGATGATCGACAGCGCCGGCAGGAAGGAATGGTAGACGACGCTCGATATCAGCTCCCAACTCCAGGACGGTCCGCGCACAGTGGTCGTCAGCGGGAATATCTTCCACACGTAGCTGAACAGTATGCTGAGCACGAGCGCGAGGATGAAATAGGGAATCGGATAGAGCAGGATCGCCACGACCTCGAGGACCTTTGAGATGCGGCTGCTGGGCATCGTGCCGATCAGTAAGCCGATGGCATTGCCGATCAGCCAGGCGATCAGGACCGAGCACAGCAGCAGGCCAAAAGTCCACGGCAATGCCTGTGCAATTAGCTCACGCACCGGCGTCGGATACATCGCTAGCGAGGGACCGAAGTCTTGGCTGATCAGGATGCGACGCAGGAAGCCGAAATACTGTTCGAGGATCGTGCCGTTCAGCCCGAAGGCGTCAGACAGCGATTCGCGCAGCGCCGTGACCTGCTCCTGCTGCATGTAGGCGCCCTGGGACATCATGCGGCCCAGCATCGCCTCCAGTGGATTGACCGGCATCAGGCGCGGAATGACGAAGATGAAGGTGATACCGAACAGCACCACGGCGACGTAACTTGCGAGACGTCCCAGCAGGAATTGGGTGTAGCGGGCCATCGCACGGCGATCCGCTGTATCAGATCACTTCGAGAAAGTCTCGATCGGGCAGGGCCTGGAGCGGCGCGTGCGGCAAGGTCTGATACCAAAAGGCCACCGAGGCGATATCGTCTTGCAGCGGCAGGTAGCGGCGCTCCTTGTCCGGCCTCCAGCCCAGCGCCTGGATAGTGACCCGAAGCTCCTTATCGAAGCGCACGGGATCCATGATGTGCCAGCGGTACATGCCAAAGCGCTGTTGCGATCGGTACACACCATCTGGCCTAATCACTTGGCAGAGACCGGCATAGGCGGTGGAATATTCTGTATATGCATGCGGCCGGTCAGGTTCACAGATGCCAATGTCGAAATCGTAAGCTCCGCAGAAATAATCCTCGGTTCCAGTGCCGCAGATGGTCGGAAATTGGCGGTCACTGTCGATGAAGAACTTAATCTCTCCTTCCCCCCACCAACCGGTGTTGTTGCTGCCCCAGGCCATGTAGGTGCCGACATAGTGACCCTTGCCAACTATGCCATCGATCACGACGTGGTCGGTCTTGTAAGCCAGCGGGTTGGATCGCCTGAAGCTGGCGTGGAAATAGGCGGCGTCGAGCGGAACGTCGGTTAGCGTATAGTCGACTTGGTAGTAGATTCGCGTTTCAACCTCGTCGAGGTTGGTCAGCGTAATGCGGCAATGCTTGCGGAACGGCATTTCCCAATAACAGTTGAAGGCGCGACCGGGATTGACGCAGACGGCCAGCGAGTTGACATGCGCATAGCGCTCCCAACCGTTGGCAAAGAAGTCGCCTAGGGGGCACTCGACCGATGGACTAGTTTGCCCATCCCAATAGATACGCAGGATGAGAAAGCGCCATCGGCCGCCGCGGACTGTAGCCCAAATGTGCTGAAGCGCCCCCGGTCCCTCTATGTCGGCGAGTACCGCTTCAGTGCCGGGTCCGACGTCAATGGAAGGTGAAACCTTCCACCCTTGGCCCAGCGAGCGCGCAGGCGACTTGCCCGTGCCTTCGGTTGCCATACCTCCTTGGCCGGGAGCGCCGCTGAAGTTTTCAGGGCTGATAGAGCGTGTTCTGGCGTCAGATAGAAGCGATAGATTGCCGAGATGAAGTCCGAGCCCGTTGAAAGTCGCCATGGCCGTTCCCCCAGGATCGGAATGTTTGTCCGCGTTGATCGCGGTCCCTTAGAGTGGGCTAATGCCTTGGCAAGCCTGGCAGAAACCTCAGGTCCAAGCCAAATGCTTTTCGCATCTTGGTTTCGTGGCGCGACCGCTCCTTGTCTAGAATAGTGATTGCCAAGGCCCGCTCGCACCTTTGGCTGCCATCGGTTTTCATCGAGTCGCACAGCTCGCCTTCATGTTAGGCGAATGCACCGCTGTTCGGGGGCTGCAGCATTTTGCCGTCGTGGCCAAGTTATCGACGCCGCGGAACGGTTGATATGGAAAATTGCGAGGCGAGGGGCATGAACTACGTGAAGGTGCATTCCCTAGGTTCTCCCACACGGTGTTGCCGCTGTGGGCGCGATACAATTTAGTTGCCGTAAAGCCCGCAGGGTTGGAAGATCGCATCCTACTGGGCGGAAATCTGAAGAATGTCAGTTAGTGCGTGCGCCAAGGGGCGCCGAGGACCAAGCGGCCACCGATAACGACGCAAGCCGGCATTCGGCAAAGTAGAGTTAGCGTTTAGTCCATTGCAGTCAGTCGGTAACGGCATCGCTACGATGCCGACCGGAAAGGCTTGGAGGAACGCGTCGATGAAGCTTATCCGTCGCACATTGTTGTCACGCGCTTCGATTGCCGCCGGCGGCGTGATCGCCTCGCCGGCGATCCTGCATTGGCCGGCCTACGCCGCCGAATTCGCCTACAAATGCGGTACGGCATTGCCCGACGGCCATCCGCTGGTGATCCGTGGCCGCGAAGCGGTGGCCAAGATCAAGCAGGAAAGCGGCGGCCGGCTCGACATCACCTTCTACACCAACAGCGTCCTCGGCCAGGACACGGCCATGATCTCGCAGACTATCGCCGGCGCTCTGGAAATGTATTGCCTGCCGATCGACCTGCTCGCTCCGAAGAACGTGGCCTGCGGTATTTTTGGCGTCGGCTTCGCCTTCGACGGCTACAAGCATGCCTGGGAAGCGATGGACGGCGATCTAGGCAATTACTTGCGAGAGGTCGCCAAGGGCATCGGCTTCCACTGCCTCGACAAGACGCCCGATCACGGTTTCCGCCAGATCACGATGAAGTCGAAACCGATCAACTCGCCGGATGACCTCAAGGGCGTAAAAATCCGTCTGCCGGTCGCGCCCTATCTGATCGCGTTGTTTAAGGCGCTGGGCGCGTCGCCAACGCCGATCAATTTTGGCGAGGTTTACAGTGCGCTGCAGACCGGGCTGGTCGACGGCCAGGAGAATCCGCTGATCCTGATCGACACCGCCAAGCTCTACGAAGTGCAGAAGTACTGCAGCATGACCAACCACGTATGGGCATGCATCCACTACACGTTCGGCAACCCGTACTGGGACAAGCTGCCGAACGATCTGAAGGACCTGTCGACCATGCACTTCAACGCTGCGGCGATGACCGAGCGCGACGACTGGCAGAGGATGACGGCCGACGAGACCAAGAACCTGACTGGCAAGGGTCTGACCTTCAATACGCCCGACATAAAGCCCTTCCAGGAGGTACTGAAGAAGGCCGGCTTCTACGGCGAGATGAAGAAGAAATCCGGCGACAAGGCCTGGGCACTGCTGGAGAAATACGTCGGGCCACTGGCCTGATTGCGGAGGCGAAGACGTGACCCCGCGAGCAGCCGAAGCGGCACCCATCGGCGCTTACTGGGGCGGCGTGCGGCGCGCCGCCGCCGCCCTCGACTACCTGATTGGCCGCATCGCCGAATTCGTCGGCGCCCTGCTGGTGCTGGTCGAGACCTGCATCCTCTTCGCCGGCGTGATCTCGCGCTATGTCTTCGACAGCCCGATCATGTGGACTGACGAGCTGGCGACCTTTCTCTTTCTGTGGCTGGCGATGATCGGCGCGGTGGTGGCGGTGCGGCGCGGCGGCCACATGCGGCTGACGACGTTCGTCGAGTGGGTCGGGCCCAAGACCCGCAGCTGGCTCGCCACGGTGGCCGAGCTGGTGGTGATCGTCTTCGTCATCGAGCTCCTCGTGCCGACCATGGCGTATCTCAAGGTGCAGGCGTCGACCGAGCTCGTCACGCTGCAGATCTCCGACTGGTATCGGGTGGTGGCGCTGCTGGTCGGCGCCGGGCTGATCGCGCTGGTGGCGCTGCTGCGCCTCCTGGAGACGACCACCCTGCGCGAATTTGTTTGGGCGCTGGCCATGGTCGGGATCCTCGCCGGCGGGCTGTGGGTGGCCCAGCCGCTCCTGATGGCGATGGGCTTCGGCAGCCTCATCGTGTTCTTCGTCGTCCTCGTCGCGGTGTGCGTCGGCATCGGCGTGCCGATCGCCTTCACCTTCGGCATCGCGACGCTCTCGTATCTCAGCCTGACCACCAGCCTGCCGGCGACGATCGTCATCAACCGGATGGATGACGGCATCTCGAACATGTTGCTGCTGGCGGTGCCGATGTTCGTGTTCCTCGGCCTGCTGATGGAGATGACCGGGATCGCGAGGGTGATGGTGAATTTCCTCGCCGCACTGGTCGGGCACGTCAGAGGCGGACTGTCCTACGTGCTGCTCGGCGCAATGTACCTTGTCTCGGGTATTTCCGGCTCCAAGGCGGCCGACATGGCGGCGGTTGCGCCGATCCTCTTCCCCGAGATGCAGCGCCGCGGCGCCCACCCGGGGGAGCTGTCGTCGCTGCTCGCGACGTCGAGCGCGATGTCGGAGACGATCCCGCCCAGCCTCGTGCTGATCACGATCGGCTCGGTGGTGCCGGGCCTGTCGATTGCGGCGCTGTTCACGGGCGGTCTGCTGCCGGCCTTTGTCGCTGCGTTGACGCTGGTCGTGGTCGCCTGGTGGCGCTCACGCACGGAGGACAAGGGCGCCAGTGAACGCGCTCCACTGTCGACGATCGGCCGGAGCCTCGCCATCGCGCTGCCCGGCCTCAGCCTGCCGTTCGTGATCCGCTACACGGTCATCGAGGGCATCGCCACCGCAACCGAGGTGTCGACGATCGGCGTCGTTTACACTGCGATGCTTGGCATCCTGGTCTACCGCCAGTTCGATTGGCGGCGGATCTACCCAATCCTGGTCGAGACCGTATCGCTGACCGGCGCGGTGATGATGATCATCGGCACGGCGACCGGTATGGCCTGGGCGTTGACGCAGTCGGGCTTCTCGCTGTGGCTGGTCTCGGCGATGGCGGCGGTGCCGGGCGGTAGGTGGGGTTTCCTCGCGGTGACGATCGCCGCGTTCATCGTTCTCGGCAGCGTACTCGAGGGCTTGCCGGCGATCGTGCTTTTCGGGCCACTGCTGTTTCCGATCGCCAAGGCAATCGGGGTGCATGAGGTGCACTACGCGATGGTGGTGATTCTGGCGATGGGTATCGGCCTCTTCGCACCGCCGTTCGGCGTCGGGTTCTTCGGCGCCTGCGCGATCGGCCGTACTAACCCCAACGATGCGATATGGCGTATCTGGCCCTACATCGGCGCGCTGGTCGTATCGCTGTTGGTTATCGCAGCGTTTCCCTGGCTGTCGATCGGGTTCCTTTAGAAGAGCCTTCCGTCAGGGAATGAGGTGAGCTCGTGGGCA
>DATHHQ010000134.1:0-2382 GCA_035490095.1 Bradyrhizobium sp.
AAGAATTCGAAGCGGATTTCGTCGAAATTATTGGTCCCGACCCGCAGCGGCAACTTCTCGCCCCAGTAATCCTTGACCCGCTCGACCGCCACCGACCGGCCTGGGACAAAATCCTTGAGGCGATAGGCGCCGGAGCCCAGCGGCTTCTCCAGCGTGGTCGCGGAAATATCGCGCTTGCGGCCTTCGCTGTCGCTGCCCTCCCACCAATGTTTCGGCAGCACCGTGATCTCGCCGACGATCATCGGCAATTCGCGGTTTCCCGGCGAGTCGAAGGTGAAGGTGACCTCGCGTTCGCCGGTCGCCTCGGCCTTGACCACGTGCTTGTAGTAGGAGGAGTACGTCGGGCTGTATTTTTTCAAGGTCGCCAGCGAGTAGATCACGTCTTCCGGGGTCACCGGCTTGCCGTCGTGCCAGCGCGCCTCCTTGCGCAGCCGATACTTGGCCCATGAAAAATCGTCAGGGAACGCGGCCGCCTCGGCCAGCAATCCGTAATAGGTAAGGGCCTCATCCTGCGACGCGCTGATCAGGGTTTCGTAGATCAGTCCGACCGCCGGCGCGATCGAACCCTTCACGCCCGACACCGCCAGATTGAAATTATCGAAGGTGCCGATCGTGATGGTGCGGACGATGCCGCCTTTGGGCGCATCCGGATTGACGTAATCGAAGCGCTTGAAGTCCGCCGGGTATTTGACCTCGCCGAACGCCGACAGACCATGACGCCAGACCGGTTCACCCGTTGCCGTCTGCGCGCGGGCTGCGTCGACCGCGGGAATTCCGGCGGCGATGCCGAGTGTCGGGGCAACCGCGGCAAAGGCTCCGCTCTGAAGAAGACGTCGTCGGGTAATTGCCAATTGAAGATTTCCTGTCCTGTCAAACGAGGCGATTAGAGCCGCAATATAAGGCAAGCTTTCGACCGATTATGTTGCTTTTTCCTCATGATACCAGCCCGCGGGCGAACCCGGTGCGGCGAAACGTCCCGATAACGCGCATATGAAGCGCAAGTTGCCGGCAAACGAAAACGGCCAGGCGATGCCTGGCCGTCGATGGCGAAAATTTCATGGGCCGATCCGGACGCCGTTACTTCGAAGCCGTCGGCAGCGGCACCGGCTTGTCGGCCAGCGTCGCGAGGTAAGCGATCACGTCGGCGCGCTCGCTGTCCTTCTGGATGCCGGCAAAGCCCATCGCAGTGCCGGGGACGAAGCCCTTTGGACTGGCGATGAACTTGTTCAGATCGTCGAAGGTCCAGGTGCCGCCCTTGCCCTTCATGGCGGCCGAGAAATTGAACCCGCCTTTGCCCTCGCCCTTCTTTTCATTGACGGTGCCGAACAGGTTCGGGCCGACGCGGTTGGGGCCGCCCTTCTCGAACGTATGGCAGGCCGCGCATTTCTTCGCGGCTGCCGCGCCCTTTTCCGCCGAGGCGGTCTGCAGCAGCTTTTCGATCGGCTCGGAGGCGACCGCGGCTTCCTTGGCCCCGCCGGCGTGATCGTCTTCCTTCACCGCGATGTCGAAGCCCGGTTTTTCCAGCTTGGTCGGGGCGAAAATCGCGCCCGCGGTGAAGCTCGACACCAGCAGGACCAGGCAGGTGGCCAGAACCGCGCCGAGAATTTTATTGAGTTCGAAGGAGTCCATTTTCGATCAGGCTCCGGGGCCGGAATTTCGACATTGAGGCCGGCTGAACGGCCAAGGATGAGCGGCAGGAATCAGGCTTTCGCACTGCACCTTACATAGCGATGAGATATCGGTTTGCCCGCGCTCTGGCAACCCGTATAAACGCCCGAACTTTCGGCCAATCCCCATCAATTCCTAACTATTCAGCTGGGTTCAAAGCCCCCGATTCCGATGACCGACACCCGCACTTTGGTGCTGATTCCGGCCCGCATGGCCGCCACCCGGCTGCCCGGCAAACCGCTGCTGGATATCGCCGGGTTGCCGATGATCGTCCATGTGCTGCGCCGGGCCGAGGCCGCAAAAATCGGCCGCGTCGCCGTCGCCACCGATACCCCTGAGATCGCGGCGGCGGTGCAGGCCCACGGCGGCGAGGCAGTGATGACATCGGCCGATCACCCTTCGGGTTCCGACCGGATCTTTGAGGCGCTGGGCACGCTCGACCCCCAGCGCGAGATCGAAATCGTCATCAATCTGCAGGGCGATTTTCCGACCATCTCGCCGGATAATATTCGCGATGTACTCGGGCCGCTGCGCGACCCCGCGGTCGATATCGCGACGCTGGCGGCAGAAATCCACACCGAGGAGGAAGCCACCAACCCCAATGTCGTCAAGATGATCGGTTCGCGGTTAAGCGAACGGCGGCTGCGCGCGCTGTATTTTAGCCGAGCCACCGCGCCTTGGGGCGATGGGCCGCGCTACCACCACGTCGGCCTC
>DATHHQ010000135.1:0-4707 GCA_035490095.1 Bradyrhizobium sp.
AAAGCCCGATTGCGCCAGCCGCTTGACGTGATCGAGCACCGAATGAATGTTGACCGGACCGCGCGCCACCGGCCGGTCGTCGCCGAATACTTCCATGCGATCGACCAGCGTGACGATGCGGTCCGCCTCGTCGCAGATCAGTCGCGTCAGCATGCGGTCTTCCGATGATGCTGCCTGCTCGAGCAGCTGCGCGGCGCCACGGATGCCGGACAGCGGGTTCTTGATTTCATGCGCCAGCATCGCGGCCAGCGCGATCACCGAACGCGCCGCACTTCGATGCGTCAATTGCCGGTCCATCTTGTCGGCGATGGTGCGTTCCTGCAGCATCACGACGATATGACCGGGCCGCTCGGTAAGCGGCGCGACATGAAGGTCCACCTGGCGATCGCCGCCGATCCGCGGCGTGCCCAGATCGACCTTGTACTCATTGACCGGCGAGCCGCTTGAACGCACCTGATCAATCAGCGCCAGCAACGGACTGCCGAACGGCACGAGTTCTTTCAGCGACTGGCGTTGCAGAAATTGCGTGGAAATCTCGAAAAACGATTCCGCGGCCATATTCGCGTCAACGATCTTGCCGTCGGGTCCAATCAGCAGCACCGGATTGGGCAAGGCGTTGAGGATGGCATCGCCATCGGACGGCACCGGCCGGCGTTGTTCTGCGACTGAGGTCATGCTGCAGCACTCCAAGCAAAGTCGTCGAATGCATCTTGAAGGGAACGGTGCACGCCGCGCGGATCGTCGGATGTCAGAACCTTCTGTCGCCAGGTCTTGAGCGTTAATACCGGCGCGCAGCTGTACTTTGCGGCGCTCTCCAGCGCCCAGCCGAGATGTTTGCGCGCATGGCGAAGGCCGATGCGCAAACCGTAATGAGCGCAGACTTCGTCATAGAGCGTACGGATATATTTGAGCTGCTCCGCCAGCGACGGCGCGGATTCGACGATACCGGTTTCGAGGCGGCGCCCGATCTGACCGGGCAACCACGGCTGGCCCTGCGCGCCGCGCCCGACCATGACCGCGTCGGCGCCCGACATTTCCAGCGCGGTCACGGCCTTCTCGAACGATGTGATATCGCCGTTGACGACGAGCGGGATGCCGATCGCGTCCCTGACGGCGCGCACCGCGCCCCAATCGGCTTCGCCCTTGTAGAACTGGCAACGCGTACGGCCGTGCACCGAAATCAGCTGCACACCCGCGGCCTCCGCCCGTCGCGCCAGTTCCGGCGCGTTGCGCGAGCGATCGTCCCAGCCGAGCCGCATCTTTAATGTCACCGGCACTTTCACGGCTGCGATCGTCGCCTCGATCAATTTCAAAGCGTGGTCGAGATCGCGCATCAGCGCCGAACCGGACTGCCCGCCCGTAACATGGCGCGCCGGACATCCCATGTTGATATCGATAATTTCGGCGCCGGCGGCTTCGGCGATCCGCGCGCCCTCCGCCATCCAACTGGCTTCGCAGCCTGCGAGTTGAACGACATGCGGACCGATTCCGGTCGCCTCGCATCGCAACCGCGACATTGGACGACCATGGACGAGATCGTCGCTGGCGGTCATTTCGGAAACGACCAGCCCGGCGCCGAGGGTCGCGGACAAGCGTCGGAAGGGTGCATCGGTGACGCCCGACATCGGCGCGAGAAAGACTCGGTTGGCGACCTCAATATCGCCTATTTTCAACGGCTTAAGACCTGAATATTCCGAGCCGGTCACGGATTTCTCTTTTTTCTGGCAGGCGCCTCATCGCGGCCGCCGGGATGCATTTTGAGCACAAATCTTGTGCAGTCAAGCTTCATGCCTACACTTTAGACAGTTCTTGCAATCTTGCAAGTGCACTGCAACAAAATATGCCTTTCCCACAGCCTCCCCGGAATTGCTCTGTTTTTGCAGCCCAGCATGATAAGGGCTTTGCGCCAGCGAACCGATGCTCCGCTACATCAACCGCCAACCGCCCGCAATTGAGTACAATGCCCAAACCAGAGCGGACTGCAGCCATTCTTGTCGCGGCCGGACGCGGGCTTCGTGCTGGCACGGGCGGGCCGAAACAATATCGCTCGATCGGCGGGAAAACCGTGATCTTCCGGGCGATGGAGGCGTTTTGCAGCCATCCGCAAGTCTTTGCGGTGCAGCCGGTTTTGAATCCCGATGACGCGGCTGTGTTCAATGCCGCCGTCCACGTGTTGCGCTACGAGCCGCCTGCCAATGGCGGGGCAACGCGCCAGGCTTCGGTTCATGCCGGACTGGAAGCGCTCGCCAGCCACAAGCCGGACGTCGTTCTGATCCATGACGCGGCGCGCCCGTTCGTCTCGGCGGCGCTGATTTCGCGCGCGATCGAGGCCGCCTCCCGCACCGGCGCGGCGGTTCCTGCGATCCGGGTCACAGACACCATCAAGCAGGTCGGCGAAACCGGAAACGTCGAAGCGACGCCCGAGCGCGCGCGGCTGCGCGTCGCGCAGACGCCGCAGGCATTCCGGTTCGACGTGATTCTCGACGCTCATCGCCGCGCGGCGCGCGACGGCCGCAGCGATTTCACCGATGACGCGGCGCTGGCGGAATGGGCGGGATTGACGGTGGCAACCTTTGAAGGCGATCCTGCAAACATGAAACTGACCACACCGGAAGATTTCATCCGCGAGGAAGCCCGCCTCGGCGCCATGCTCGGCGATATCAGAACCGGAACCGGCTACGACGTTCACGCCTTCGGTGACGGCGATCACCTGATGCTTTGCGGGGTTCGCGTGCCGCACAGCCGCGGCTTTCTCGCCCATTCCGACGGCGACGTCGGCCTGCACGCGCTGGTCGACGCCATCCTCGGCGCGCTGGCGGACGGCGATATCGGCTCGCATTTCCCGCCGAGTGATCCCAAGTGGAAGGGCGCGGCGTCGGACCGCTTCCTGAAATACGCGGTCGATCGCGTCACCGCGCGCGGCGGACGGATCGCAAATCTCGAGGTCACTATGATTTGCGAACGACCGAAAATCGGGCCGCTGCGCGATCCCATGCGTGAACGTATCGCGGAGATCACCGGGCTGAATGTTTCCCGCATCGCGGTGAAAGCCACCACCAGCGAACGGCTTGGTTTCACGGGCCGCGAAGAAGGCATCGCCGCCACCGCGAGCGCCACCATCCGCCTGCCCTGGGGCGATAAGGGTTGGAGCGACTGAAATGAGCGGCAGCGACGCCCGCGCCCTCTCCCGCTCGCTGCTCGATCTGTGCCGAATGCGCAAGCTGACCATTGCGACCGCGGAATCCTGCACCGGCGGCCTGGTCGCCGGCGCGCTGACCGATATCCCCGGCTCGTCCGACGTGATCGACCGCGGTTTTGTCACCTATTCCAATGACGCCAAGCGGGCGATGCTCGGCGTCAAGGCGACGACGCTTGCGACGTTCGGCGCGGTCAGCAAGGAAACCGCGACAGCGATGGCCATCGGCGCGCTGGAGAAAGCCGGCGTCGATCTTGCCGTCTCCATAACCGGCATCGCCGGTCCGGGAGGCGCGACGCCGGGCAAGCCGGTGGGTCTCGTGCATCTCGCGGTCGCCGCCCGCGACGGCAGGATCCTGCATCGCGAATGCCGATTCGGCGCGATCGGCCGCAGCGCGGTACGCCAGCGCTCCGTGGTGGAGGCCCTGCGCATGCTGACGGAACTGGCGCGCGGACCGCAGGTGCCGGCCAAGCCGCGCCGCGAAATCGCCAGCCGGCTACGTCCGCGGGTGGCGCGCTCGCCGCGAGGCAGCGCGGTCAAGCGGCGGCGCCCGCCGCGATCCTAGTACCTGGAATCACAAATCGGTATTGCAGCCCATCCTTCGAGACGGCCACTTCGTGGCCTCCTCAGGATGAGGTCTAACTTGTTGAAACACAACAACCTCATGCTGAGGAGCGAGCGACTCGAGCGTCTCGAAGCATGGGCAGCAAGCGACTCACCGATCTCTCATAGTCAGTACTAGCTCTCGTGTCCGGCAGCGCTATGCCGGCTTCCCGTAAATCGCGTCCGCGCGCTTTTCGAATGCCGCTGCAAACCGCTGAAACGCGGTGTCGAACATCGTTCCCATCAGCATCGCCAGCATCCGGCTCTTGAATTCATACGCGAGGAAAAACCCGACATCGCAGGCGGTGTCCGATTTTGGCTCGAACGTCCAGCGGTTCTCGAGATTGCTGAACGGCCCCTGCAGGTATTCGACCAGGATTTTCAGGTTGGGACGATCCAGCGTCACCCGGCTGGTAAAAGCTTCGCGCACCAGCTTGAACGATACCGTCATGTCGGCGATCACGATCTCGGTGCCGTCAGGCTTTGGCGTGCGCTGGCGGATCTTCAGCGATTTGCACAGCGGCACGAATTCGGGATAGCGCTCGACATCGGCCACCAGATCGAACATCTGCGGCGCGCTGTGGTGAGCCCGGCGCTTGCTGGAGAATGTCGGCATGGTTTGACGCTCAGCCGGATTTCGCGGCGCGTGCCGCCCGCAGCCGGGCGAAATCATCTCCGGCATGATGCGACGAGCGGGTCAGCGGGCTCGCCGACACCATCAGGAAGCCCTTGGTATAGGCGACCTTCTCGTAACCGCCGAATTCATCCGGCGGCACATAGCGCATCACGGCGTGATGCTTGCGGGTCGGCTGCAGATACTGACCGATGGTCAGAAAATCCACGTCCGCCGAGCGCAGGTCGTCCATCACCTGCAAGACCTCGTGGCGCTCTTCGCCGAGCCCGACCAT
>DATHHQ010000136.1:0-2951 GCA_035490095.1 Bradyrhizobium sp.
TCGGGCGGCCTCGGCCCCACCGATTGCGGACCAGAGCCCCACGGCCCTTTCGGGCCCGAGCCCCATGGGCCTCCGCCTTGATTCTTCCACGGCATTGACAGTCTCCTTCGCGGGCTCAAGGGCCAAAACACCCAGCCTCGCAACATCTGCACGGCGTTATAGGGGACCGCCCCGGCCCTTACAACGCAAGCTTCTGGCTCGAAGGAGCTAAGCCGGAACCCACAATTGTCAATGTAAACATCGTCTGACGGGGTTAATGCGACTTTCGTCGGCGATATGTCACATAGGAAAAGTCCGCGCTGTCGTCCGAACTGGCCGAATTTCCAGCGCGCGCAACCTCTTCCCAGTCCGCCGGATCAATTGCGGCGAAGTAGGTATCGCCCTCGGGCCGGGTGTGAACTTCGGTAATTTCCAGGCGGTCGGCAAGGTCCATCCATTGCGCGTAAATCTCGGCGCCGCCGATGACGGCGATTTCAGTGGCTAAACGTCGCAGCGCATCGCCAGTCGCAACCGCGCGGGCAGCGACGAACGACGTCGTCGCCACCGCGCCCGGGCTGCGAAAATTGGCATCGCGGGTGACGACGATATTGGTCCGTCCGGGAAGCGGCCTGCGCAGCGACAAAAAGGTCTTGCGACCCATCACCACCGGCTTGCCCATCGTCATCGTCTTTAAGCGTTGCTGATCGGACTTCACCCGCCATGGAATCGTACCGCGAGAGCCGATCACACCGTTGTCGGCGACCGCGGCAATGAGGACGATCTCCATCAGCGCGTTCCCTGTGCAAGTGCCGCAAGCGCCGGACCGCCGATCCGGCACACGGTCCACTCGTCCATCAAGACAGCACCGAGCGATTTGTAGAATTCAATCGACGGCGTATTCCAGTCCAGCACCGACCATTGCAGGCGCGACCAGCCGTTGGCGATGCACTGCCTGGCAAGATGGGCAAGGAGCGCCTTGCCGATGCCCTTGCCGCGTTGCGCCGGACGGACGAACAGATCCTCCAGATAGATGCCCGAGCGGCCGCTGAAGGTAGAAAAGTTGAGGAACCAGACCGCGAATCCGGCCGGTTCGTTCTCCCATTCTGCGATCTCACAGAACAGCCGCGGATTGTCGCCGAACAGCGCCGCGTCGATGTCAGCCTCGCTGGCTTCGACCTCGTGCAGCAGCTTTTCGTATTCGGCGAGTTCGCGCACCAGGGACAGAACAAGTCCGGCTTCATCGGGACGCGCGCGGCGGATGGCGAGGGACATTCAATCGCTCACACCGCGACCTCGGCCTTGATGTGCGGATGCGGATCGTAGCCTTCGAGCACGAAGTCTTCGTAGCGAAACGCAAAGATATCCTTTACCGCCGGATTGATCTTCATTGTCGGCAGCGCGCGGGTCGGGCGCGTCAGTTGCAGCCGCGCCTGCTCGAGGTGGTTCGAATAGAGGTGCGTGTCGCCCAGCGAGTGAACGAAGTCGCCGGGCTTGAGGCCCGTCACCTGCGCCACCATCATCGTCAGCAACGCATAGGAGGCGATGTTGAAGGGGACGCCGAGAAACACGTCCGCCGAACGCTGATACAGCTGGCACGATAATTTGCCGCCCGCGACATAGAACTGAAACAGGCAATGACACGGTGGCAACGCCATCTTGTCGACATCAGCCGGATTCCACGCGCTCACGATCAGGCGGCGCGAATCCGGATTGCGCCGGACCATGTCGATGACGTCGGAGATCTGGTCGATGCTGCGGCCGTCCGGGGCCGGCCAGGATCGCCACTGCGAGCCATAGACCGGGCCGAGATCGCCATTGGCGTCGGCCCATTCGTCCCAGATCGAAACCCCGTTATCCCTGAGATATTTGATGTTGGTATCGCCGGCGAGAAACCACAACAGCTCGTGGACGATCGATTTCAGCGGCAGCTTCTTGGTGGTCAGCATCGGGAATCCGGCAGCCAGATTGAAGCGCATCTGATGGCCGAATATCGACAACGTGCCGGTGCCGGTGCGGTCCTGTTTTTCCGCGCCGTCGCTGAGAACCCGTTCGAGCAGATCGTGGTATTGATTCATGGCGTAGCACTTTGCGGCATTGCGTTCCGAGCCTTGCAGTTCAAAGCCTTGCAGTTCAAAGCCTTGCAGTTCAAAGCCTTGCAGTTCCAAGCCTTCAGTTCCGGACCTTGCAGTTCAAAGCCCTGGAGTGAGCGAGTTTAGCGGCCGGGCCGGCCAACCGACAGCCGCGATTCGGCCGGGCACCTCGATTATACCCGGAAAAATGACCATCCGGTCCACAAACGACAAGGGCAGAACCTTCCGTTCCACCCCTGCCCTCCACCGGTTTTGCCCCGCCGGCCCGGCGGGTATCGCATCCCACAAATCAGCGCCCGAAGCCCAGTCGGCTTCGGGCCTCGATGCAGGTCAGGTTTCCGACTCCACGAACACCTCGTCGCGCTTCTTGCGCAGCGATGGCAATAGCGCCAGCACCAGCAGGAATGCGGCGGTCGCCATCAGCACCGCCGAAAGCGGACGGGTCAGGAACACCGTCCAGTCGCCGCGCGAGATCAATAGCGCCCGGCGCAGGTTTTCCTCCATCAGCGGTCCGAGCACCATCCCGAGCAGCAGCGGCGCCGGCTCGAAATCATGCTTGATCAGCCAATAGCCCAGCAGGCCGAACGCACCGGCGAGCACGACGTCCACCGGGGCATTGTTGATGGAGTAGATGCCGATCGCGCAGAAGATCACGATCGAGGGGAACATCAGGCGATACGGCACCCGCAGCAGCCGCACCCAGATGCCGACCAGCGGCAGGTTGATGATGATCAGCATCAGATTGCCGATCCACATCGAGGCGATCATGCCCCACACCAGTTCGGGCTGCTTCTGCATCACCTGCGGTCCCGGCACGATGCCGTGAATGGTCATGGCGCCGACCATCAGCGCCATCACCGCATTGGGCGGAATGCCGAGCGT
>DATHHQ010000137.1:0-2687 GCA_035490095.1 Bradyrhizobium sp.
CGACCAGCAAATCGACATTCCGACCAAGGACGGCCACACCACCACCTTCATCAGCCATCCCGAACGCGATGGCCCGCATCCGGTGATCCTGTTCTACATGGACGCCCCGGGCATCCGCGAGGAACTGCGCGACATGGCGCGCCGGCTCGCGACCTCCGGCTACTACGTGATGCTGCCGAACCTCTATTACCGCCTGGACGTCATGGAGCTTGGGCCGTTGCCGGCGGATCCGGAAGCGCCCGAGCGCAAGCGGATGTTCGGGTTCATGAACTCGATCAACATTCCCCTGGTGATGGAGGATACGACCGCGCTGCTCGCTTACGCCGACGGCCAGTCCGCCGCGCGCACCGACATTGTCGGTGCCGTCGGCTACTGCATGAGCGGGCGATATGCGATCAACGCCGCGACGCACTTTCCGGGACGGGTCAAAGCGGCGGCCTCGATCTATGGAACCCATTTGGCCACCGACCAGCCCGACAGTCCGCATCTGGCCGCGAGCAAGACCAAGGCCGAACTCTATTTCGGCTGCGCCGAAACCGATATTTACGCACCCAACGAAATCATCGAGAAGGTGAAAGCGTCGATGAAGGATGCCCATGCCGAGGTCGAGATGTATCCCGGCACCCATCACGGCTTCGCATTTCCAAAACGGCCGGTTTACGACCGCGACGCCGCCGAGCGGCACTGGGAACGGCTGCTGGCGCTCTATCGCCGCAATCTCTCGACATGAAACCATCAGGTGCCGATGACGGATATCAGGATCAGGGATTACGAGAACTCGGATGCGGAACACCTGAACCGGATTGCCGTCTCGGCCTTTAGCCAGTTTCATGACCAGTACCAGGACTGGCCGGCAATGCTCGCCGGCCTTTCGAAAACCTCGGCGCTCAGTGCCAGCGGAGAAATCATTGTCGTCGAATTTCAAAAGCAGTTTGCGGGAGCCGTGGCGTATTTCGGGCCGAACAGTCAGAAAGCCCCGTTCTTCGATCAACGCTGGCCCGTTATCCGCATGCTGGTCGTCGATCCCGCGTTTGGAGGGAAGGGATTGGGACGCGCCTTGAGCACGGAATGCATCGCAAGGGCGAAACGCGACGAATCGGCCATCATCGCGCTCCACACCAGTCCGATCATGACCGTCGCCTTGCCCATGTATCTCAGGATGGGTTTCGTCAAAGCCTATGACGCTCCGCCCATCTTCGGCGTAGCCTACGCCGTCTACACGAAAGCGCTGTGAGCCAGATGCCCTTTCTCACCATCGCGTTCCCGGTGTTCGATCCGATCGCCATTGCGATCGGACCGATCGCGATCCGCTGGTATGCGCTGGCCTATATCGGCGGCATCGTGCTCGGCTGGCTGTACGCGCGATCGTTGATCAAGAATGAAAAGCTGTGGGGCGGCCCGGCGCCGATCACGCTAGTGCAAATGGATGATTTCATCCTGTGGGTGACGCTCGGGATCATTCTCGGCGGCCGCACCGGCTACGTGCTGTTCTACAATCTCGGATTCTTCGTCCAGCACCCGGCCGAGATTTTCGAGCTGTGGAAGGGCGGCATGTCGTTCCATGGCGGCTTTTTGGGCTGCGTGGCGGCGGTGATCTTGTTCTGCCGCAAAAACGACCTTCCGATCCTGTCGCTCGGCGATATCACCACCGCGGTCGGACCGATCGGGCTGTTTCTCGGGCGGCTCGCCAATTTCATCAACAGCGAGTTGTGGGGCCGGCCGGCCGACTCGAGCGTGCCATGGGCGATGGTGTTTCCCAATGGCGGCCCGCTGCCGCGCCATCCCAGCCAGCTGTACGAGGCGGCGCTTGAGGGAATCGTGCTGTTCACGATCCTGGCGCTGATGATCCGCCTCGGCGCCTTGAAGCGGCCGGGCCTGATCCTCGGCAGCTTCATCGCGATCTACGGTCTTGCGCGCATCGTCGGCGAGTTCTTCCGGGAGCCCGACCCGCAGCTTGGATTTTTGTGGGGTGGGTTGACAATGGGCATGCTGCTGTCGGTGCCGATGATCATTGCAGGCGCGATCATTATTGTGGTGGCATGGCGCCGAAAAATGCCGAAGCAAGCACCGAACCCGATCCAAGGGACGCCGTGACCGAGTATTCGCCGCTCCAGTCCGAGATCAAGAAGCTGATCAAGTCGTCCGGGCCGATGCCGGTCTGGCGTTACATGGAGCTGTGCCTGACGCATCCCGATCACGGCTATTACATTTCGCGCGATCCGCTGGGACGCGAGGGCGATTTCACGACCTCGCCCGAAGTGAGCCAGATGTTCGGTGAGTTGCTCGGATTGTGGGTGGGGTCGGTATGGAAGGCGATGGGGTCGCCATCCCTGCTGCGACTGATCGAGCTTGGACCCGGCCGCGGCACCATGATGGCGGATGCGCTGCGCGCGCTGCGGGTGCTGCCGCCGCTTTATCAGGCGCTGAGCATCCATCTCGTCGAGATCAACCCGGTGCTGCGCGAAAAGCAGAAGGCTGCGCTGTCGGGCGTGCGTATCACCGCCTGGCACGACAGCCTCGACCAGGTGCCCACCGGTCCCGCGGTCATTCTCGCCAACGAATATTTCGATGTACTGCCGATCCACCAGGCGGTGAAGCGCGAGACCGGCTGGCACGAGCGCACCGTCGAGATCGACGACGGCGGCAAGCTCGCCTTCGGTTTCGCTCCCGAACCCATGCCGCGCTTC
>DATHHQ010000138.1:0-19209 GCA_035490095.1 Bradyrhizobium sp.
AAGTTCCTCCTCGGTCATGCGCTCGACGGCGACCTCGGTGTCGTCAGCGTCGACGCTGGCGCCTGCCGACCCGATCAGGGGCACGGTATCGGGTTCAGGTTCGTCGACTTCGACGAATTTCTGCAATGAATGCACCAGTTCTTCTCGCAAATCCTCGGGCGAAATGGTTGAATCGGCGATTTCGCGCAGCGATACAACCGGATTCTTGTCATTGTCCCGGTCAACCGTGAGTTGAGAGCCCGACGATATCATTCGGGCGCGGTGGGCCGCTAACAGGACTAGATCGAACCGGTTGTCTACTTTATCAATGCAATCTTCTACGGTGACGCGCGCCATCGATTGTCGCTCCGATAATTGGGATCGAATATGTTGATTATTCGCGTTAGTTATAGAGCCCGGGGGCCTTTCGCAAGACCAAAGTACGATTTGGCCCTCGCCATCGGTGCTGCTAACCCATCTGCCGGCCCGCTAATTGGACAGTCCGGTGCCGTACCAAACGACGATTCGGAGCCTTCACAAACAACTGTTCGGACAAGAAAACGCTTCATTGCGTTGTCAAGTATGTCTATTGCCCTTAACTCTCCGTCTGTTCAGACTGATCCGCCGGGCTTTGGCAGTATAGTTCGCTCAAATGCTCGGCCCGCTGCCGCCGCGCCAAAAACGTTGACCAACAAACACAACCAGGCGAGAAACCATGTCACCTGCTTCCAATAAGATCGCGCTCTTTATCGATGGCGCTAACCTTTATGCAACCGCCAAGACGCTCGGCTTCGACATTGACTACAAGCGCCTGTTGAAGGAATTTCAGAGTCGCGGAACGCTGCTGCGCGCGTTCTACTACACCGCGATTATTGAAGATCAGGAATATTCATCGATCCGTCCGTTGATCGACTGGCTCGACTACAACGGGTACACCGTCGTCACCAAGGCGACCAAGGAATTCATCGACGCCAGCGGCCGCCGCAAGGTGAAGGGCAACATGGATATCGAACTCGCGGTCGATGCGATGGAGCTTGCCGAGCACGTCGACCAGATCGTGCTGTTTTCCGGCGACGGCGATTTCCGCTCGCTGGTCGAAGCAGTGCAGCGCCGTGGCGTCCGGGTTACCGTGATTTCGACAATTTCGAGCCAGCCGCCGATGATTGCCGACGAGTTGCGGCGCCAGGCCGATGTCTTCACCGATCTGGTGGAGCTGCAGTCCAAGCTCGGTCGCGATCCGTCCGAGCGCCCGCCCCCGCGCGAGCCACGTCATCACGCGCCGCAATTCCTGCAGCGCGCGACCACCATGGCGCCGAGGGCCGATGACGACGATTTCGACGATTGAGAATGATCCGGCGCGCGGCGAGCCACGGCTCGCCGGCGCCGATCTCTCCCGCACCGCGCCCGATCGCAATTGTCCGCTTTGTCCAAGGCTCGCCGGCTTCCGTGAGGCGGCGCGAGCCCGTGAACCGGAATGGTTCAATTCACCGGTGCCGTCGTTCGGCGATCCCGACGCAGCGCTGCTGATCGTCGGGCTCGCGCCTGGCCTGCAAGGCGCCAATCGCACCGGCCGGCCCTTCACCGGCGATTACGCCGGTGACCTGCTCTACGCGACGCTGCTCGAATACGGCTTTGCCAAAGGCAACTATCAGGCACGCCCCGACGACGGGCTGACGCTGGTCGAGTGCCGGATCAGCAACGCGGTACGCTGCGTGCCGCCGCAGAACAAGCCGCTGCCCGCGGAAATCAACGTCTGCCGGCAATTTCTCATCGCGACGATCGAGAGCATGCCGAGCCTGCGCGCGATCGTGGCGCTCGGCCGGGTTGCGCATGAATCGACCCTGAAGGCACTGGGCTTGCGGGCCGCCGCGGCGCCGTTTGCGCATGGCGCGATGCATCAGGCCGGCGCGATAAAGCTTTACGACAGCTACCATTGCTCGCGTTACAACACCAACACGCGCGTGCTGACGCCGGCAATGTTTCGCAACGTGTTCGCAAAAGTAAGAGCGGATCTGGGCTAGCATTCGTAGGGTGGGCAAAGGCGCGTTTCACGGCGTGCCCACCGCCGCTGTTGCCGGCGTTAAGGTGGGCACGCGGAGCCTGTCATCGGGCGCCATTCGCGCGACCCGTTGGCTTTGCCCAACTTACGAACTAACCGGATTTTCTTTCAGCCACGCCAGCACGTCGCCGGCATTTCGATCGGGTGGAAACACCGGATAAAACACCTGGGTGATGCGCGCGTCGTCGATGATCAGCGCCAGCCGCTTGATCAGGGTCAGGCCTGCGACCTGCATGGTCGGCAAATCCAGCGCACGCGTCAGCGTTAGCTTCTCGTCGGACAAAACCGGGAACGGCAGATGCAGCCGCGAGGCCATTTCGGCCTGATAGTCGTTGCTTTGCGTCGACAGGCCGAACACGTGCCGGGCGCCCGCCGCCTTCAATTCCGCATGCAAGTCGCGGAACGCACAGGTTTGCGGCGTGCAGCCCCGCGCGCCGGGGATCATGTCCCAGTCATCGACCAGTGCGATCTTGCCGGGCTCGCCGGTTCGGGGATAGGCGAACACCACGGTACGCCCCGGCAGCGCCGACAGCGTGACCGAGCTGTCGTCGGTGGCAACCAGGCTGACGGACGGAATCGTCATGCCCACAAGATGCGCGGCCGCACCATCGTCGGCCGGCGCCGGGATTTTGCTCCAGTCGACTTCAAGCAGATTTCTCTGGTTCATCTCACTTCCCTCGACGTCCAACATCCAGACCTCATGGTGAGGAGGCGCCCTCGCGCCGTCTCGAACCATGAAGCCACCGGTCTCATCCTTCGAGACGCGCGCGAAGAGCGCGCTCCTCCAGCGATAACGGCGAAGCCGTTACGCAGGGATGAGGGCAATCATTTATCCCCGCGCCCGCAGCAGGCGGCCCTTCTCCCTGCCCCAGTCGCGTTTTTTCTCGCTCTCGCGCTTGTCGTGCAGCTTCTTGCCCTTTGCCACCGCCAGCAGCAGCTTGGCGCGGCCGCGTTCATTGAAATAGAGCTTGAGCGGAATCAGCGTCATGCCGTCGCGGTCGACCGCGCCCATCAGCTTGTTGATCTGCTTCCTGTGCAGCAGCAGCTTGCGCGGCCGCTTCGGCTCGTGGTTGAAGCGGTTAGCCTGCAGGTACTCCGGAATATTGGCGTTGATCAGCCAGATCTCGCCGCCCTTGGTATCCGCATAGGATTCCGCGATGGTGGTCTTGCCGTTGCGGATCGACTTGACCTCGGTGCCGGTCAGCGCGATCCCCGCTTCCACCGTGTCCTCGATCGCATAGTTGAACCGGGCCTTGCGATTTTCGGCGACGACCTTGATCGCGCGCTCGTTCTTTTCGGCCATGATGAAAAATGCCTTGGAATCTATCTCCGACGGAGAGCGGTAACACTCAGCCCGCGTGCGCGCACGTCAAGACTTTTTGAGCAGATCGCGGATCTCGGTGAGCAGTTCTTCCTCGCGGCTCGGCTTCAGCGGCGCGGGCGCGGCTTCATCCCTGCGCTTCAGCGTGTTCATGGAACGAATCACCATGAACAGCACGAAGGCGATGATGATGAAGTTCAGCGTCAGCGTGAGGAAATTGCCCCAGGCCAATACCGCGCCTTGCTTTTTCGCGTCGGCCAGATTGCCGGCGGTGACCGCCTTCGACAGTCCGGTGAAATAGTTGGAGAAATCCAGTCCGCCCGTGATCGCGCCGATGATCGGCATGATGATGTCGCCGACCAGCGAGGTGACGATGCCGCCGAACGCCGCGCCAATGATGACGCCGACTGCAAGGTCAACCACGTTGCCCTTCATCGCGAATTCGCGAAACTCCTTGAGCATCTGCAGCCCCTTCTGTTCGACGTCGATCACCGCCGAAGGCTTAGTTGATGAGGCCCGCATGCACCATGGCGCTGCGTACCGCCACGCGCGTGGGCTCGGATACCGGCACCATCGGCAGGCGCAGCTTTTCCTCGATCTTGCCAAGCAGCGACAGGGCGTATTTCACCGGCGACGGATTGGACTCGATGAAGAGATTGGTGTGCAGCGGCATCAGCTTGTCGTGCAGCTTGAGCGCGGTGGCGAGATCGCCCCTCTGCCAGGCCATGTGAAATTCAGAGCACAGCCGGGGCGCGACGTTGGACGTAACCGAGATGCAGCCGTGGCCGCCATGCGCCATGTAGCCGAGTACGGTGGCGTCCTCGCCCGACAGCTGGTTGAAATCCTCGCCCAGCGTTGCGCGCTGCTGCGAAACGCGCACCATGCTCGCGGTCGCGTCTTTGACGCCGGCGATGTTCTTCAGTTCGAACAGCCGCGCCATGGTGTCCACGGTCATATCGATCACCGAACGGCCGGGAATGTTGTAGATGACGATCGGGATCCCGATCGCGTCATTGATCGCCTTGAAGTGCTGGTACAAGCCTTCCTGGGTCGGCTTGTTGTAGTACGGCGTCACCACCAATACAGCGCTGGCGCCGGCCTGCTCGGCGTGCTCGGCGAGTTCGATGGCTTCCTTGGTCGAATTGGAGCCGGCGCCCGCGATCACGGGCACGCGCCCCCTGGCCTCGTCGATGCACCATTCGACGACGCGCTTGTGCTCATCGTGGTTCACGGTCGGGCTTTCCCCTGTCGTGCCGACCGGCACCAGGCCGTGGGTGCCCTCGGCGATTTGCCAGCTCACCAGCCCGCGAAAGGCCGCCTCGTCGAGCGAGCCGTTCTTGAACGGCGTGACCAAAGCGGTGAAGGAGCCCCTGAAATTCGTCTTGGCTGCCATGGATTTTCTCCCCGAACGCACGCCGCCTGCCGCCTAAACCGGCAATAAGGACCAATTCATAACGGGTCTGTGAAGCCGGCGAAAGGCCCGCGCCACCCCGCGCTGGCCGCGATTTTGCCGCGGTAGTGGCGCAGACCACGGCAATCCCCGCGTATTTAGTATTTTGTCCACATTTTCAATTAAATAGAGCCTAGGGCTTGAGCGATTGAATGATTCGCCGCGAAGGAACGCCGTGACGCCATTTGCCCCCGTATCCACCCTGCGACGGACCGCTTTGGGCACAAGCGCGCTGGTGACGCTGGCGCTCGCCGTGGGATTATCGGCGTTGGCGGCGAATGCCTGGGCCAAGCCAAAAGTTCCGTTGCCCCAGCCAAGGCCGATCGCGCGCAACGTCGTGCCTAATACCGCCAGGAACACCGCGCCCGCTACAAGTACCGCGGCCAAAACGACCGCACCGGCCGCACCCGCGGCCCCCGCCGTGCCTGCTCTCGCGCCCGCGACGCGCCAGCATGCGGCTTTGCCGCCGGCGCGCAAACCTCCGGCGACAGCCGCGGTCGCTGCGACGTCATCGACGTCCCAAGCCGATACCGAGGCGCTGGAGAACGTCATCGAGCTGGTGCGCAAGCACAAGCCCGCGGATGCGACGCAGGCCCAGGCGGCAATTTCGGATCCGGTCGCGAAAAAGCTCGCGGAATGGATCATATTGCGCAGCGACGACAACGGCGCGTCGGTCGAGCGCTATCGCGCATTCATCGCCACCAATCCGAGCTGGCCTTCGCAGACGTTCCTGCGCCGGCGCATTGAAGCCGCACTTTGGGACGATCACCGCGACGATGCGACCGTGTGGGCCTGGTTCGCCAACGAATCGCCGCTGTCAGCCAAAGGCCGATTCTCGCTGGCGCGCGTCATGATCGCGCGCGGCGACCGGGCCAACGCGGAGCGTCTGGTGCGCGAGGCATGGCGCAACGATTCCATGTCCGAGGACACCGAGAACGCGGCGCTTGATCTGTTCGGCGCGCTGCTGACGCCGGGCGATCAGAAGGCGCGGATGGATTTCATGCTCTACGGCAGCGAGCAAGACGCCGCGCTGCGCGCCGCCAAGCGATTGGGCGCCAATCAGGTCGCCTTGGCCAAGGCAAGGATTGCGGCCTATCGCAAGGCATCCAACACCAAGGCCCTGCTCGACGCGGTTCCGCACGAACTGCACGGCGATCCCGGCTACATCTTCAGCAGGATCCAGTTGCTCCGCCGCGAAGAGAAATTCGCCGAGGCAGCTCAACTCATGCTCAGCGCGCCCAAGGACCCAGGCCGTCTGTACAATCTCGACGAATGGTGGATCGAACGGCGGCTGCTGTCGCGCAAGATGCTCGACGTCGGTGAACACCGCACCGCTTATCTGATCGCACGCGACGCCGCACTCCCCGCGCGCGACATCTACAAGACCGAACAGGAATTCACGGCCGGCTGGATTGCGCTGCGCTTTCTGACGGACCCGGCAACGGCGGCGCAACATTTCGCGCGGATCGGCGTTGGCAGTGCCAACCCGACCGCGCTGGCGCGAGCCGGCTACTGGCAGGGCCGCGCCGCGGAAGCTGCCGGCCGATCTCAGGAGGCCCGCACCGCCTATACGGCGGCTGCCGCGCAATCGACCAGTTATTACGGCCAGTTGGCGCGTGCGAAACTCGGATTGCCGCAGATCGAACTGAACGGCGCGCCCGCCGCACGCGGCCGTGGAATCGAACGGCTGGAGATCGTGCGCGCGGTGCAGTTGCTCTACGCGCTCGATGAACGCGAAATCGCGCTCCCGATTTTCGGCGATATGGGTGAAAACGGCGACCCGGACGCACTGGTGGGCTTAGGCGAACTGGCGTCCCGCAACGGCGACGCGCGCAGCATGCTGCTGCTCGGCAAGGCCGCGCTCAATCGCGGGCTGCCATTCGATTTCTACGCCTATCCGGTGTCCGGAATCCCGCCGTTCAAGTCGATCGGACCGGAGGTCGAGCAGAGCATCGTGTTCGCCATCGCGCGCCAAGAGAGCGCCTTCAATCCGAACGTGGTCTCGCCGGCGAACGCCTACGGGCTGATGCAGGTGACGCCGGATGCGGGCAAATATGTGTGCAAGAAATACGGCGCCAGCTTTGACCTCGGCCGGCTCAAGACCGATCCGGTCTACAACGCCGCCCTTGGCGCCGCGGAGCTCGGCGGGCTGATCGAGGACTATCGCGGCTCCTACATCATGACATTCGCCGCCTACAACGCCGGTCGCGGCAGCGTCAAAAAATGGATCGAGCGTTACGGCGATCCGCGCGATTCCAAGGTCGATGCGGTCGACTGGGTCGAACTGATCCCGTTCTCCGAGACCCGCAATTACGTGCAGCGGATCATGGAGAATTTGCAGGTCTATCGCGCGCGATTTGGCGGCGGGACGCGGCTGCAGATCGAGGCCGATCTGCACCGCGGCGCCAGCGTCGAATAGCAAGGCGCCATCCTTCAACGCGGGCGAACCCGAACATGATCCGCCCGCGGCGGCGGTCGAGGCTGTTACACCCAAGACACGTGCGCCCTTACAGGGCGAAACGGCTGCAACCGAGCCGCAACACGCGCTGGACGGCGATCGCACGTCACCGACGCGATTGACGCGAAGCGGACCTGAGGCGAAGCGAGCGCCCAGCCATGGGCGACATCGCAAATTTCTTTGTTACTTCCGTTCAAGATGCCACGAGCCATCCCAGCCTTCGCTGGGCGGAGCCGCGATCAACCTGTCTATGCGCTTGATGAACGTCGTGGATGGTCCGTCGTCCGGCATTACCAGAAGCGCCGTTTCGAAGGCGTGACGTGCTTCCTTCCAGCGGTGCGCCCGATAGGCGGCAAGCCCTTCGGAGAAGTGGGCGCGCAATTCGAGCTGCGCTGCCGTCAACTCGCCCTTACGTCCCATGATCTCGAAGACCGCCTGCGGTTGGGTTTGACCGAGCGTCACCACCCGATCGATTTCACGCGCCTCGATCGCCACGGAGGCACCCGTGACGGTGGCCTCGGATACGAGGATGCGGCCGCCATACTCCTTGTTAGCGCCCTCCAGACGTGAAGCCAGGTTCACTGTATCGCCCATCACGGTGTAGCTCATCATCAGCTCGGAGCCGATACTGCCGACGAGCACTTCGCCCGTGGCAATACCGATGCGCAGATCGAACGCGTTTGGAAGCGTGCGTACACCCAGCAGTTCGGGAAGCTCGGCCCGCAGCTGCGGTACGAGCTGCAACATCTCCAGCGCGGCCAGGCTGGCGAGCTGCGCCTGTTCTTTATCGTCGGCGAACGGTGGTCCCCAATAGGCCATGATGGCGTCGCCGATATATTTGTCGATGATTCCCTGGTGACGGCGGATCGGTACGGACATCGTTGAGAAGTAGCGGTTCATGACCTTGACCAGCCCCTGCGGGGTCATCCCTTCACTGGTGCTGGTAAATCCTTTGACGTCGCAAAACATGACAGTCATGACGCGGCGCTGACCTTCGGCCGCCAGCGCCGGCCCCTCGATCAGCCCTTCGACGACGCGCGGATCGACATACTTCCCGAAGGTCTCTCGCAGGCGCTCCTTGAGTCGCAATTGCTCGACCATCTGATTGAACGCGGTCGTCAGGTGGCCGATTTCGTCCCGAGAGGTGGCAACGAGCGTTCCGTCGAGATGTCCGGCCTCGACGGCCTTGGCGCCTTCCAACAACCTCCGGACCGGACGGGTCACGCCGGCGCTCACCAAGGCCGCGAACACGAGGCCGAGTACGGCGGCAAGCCCGGTCAGGGCCACCGAGATCAGCATCACCTGGTGCTGCTTTTCCACCGTCATATTGGCGTCCTTGCGCAGCAGCGCCAACATATCCGCTCGCACGCTGTCCAGCTTCCGATTGAGTTCGTCGCGGAGTTCGTCAATCCGTTCCATTTCCTCGGTGAGTGCCTTGGTGTCGCCGGCGTCGAGCACCTTCAGCAGGCGGTCATTCTCTGCGTTGAGGCGGCGACGGGAATCGTCATTTATCGCGTCGATGCGGGTCTCGAACTGACTGAGCGCAGACGCGTCGCCGAACGCGGGACCCTTTTCGAGCAATCCATGAAGCAATGCGCGCCCAGCCAGGATTTCCAGCTCGACCTGTCCGCCCAGTGCATCATACCGGTTGCGCAGGGCTGTATATTGGCCGTTGTCGGCCGGCGACTGCAGCTTCTCGATGATGATCCGACGTATTGAAAGCGCCCGCTCGAGCGAGCGGATATTCGCGCGCGCCAGGTCGCCATAGGCCGGCATATAGCTGTACGTCAGCTCTTCGATCCGCGTACCGACCTGCATCACCAGCACCACGGTCAAAACAGCGGTGATGGCCATCAAGGCGATCAGCGTCACGGCGATCCACATGATCTTTCGTCTGATCGACAGCCGGATCATAGTAAATCGTCCTCCTCAAACTTCGGAGCACGCAAGCTTATCCGAGATATGGCTGCGGCGATATCAGCTATCCGTCATCGATCGACAGCGGCCGATTGGCGCACCGCCCCATGCAATTTCGTGCGCGCGCCGTTGATGCGCTGTTTGAAATGCTGGTAGGCTTCAATATCCGGCTCGACACCACGGAATGAAGGGTTGCGTGAGCGAGTCACGTCATCCAAGCGCCCCGGCTGCAGATCGAGGCCGATCTGCAGCGCGGCGCCAGCGTCGAATAGCAAGGCACGATCCTTTTCACCGTCCTTGGCGTGTCTACTTGGCGATTGCCGCCCGGGCTGCCTCGATTTTCGCTTTAACGGCATCGAGATTGAAACTCGCGCCCCTTTGCATCGGCGGAAATTCGATCGCCGTCATCGCCAGCTTTTCCACCTGCTGCTGAACGAACACGAATCGCCAGAATTCGTATTTGAACCAGTCGAAGTATTGTTGCGCTCCGAATTTAGTCCCGCTCTCGGGCCAGCCCGTGCGCTCGAAAGGATCGAGGCGAAGGTTGGTCAAATAGGGCACGTCAACCTTGCTTTTTTCACCCAGCCAGCCTCCAGGCTGGTCTATGAAACGATACTTGTAGTCGTCGATGCGCACGGCCCCCAGCTCGCTTTCGCCGAAATAAAAGATTTCGTGCCGATTTGACGGCCCCTTGCCAGTGATCATGTCCATCTGGTTGTAGCCGTCCAGATGGCACTTGTAGGTGCGGTCCCCGATGTGCTTACCCTTTTTGAACTCGTCGACGATGTTGGGGTTGCCGGCAGCGGCCAGGAAGGTCGGGAACCAGTCCAGCCCGGAGATGATGCCGTTCTCGACTTTGCCGGCCGGCACCTTGCCCGGCCAGCGGATCATCGCCGGCGCGCGGAAGCCGCCTTCCATGACCGTTCCTTTGCTCTGCGCGAACGGCGTCTGTCCGCCGTCTGGCCAGGTGAATACCTCGGTGCCGTTGTCGGTAGTGAAGACGACAATGGTGTTGTCGTCGACGCCCAGGTCCTTGAGCTTCTGCATCACGATGCCAACGTCGTCGTCGAGCTGCGCCATGCCGGCTTCATGGATGGACCAACCGTTCTTGGAGTTGCGCATCGCCTGGTATTTCGGCGACAGGTGCGTGACGATGTGCATGCGGGTAGGATTGAGCCACAGGAAGAAGGGCTTGTTGTCGGCCTTGGCCCTGTCGATGAAATTGAGCGCTAAGTCGCGGATTTCATCGTCCACGGTTTCCATCCGCTTGGGATAAAGCGTTCCGGCGTCCTCGATCCTCTGCTTGCCGACCTTGCCCCAGCGCGGATCCACGGTGGCATCGTCCACATTGGTCGCCCACGAGTGGACCATGTTGCGCGGACCGACTGTGTTCAACAGCTCCTGTGGATAAGCGGGGTGGGCCGGGTCTTCCATCGCGTCGAGGTGATACAGGTAGCCGAAGAACTCGTCGAAGCCATGCACCGTCGGCAGAAACTCGTTTTTGTCGCCAAGGTGGTTCTTGCCGAACTGGCCGGTGGCGTAGCCCATACCTTTGAGCGCGGCGGCGATGGTCACGGCCTCCGCCGGCAACCCGGTGGGGGCGCCGGCCTGGCCGACCGTGGTCATGCCGGTGCGGATCGGCAGCTCGCCGGTGATGAAGTTGGCACGACCCGCCGTGCAGCTCGCCTCCGCGTAATAATCGGTGAACAGCATGCCTTCGGCGGCAAGCTTGTCGAGGTTCGGCGTCCGCCCAGCCATCATGCCGCGGTGATAGGCACCGATATTCCAGATGCCGATGTCGTCACCCATGATGACGACGATGTTGGGTCGCTGCCCGGCCGACGCGGGTGCCGGCGTCGCCGGTTGTTGCTGCGCTTGCGCCGGAGTTGTCAAGCCGACAGCCGAGAGTGCAGAAGCGGCGACGAGAGAACTGCCGCTCAACAAGAGATCGCGGCGTTTCAATCCTCCGCCGATTGGCCTTGTGCTAGACTTTCCTGGATCCCTATCGTTGCTCATGACGTGACCCTCTTTCTGGTGATGCACCTGAAGCCGACATGGCTTGCCGAGGTGTCGACCGGCTGGGCATGACGCGCGGCCGGACGATAGCGGCGGCAGTAATTGGGCGCGCAAAGATGCGAGCCGCCTTTAAGCACCTTGCGTGGAATCCTGATTTTCGGATCACGAGAATCGTAGCTCGCGGCCTCGAGCCCGCCGCGCGGATTTTGTGGAATGCAGCACGCCTTCGGCGCATCGGCTTCATGCTTCTGCGAATACCAATCGGCCGTCCATTCCCAGACGTTGCCGATCATGTCGTGCAGGCCATAGCCATTGGCCGGGAATGCGGTGACGGGCGACGTGCGCTCGTAGCCGTCGGACGCGAGGTTCTGGTTCGGGAAATTCCCTTGCCAGGTATTCGCCATGTGCTTGCCGCCAGGAGATTGCTCGTCACCCCAGGCGAATTCCGCGCCATCAAGCCCACCGCGCGCGGCGAATTCCCATTCGGCCTCGGTCGGCAATTCCTTGCCGGCCCATTTGGCATAGGCTTCGACGTCCCGATAGGCGACGTGGACGACCGGATGCTCATCGAGCCCGCTGATGTTGCTGCGCGGACCGTAGGGACGGCGCCAGCTGGCGCCGAATTTGAACGTCCACCATTCGCCCCAATACCGCAGGTCCACGGCCTGCTTGGGCGGCGTGAACACCAGCGAGCCGGCCTTAAGCATGTGGGGCAAGGCGTCCGGATAGTCTTTCGTATCGGGCGTAATTTCGGCGAAGGTAACGTAGCCGGTCGCGTTGATGAATTTGCGAAACTGGCGATTGGTAACCGGTGTACGGTCCATCCAGAACCCGTCCACTGTGACGCGATGGACCGGTGCTTCCTCCGGATAGTGCCGATCCGAGCCCATGCGAAACGTGCCGCCCGGCACGTAGTGCATCTCGATGTCCGCCGGATGCTCGAACGATTGTCCACGGTCAGATGACGGTCTCGTATCGGTGAGATTCATGATCAACCCCGGGGCCGCGCATCAAGCCTGCGGCTTCATTCATCACACTGCCCGATGAGGTGTTTCACGCGCTATGCAGTTTCGGCAGAAATGCTGTCACGCCAATTTGGTCGGGGCGTGCCGCAGCGCCAACGCGGACCGGTAAAATGCTTGCTGCTTCAAGCCGAAACGGCCGACCCTTTCGGGCCGGCCGCCTTTGTGATGGCGTCGCCGAAGGATACCCCTTCCCGGTCATTCGCTCCGGTGACCGGACGCCTGCATTGCCTTAAGAATGCCGTCGAGATTGTAGGTCTCCGGCGCCTGCATCGGCGGAAACTCCTTGTACGACATCAGTTCCTTCGTCCACAGCAGCTGGCCGATCGGCAGCATGTTCCAGTCGTAGAGATAGGCGGTGCTCGGCGAGCCCAGCGAACCCGCATAGCCCAGTAACGACTTCGCGTCGGCGCCGACTGTCTGCTCGAAGGGATCACGCATGATGTTGGCAATCTGGGTCCAGTGGAAGGTGGTGGCCCCATACAGCCCGCCGATCGCGGTGTCGGGCACCATCGTGTAGTAGAACTTCCAGTTCTTGTAACGCACCGCCGACGGTTGCGAGCCCGTGTAGTAGAAGAACACCTCACGCGCCGATTTCTCCGACGTGCCTTCGAGATAGGCGCGCTGGTCGACACCGTCGAGCGTCGTCTTGACGATGCCGGGGTAGCTGCCGGCCTCGATCTGCTTCTTCAACTCGTCGCCTTTCGGCCCGCCGGCGATGTCGACCAGCGTTGGCAACCAGTCGAGGGCCGAGAACATCTGGTTCTTGACCGTGCCCGGCTTGATGTGGCCGGGCCAACGAACCACCAGCGGAGCGCGCATGCCACCTTCCCAGGTGGTCAGCTTCCCGCCTTTGAAGGGGGTGGTGCCGCCATCCGGAAATGTAATGTTCTCTGCGCCGTTGTCGGTGGTAAAGACGATAATGGTATTGTCGAGCTGACCTATGTCCTCAAGTTTCTTGAGGACATAGCCGATGTTATCGTCCATCTGCTTCATGCCGGCTTCGTTGAGGCCCCAGTCCTTGCCGCCCGCCTCGCCGATCATGGCCTCGTATTTCGGCGACAGCATGGTCGTAATATGCATGCGCGCCGGGTTGTACCAGACGAAGAAGGGCTTGTTGGTCTTCTTCGGATCGTTGCGGTCGAGGAAGTCGATAACCTTGGTCGAGATTTCTTCGTCCATGGTTCTGGATCGATCCAGCGTCAGCGGGCCTTCGTCCTTGCACGTCTGGTTCTTCTGCGTGCCATCGGAAGACTTGCATGCGAGGACCGGCCGCGGCGGCGTCAGGCAGGTCGTTGTTCGAGGATCCACTGCACCGGGAACCTCGGTGAGCCCCGGTATCGGTGTGTTCATGCATGGCGGCGCGATGCCTTGCACGGTCGGCGACTTGTTGAGGTCGGGGAAGCTTACGCCCTGCATCGCGTCGAGATGGTACAGGTAACCCCAGAACTCCTGGAAACCGTGCGCCGTCGGCAGCGCCTCGACATGGTCGCCGAGGTGATTCTTGCCGAACTCGCCGGTGTTGTAGCCCTGGTCGAGCAGAAACTTGGCTACCGCCGGGGTGCCAGGTCGCAGCCACGACGGGCTGCCGGGCAGTTGCGGAGGAATCATGCCGGTGCGCAGCGGATGCATGCCGGTGAAGAAGGCGTTGCGCCCGGCGGTGCAGCTCTGCTCGGCATAATAGTGCATGAAGAGCGCGCCCTCGTTGCCGATACGGTCGATGTTCGGCGTCTCGCCAACCATCAGGCCGCGATGGTAGATGCTCGGCTGCATAATGCCGATGTCGTCGCCCATGATGAAAACGATGTTGGGTTTGGCTGGTGCCTGAGCGAATGCGGGCAAGCTTAACGCTGCTAAGGCAACGCTTGAAACTAGCAGGCTCCCTACCCGTCGACTGATCTTCATGATTCCAGACCTCCGCTGCGAGTTTTGATCGGCCATCGGGCAGCGTTTTCGGATAGAGTTCGGCAACAGGTCGTCGCTCTTCGCCGTCGGCCACCGCCCAGGCTGTCCGCTTCTTTATCGAGCCGGCGATTTTCTGCAGGTTGCATTGCACACGCTATGCGATTTCGGCAGATTCATGCTTTTGATCGATTTTCCTCGGAGCGTTGACGAGGGCATTTCCCCGAAGATGGTACGGTAGGTCACAGCGAAGCGCCCCGGCTCACGGAATTGATAGGTCTGGGCAATCTCTGCGACGCTTGCGGCTTCCGGATCGGCACGCTGCAACGCCGAGCGCACCAGGTTCAATCGTCGCAGCAGAAGGTACCGGGTAGGACTCATGCCCAGGAATTCGGTGCAGCACACCCGCAACGTTCGTTCCGGCACGCCGATAGCCGAGCAAAGCGCGGGCATGTTGAGCTGTGGGCCACTAAGTGTGGTCAACGCATCCTCGAACCGAACCATGATATCGGCGTGGTGCCGCCTCGTTTTCAGATTGCCGTTGGCATCGTCGGCCGTCAGGCAATTGACAAGCGCGTGAAGCAATTCCTGCTCGAGCGCTCGCGCGACTTCCGGATTCGCGATTAACTTGTGTCTCGTTTCGGCGAGACGACAGGCCTTTGAATGAAGCCGCAGCAAGCGCACCGCGGCGCCCCGCGATGGTCGCAGCGCCCGGCCGGCAGACGGCGAAGTTAACTCCAGTCCAGTCAGGGCCTTACCGCAGGCGGCGAGCTGCTCGGGCGGCAACGACATAAGGCCCCATTGGCTTTCTCCATCGGTCCGCTGATGCATTCGCTCACCGCGGCTGTGAAATACGACGTCGCCGAACTGCAATCCAAGTCCGCCATATGTTAAGGATGGACCCGCGCCGGTTGGAAACGAAACAAACACCCGCGCCGGCGACAACGCGATATAAGCGATGCGCGGCAAATTTTCGCGGCCACGAAGCAGGTAAAGACGGCGCAAGTTCAACCGTGTCAGGCGCGCATTGAAATCTCCGCCGCCGGTGACGATGAGATTGACACTCGCGTCCCCAATACCGGCTTGGTAGTCGTCCGGATTGGCAAACGTAGCTGTCCCGTTCTCCGCCATCCGTCCATCTCATTCGACAGCGTCGCCGTTGCGAACTGCAATCGCGCAGGATGGGGGACCGGCTCCGGCTTCGCTATGCGACTCCGGAAGCTGGCAAATTATTTGGGTTCAATACATTACGCTGCGTTGACCGGCGCGGAGTCCGCCAGTTTGAGATCTTTTCGGAGTTCAGCGCTTCTCGAACGGAAAGATGACCTTCCAGTCCTTCTTCATGTCGACCACCGTCCATTTGTTCACGGCCGCGGCGTCCAAAGCGACGGCGAGATGACCAAAATGCGACTGCCGGTCATAGGCATATTCGCGTTCAGCGTCAGTGTGATGAACGATCAGCCCGAGGCGCACGCCGCCACTCAGTGTTGTCCACTGCAGCATCTCAAGATCACCGTCGGAATTGCCGAATGCGGCGATCGGCCGGCGGCCAATGGCTTCGTTGATTCCGATCGGCTTGCCCGCCTTGTCGTCGATGAAGTTGACTTCCGGCAGCCGAAACAGCGCCGGGCTGCCATCGGTGATCTGGAATTTGGTCTTGATTGACGATCCGATCACCTGCTCGGGCGGAATGCCGTACATCCGTTCGGCCCACGGCCGCATGAACTCGACGCCGCCGCCCGATACGATAAAAGTCTTGAAACCGTTGGCACGCAGATAGGCGAGCACTTCGAGCATCGGCTGGTAGACGAGTTCGGTGTGGGGCCGCTTGAACCGCGGGTCCCGCGCGGTGGCGAGCCAGTCCGTTACGATTTTTGCGAATTCGCTGGTGGTCATACCGGCATGGGTGACCATGATCACTTCAACCAGGCCGCGCTCGCCGGATTCAGCCAAAGTTTTCATGTCTCCCTCAAGCACGGCTTTGAAAGGCTGCGTATCCTTCCATTCCGGATGCAGGGGAGCCAGCGCCTTCACGCGGTCGAGCGCGAACGCCATTTGCACGTACATCGGCTGCTCGACCCATAGCGTGCCGTCGTTATCGAATGTCGCGATGCGCTCAGCAGGCGCTACAAAATCAGGTCCCCCGGCTTTGGTAACGCGGCCGACAAAATCGACGATGGCCTGCTTCGCCGAGGTATCATTCCATGACGGTAATGGATCGTTCTGTGCAGAAGCCTGGAACGACCAGCCGAAGCTCAGTGTTATTCCGAGGATCGCGCTGGCCAATACCGCAAAAAGCTTGTTTTTCATTGTTGGCTCTCCGTCAGAATCCAGCGGGAGATTGAAGGGACGGTGGTTCGCGGTCTATGCAATTTCGGCGGATGTAGTTCCGGTAACGGTGCAAATTTTTGCCGAGTCTGGGTGAAGTAAAAAGACCGCCCGAAGGCGGCCTCAGTAATCACTGTTCTGCTCAGGCTGCGTTACGGTCTAATGCCTGCCTTGAAGCAGCACTGGCGATAAGCATCTTGTCCAGCAGCGTTCTTATCCGCGGTAGTAGATTAAAGCCTATGGCAGCCACAGCTTCATTGGCTTTCCTAAAACATTCAGCATGGGATCAATGCCCACGCGAGCCGATCTTAGGATCAGCTTAACTTCCGTCTATGCGAAAACCGCAGGTTGGTCGGTTGCCTAACTAAGCAAATCGGGATTCCGCGAGCGACGACGGGCGATTGAAAAATATTTGCCTGTCGTCGGATGGTCGGTGCAATGTCGCAGAAGGTGACTCCCCGAACAGTGCTCGATAAGCGACTGCGAAGCGTCCTAACTCCCAGAAGCCGTGATCGGTGGCGACTTGCGTTACGGTTTTCGAAGGGTCGGCTCGTAAAAGCGCACGTCTAACCAGGTGCATTCGCCGCAAGCCCAGATAGCGGATTGGACCCATTCCCAAATGCTCCTCACAGGCGGCGCGGAGCGTTCGCTCCGCTACGCCGATGCCCGCGCAAATTTCCGTCAGGTACAGCGGCGTGTTGGGGTGCGCTTCCAGGAATTCTTCGAGCCGCGCGACGATCGCATCGTGGCGGCGACCGCCGGTGGTCATTCCCGACGACGCACCCTCAGTCAGGCACCTGATCATCAGGTGGATCAGTTCCTGCTCCAGGGCCCGAGCTACCTCGGGAAGCGCCAGAATATCGGGAGTAGCTTTGGCGAGTTGTCCAACCATCTCATGAAGGTTTAGCAGCCGCGACATGAGGTCAGGACTTGGCCGAACAAGATGCTTTAACCGTGGCTCTGAAAATTCGTGGCCGAATATCGCTCTGCACGCGGCATCAAAATCATCTGTTGTCAGGGACATCGCCCCAAAGCGGCAGTCACCTGCGGTCCGGTGGTGCATCACGTCGTAATTGCAGACGACGATATCACGTGACGAAAGGTCCATTCCGCAGTGCTGTATCGCGGGCTGTTCTCCGGTGAGGAAGCCTATGGCCCTGCGACCCGGCTTAATTTTGCTGACGAAGACTTGCGGCAGCTTTTCGTGGAAGCGCTGCATCCAGAGTTGGCGCAGGTTGATCTGCGTCAACTCGGCGCGGAATTCCCCCCTCGTGGTGGGATAAAGCTCAACATCCGCGGCGCGAATGGCCGCCTGATAAGAGAATGGATCGGTAAAGTTGAGAACTTTGCTCCAAGGCATTTCCGCACTCCCGGATTTCCCGAAGCTGAAAAAGCTGCCGGCCCCAACAAGGGGCAATGCAATGAGCGACGATTTTCTTACCGGTGATCGCTTGGAGTTATTTCGCAGGTTGGCCTGGGCTGTGTGAACAATGATCTGCTGCGATTTCGCTATTAACGTGTTTCGCGATAGCAGCACGCTATCTAGTTGCTATGTACGGAAGATGACATAAAAGTCAGAGATGCACAAAGTAAAAGACCGCCATCCAGCGGTCTTCGGTTACCAGCATCTTCAGTTCTGGCGCGCGCCTTCGCTGCGTTGAATTGCTTTGACCGAGCCGCAAACACTTCACGGGGCGGCAATCGCACGTCATCAGTACATACCAAGAAAAACCCCCGGCAGTTTCCTGCCGGAGGTTCTCTTAGAGAGTTGTCAGACGATCGGGATCAGAAGTTACGCTGAGCGCGAACGTTGAATACCACGGTGTTCTGGTCCTTGAACTCGTAAGTAGCCGTCGGCTTCGGAGCAGCAGGGGTCAGGACCGACGAGCCAGTGAACTTCTGGTCGAGGGCGAACCACATGACTTCGGCCGAGAACGTCAGGTTCTTGACGGGAGTCCAGCGGGTGACCACGCCGAGCTGGGCGACGTTGAAGTCCGGATTGCAGCTATAGTCGACGGACTTGTTACCGAGACCACCAGTACCGGCCGTAAACGCGTTACAGAAGAGCAACTTCGCGGTACCATCGTAACGAACGGACGAGTAGCTGCCGAACAGGCTCGACGACCAGTACGGATCCCAGTTGTGGTTGAACGCACCACGGATACCGTAAGCGCTCGTCAGATGGAGGCTCCCATCTCCACCATTTGCCACGGGAAGGAAAACAGCGTCCGTGGTAGAACCAAAGCCCAAGCTCTGGTAACCGCCGGCAGCGCCGGTGCTGCCAAACATCAAGAAGCTCGGCGAGCCTGCGCTGGTGGCGATCACTTCCTTCGTGTCGCCCTTAGACCAAGTTGCGTCGATCTTGAGGTCGTCGCCGGGACCGGTGGGGATGTTCTTGATGTTCAAGGCAGCCATCACCGCGCCGCCCCACTTGGTATCAGGGTGACCGCTGGGTTCCGAAGCTCCGAACGGGCAAGTAGCAGAGAACGCGTTGCACGGTTGCGCCGTAGCGGTAGTAAGAGAGTTGTAAGAGGCAACCACTTCATGCGCGATACCCGAAATCTGGAACAGACCCCAGGCCTGATCGACGCGGATGTTGCCGGCGATGTCGGGAGAATGCACACCACCGTAAGCGTTGCCGGTAGCGCCGGATCCGCTTGCAGGCAGGCCAGTCGACAGGTTGAATATATTGGTACGGTTGTACACCGTCGGATCATCGAGACCGATGGTGCCGGACACGCCGTTGCCGAACTGCGC
>DATHHQ010000139.1:0-6722 GCA_035490095.1 Bradyrhizobium sp.
CGGGATGCGATGGATATAGACCGATTTGCGACTTCGGAAAATCAGAATATTTTCGCGACGCGGGCTTTACAGACTTTTGGGTGATTTGCCCGTCGGGTCGATTTGTTGAATCGGCTCAAGAAATCAGGCTGTGCGCGCCAAACCTGTGTGACGAAAATTTTTGCGCCTGAAGCCGCCGGATGCCCGGATCGAGCCCGTCGGGTAGTCACACTCACACCGGCCGCTCGCCCTTCACCGTCACCCGCGTGCCTGAACGCGTGTGCGGCCAGTAGTCCCACATCGCGCGGTGCTGGGCGCAACGGTTGTCCCAGAACGCGATGGCGTTCTCGGTCCAGCGGAAGCGGCACTGGAACAGCGGATTTTCCGCGTGCTGGTAGAGATAGTTGAGCATCGCGTCGCTCTCGTCTCTGGGTATGCCGATGATGTGGCGCGTAAAACCGCGGTTGACGTAGAGCGCCTTCTTGCCCGTCACCGGATGGGTGCGCACCACCGGGTGCTCGGCGCGCGGATAGGCCGGCCGGTCGGCGACGCCATGATTGGCGTAGAGCCCGCGATAGGTCGCTTCGCCGTCATGCAGCGCGGCGAGCCCGTCGAGATAGGTCTTCATCCGCTCCGACAGCGATTCATAGGCCGCATACATATTGGCGAACAGCGTGTCGCCGCCGCGCGGCGGACACTGCCGGATATAGAGGATCGAGCCCATCGGCGGCTCGAGGTCGCACGACACGTCGGAATGCCAGCCCTCGCCATTGGCGCGTGGCGAATCCTTGTCGGCATGGATCTTCATCAGCGCCGGATCGTCGCCCTCATGCGGGGCGGCGGGATGGATATGCAGTTCACCGAATTGCCGCCCGAAGGCGAGATGCTGTTGTGGGGTGATGTGCTGATCGCGAAAGAAGATCACGAGATTTTCGGCGAGCGCGCGGTGGATTTCGTCCATGGTCCGGTTCGAGAGCGGGCTGGCCAGATCCACGCCCGATATCTCGGCGCCGATGATCGGGGTCAGCTTCTCGACACCGATGGTCTCGTAAGGCGCGGTGTCATCGGCGATGTGCCGATAGCGGGGGCCCTGCTTGCTGGCGAGCGAAGACATGCGGTTCCTCCCCGGTGATTAGCATTTGTCTGCATGGTAGCCCGGATGGAGCGAAGCGCAATCCGGGACGGGCGAAGCCATTTGGAGAAAGCTCCGGATTTCGCTTCGCTCCATCCGGGCTACGGGTACCCTACTCCGCCGCCGTCACCGTGCTTGCCGGGACGTTCGCGCCCGCGCCGTAGCGCTGGTCGATATAGTCGATCACCATCGCCTTGAACTCGGTGGCGATGTTGGGGCCGCGCAGGGTGCGGAATTTCTTGCCGTCGACGAACACCGGCGCCGCCGGGGTTTCGCCGGTGCCGGGCAAGGAGATGCCGATATCGGCATGCTTGGATTCGCCGGGGCCGTTGACGATGCAGCCCATGATCGCGACGTTGAGCGACTCGACGCCGGGATAGCGGGTCTTCCAGCCGGGCATTTCAACCCTGATGAAATCCTGGATGCTGCGCGCCAGTTCCTGGAACGTGGTCGAGGTCGTGCGGCCGCAGCCGGGGCATGCCGCGACCAGCGGCACGAAGGTGCGGAAGCCCATGGTCTGCAGCAGTTCCTGCGCGACCTGAACTTCCAGGGTGCGATCGCCGCCGGGCTCCGGCGTCAGCGAAATCCGAACGGTATCGCCGATGCCCTGCTGCAACAGGATGCCGAGCGCGGCCGACGAGGCGACGATGCCCTTCGAGCCCATGCCGGCCTCGGTAAGGCCGAGATGGATGGCGTAATCCGAACGTTCGGCAAGCGTCTGGTAGACCGCGATCAGGTCCTGCACCGCCGAGACTTTGGCCGACAGGATCATGCGGTTCTTGGGCAGGCCGATCTCCTCGGCACGCGCGGCCGACAACAGCGCCGACTGCACCATGGCCTCGCGCGTCACCGCGCGGACATCCTTCGGCTCGGCGAGCAGCGCGTTTTCGTCCATCAACTTGGTCAACAATTCCTGATCGAGCGAACCCCAATTGGCGCCGATGCGGACGGTCTTGCCGTATTTCAGCGCCATCTCGACGATGTCGGTGAACTGGCTGTCGCGCTTGTTCTTGAAGCCGACATTGCCGGGATTGATGCGGTATTTGTCGAGCGCCTCGGCGCAGGCCGGATAGTCGGCGAGCAGCTTGTGGCCGATGTAATGGAAATCGCCGATCAGAGGCGTGGTGATGCCGCGCTTGCGCAGTTCGTCGCGGATATGCGGCACCGCCGCGGCGGCCTCGTCGCGATCGACCGTGATCCGCACCATCTCGGAACCGGCGCGTGAAAGCGCCGCGACCTGCGCCACCGTGCCCGCGACATCGGCGGTGTCGGTGTTGGTCATCGACTGCACCACAATCGGCGCGCCCCCGCCGACGGCGACATTGCCGACCATGACTTGCGTGGTTTTATGCCGGGCCTGGGGCCCGGCGACGTCGTTCTGCGGTGGTGTTACTGGCTGGTTCATGGGGTCTCAAATATCAGGTTTTGGTGACATTCACCAAGGGGACGGAGGCCGAGCATGTCTTCTTTATTGGAACTGCACGGGCGGCTGTTCCCGGTCGTCCCGAAAGCTCGATCGGCGCGTCCCGCCGAACTTTCCTTAGTCTATTCAATATCTTATCCCGGCCATATCGGTCGAGAGCAAGGCCACTGCAAAGAAATAGCCCAGGACGCGCTGACCGGTATATTGGACGGAAATTTCCAAATTAAAGTGAGGTACAGCACATGCCGGAGCGCAACGGGCTTATCACGACCGCGGAACTCGCCGCTATCCTTGATCAGCCCGATCTCAGGCTGTTCGATGGTACGACCTACCTCGAATATCAACCCGCCGGCAGCGATATTCCCTATATCGCCGTGCCTGGACGGCACAGTTTCGAGGCCGCGCATATTCCCGGAGCCGACTTTCTGGACTTGCAGGGCGAATTCTCCGACCCGAATACGACGCTGCGCTTCATGATGCCTGCGATCGCGCAGCTTGAGGCCAAGTTTGGCGGCCACGGGATCGGGGCGAATAGCCGGGTGGTGCTGTACAGCATCGGCACGGCGATGTGGGCGACGCGGTTCTGGTGGATGCTGAACTCACTGGGTTTCGGGAACGTTTCGGTGCTGGATGGCGGATTGGACAAATGGAAGGCGGAGAACCGCGCCATCGAAACCGGGCCCGCGAAGGGATATCCGCCGGCGACTTTCACCGCGACGCCACAGCGCGGATATTTCGTCGACAAGCACCAGGTTCTCGCAGCCGGCGGCGAGCGCAACACCGTCGTCGTCAATGCGCTCAGCCCTCAACTCCACAAGGGCCTGGAGCCAAGCCGGTACGGCCGGCCCGGGCACATTCCCGGCAGCGTCAACGTGTCAGCAGCAACACTGTTCGATCCGGAGACAAAGGCCTTCGTTCCGCTCGCGGAAGCAGAAGCGAAATTTGCAGCGCAGGGCATCGGCAAGGACAAGCGCGTCGTCGCCTATTGTGGCGGCGGCATCTCCGCCACCATCGACTTGTTCCTGCTGCACCGGCTCGGCTACGACCATCTCAGCCTTTACGACGGCTCGATGGGAGAATGGGCAAAGGATGCATCGCTGCCGATCGAGACCGGTTGAGACCGGCTGCAGCCTGTCATCACGCTGGAACGTTGGGATCGGGCACGACCTTCGGCCCGGAAGCGTCGGGCCGGTTCACGAGATAGAGCCCCGCAATCACCAGCAGGGCCGCGGCGCCGAACGCCAAGGTCAGGGTGTCGTGCATGATGAAGTAGCTGGCCACCACGCCAAACAAGGGGGTGATAAAGGTAAACGCCGACAGCTTGCTGGCGGAATAGGTTTTGACCAGTGTGAACCACAGCAGAAACGTCAGACCGACCACCCAGAACGCCTGATAGGCCATCAGCGACAGCGCCAGCGGACCGGGAATCCGGGTGATGGTTTCGCCCGAAATCCACGCCGCGAAGCCCAGAATCGGGATCGACAGCGCCACCTGGTAGCCGAGCGCCTTTTCCGGCGGGGCCCGCAGCAGCGGCGTCGCTTTCACCAGCAGCGTGGTGGCCGCCCACAATGCGCCGCCGGCGACGATCATCAGATCGCCCAGCAGCACCTTGGCATCGACGTTGGGCTGGGGAACCCCGATCGCCAGCGCCACGCCGGCGAAGCTCAAGCCCAGCCCGCCCCATTGCGACGCGCGCAGCCGCTCGCCGAGAAACTGATAGGAGCCCAGCGCCACGAAAAACGGCGCGGTGTAGAGAAACACCACCGCGCGCGATGCCGATGTCAGCAGCAGGCCGCGGAAGATCAGCACGAATTCAAGGCCGAACAACAGGCCGGCGAACAGGCCGGCGCCGAGCGTGCCATCGGAGGCGAAGATTTTGACGCCGCGCAGCCGCGCGATCAAGAGCAGCACCGGCAGCGCACCGGCGGAGCGGATCATGGCCTGCAGCATCGGCGGAATATCCGGCAGCGCCAGCTTGACCGCTATCTGATTGAAACCCCAGCTCAGGCACAACATCAGCATCAGCGCGACGGCGCCCGGGCTCAGCGGACGCGCGGCCGATGCTATCGCTTGATCTGAAGACATGAATCCTCGTGGCCGGCTTGTCGCCGTGTTGGGGCATGATCCCGAAAAAGCCTGTCCCGGACTTGATCCGGGATGGCGTTCCAGTTTTTGGAAAAGATCATGCCCGGATAAATTACGTTTTCTGGCAGTGCGCGCAGGTGCCGGTGATCTCGACCACTGACAGTTTCGGCGCAAAGCCCGTGGCGCGGGCGGCCGCGTTGAGGCTTTGCGCCACCGGGACGGCCGGGATTTCGCCGACCGAACCGCAGCGCTCGCAGATCAAAAACGCCACCATCGCCGCCGCGTCATGATCGTGCGCGCAGGCGAGATACGCGTTGCGGCTTTCGATACGGTGGACGAGGCCGTTGTCCATCAGGAAATCGAGCGCGCGGTACACCGTGATCGGTGCCGGCCGCGGCATCGATTTGGCGAGTTCGTCGATCACCTCATAAGCGCCGAGCGGACGGTGACTGGACAACAGCGCCCGCAACACCTGGCGGCGGATCGGCGTGAATTTCTGCGCCCGCTGCTCGCAGACCCGTTCGGCATGGTGAATCCCGTCCGCGGCGCAGCGGTCGTGGTCATGGTCGGGCGCGGGAAACGTCGGTTTTGTCAGGGCCATCGCGGCGATGTGTAGCATTTTGGCGGACAATCCCAAATCCCGTCCCGGTGGATTTCCCTTAAGCTTTCCTGAACCAAGCCATGTGCTGCCGGCGGGGCAGCCTTCTTTTAACTTGCCATGTCATATTCATAAGCTAGCTTATTATATCCAAAGCTTATGGAGACGACACCCATGCCCCGCGGTTCCGTGGATATGAACTTCCTGTTTACGCTGGGCGAATTGGCGCGGCTGGTGCGCGCCTATGCCGACAAGCAGGCCGCGCGCTACGGGATTACCCGCGCGCAATGGGCGGTGCTGGCCAAGGTGGAACGCACCGAGGGTCTCAAGCAGTCGGAACTCGCGGAACTGATGGAAATGCAGCCGATTACGCTAACGCGGCTGATCGACCGGCTGTGCGACAATGGCTGGATCGAACGTCGCAGCGACGATACCGACCGCCGGGTCAACCGGCTCTATCTGCGCAAGGCTGCGCGCCCCTTGCTGGGCAAACTGGGCGGGCTGCGCTCGGAACTAACCGCGACCGCGCTCGAAGGCATCAACCCAGCCGACGCCCATCGCATGCTCGGTCAACTGGAAGCCATCAAGGAAAACGTGCGCAACGCCATTCAAAATCCGGCCGGTGAACCGCCGAGGAAGGAGCAGCGCGTTGGCTGATCCGATCCTGAAATTCCCGCCCGATCAGAAGGGCAATCCGCCGGCGGCTGTTCCGAAGGCCGAAGCAAAGCCGCGACACCGTCGTGCGCTGGCCTTTGTCAGGCGTTTCCGCAGGGCGTTCCTGCTGGTGGTGCTGCCGCTGCTGGCGCTGGTTGGCGGGCTGATATTCTATCTGAACGGTGGCCGCTACGTGACCACCGACGACGCCTATGTCGGCGCGCAGAAGGTTCTGATCACGCCGGACATCTCCGGCAAGATCATCAACGTCGCCGTGAAGGAAGGCCAGTCGGTCTCAACCGGCGACGTCATGTTCCAGATCGATCCGGTGCCGTTCAAGCTGGCGCTGGCGCAGGCGCGCGCCAAGCTGGACGATGCCAAGACCAGCCACGACAACCTCGTCGCCAACGTCAAGCTCTATGCGCAGACGATCGAGATCGTCAACGCCGGCATCGCGCTCAAACAGCGCGACGTCGATCGCAAGAATTCGCTGGTCAAGAGCAATGCCGGATCGCAGCTCGACCTCGACAACAGCGGCACCGCCTTGGTCACCGCGCAAGCCCAGTTGCAGCTGGTCAAGATGCAGAACTCGACCGCCCTTAATCAGCTGCTCGGCAATCCCGAGCTGCCACTCGAGGAGTTTCCGGCTTACATGCAGGCCAAGGCCGCGCGCGACGACGCCCAGCGCAACCTCGACCTGACCACCGTGCGCGCGCCGATGAACGGCATCGCGACGCAAGTCGACCAGATCCAGCTCGGCCGCTTCGTCGTGGCCGGCACGCCGGTATTCAGCGTCATCGACACCTCGAAGCCGTGGGTCGACGCCAATCCGAAGGAATCGGATTTCACCT
>DATHHQ010000140.1:0-8359 GCA_035490095.1 Bradyrhizobium sp.
GGACCGGCTGCCGGCGGCGCTCGACGACTACGAGATCATCAAGCGTTACATCAAGTCGATCGGCAAGGGCCTGCTGAAGGTGATGTCGAAGATGGGCATCTCGACCTATCAGTCCTATTGCGGCGCGCAGATCTTCGACGCCGTCGGATTGAAGGCGGATTTCGTCTCCAAATATTTCGTCGGCACGCACACCCGCATCGAAGGTGTGGGCCTGGCGGAGATCGCCGAGGAAACCGCGCGCCGCCATGCCGACGCCTTCGGCGATGCGCCGATGTACAAGACCGCGCTCGATGTCGGCGGCGAATATGCCTACCGCACCCGCGGCGAGGAGCACGCCTGGACCGCCGAGTCGGTCTCGACGCTGCAGCATGCCGTGCGCGGCAATTCGCTGGAGCGCTACAAGGCGTTCGCGAAAATCCTCAACCAGCAGTCCAAGCGGCTGTTGACCCTGCGCGGCCTGTTCCGGATCAAGACCGCCGAGGACGAGAAGCGTAAGCCGGTGCCGCTCGACCAGGTCGAGCCGGCCAAGGACATCGTCAGGCGCTTCGCCACCGGCGCCATGAGCTTCGGCTCGATCTCGCGCGAAGCCCACACCACGCTGGCGATCGCGATGAACCGGATCGGCGGCAAGTCCAACACCGGCGAAGGCGGCGAAGAGAGCGATCGCTTCAAGCCGATGCCGAACGGCGATTCGATGCGCTCGGCGATCAAGCAGGTCGCGTCGGGGCGTTTCGGCGTCACCACCGAATATCTCGTCAACGCCGACATGATGCAGATCAAGATGGCGCAGGGCGCCAAGCCCGGCGAAGGCGGTCAATTGCCCGGCCACAAGGTCGACGCTGTCATCGCGCGGGTGCGGCATTCGACGCCCGGCGTCGGCCTGATCTCGCCGCCGCCGCATCACGACATCTATTCGATCGAGGATCTGGCGCAGTTGATCTACGATCTCAAGAACGTCAATCCGGACGGACTGGTATCGGTGAAGCTGGTCTCCGAAATCGGCGTCGGCACGGTCGCCGCCGGTGTCGCGAAAGCGCGCGCCGACCACGTCACCATCGCAGGCTTCGAGGGCGGCACCGGTGCGTCTCCCCTCACCTCGATCAAGCACGCCGGCTCCCCCTGGGAAATCGGCCTTGCCGAAACCCACCAGACCCTGGTGCGGGAGCGGCTGCGCAGCCGCATCGTGGTCCAGGTCGACGGCGGCTTCCGCACCGGACGCGATGTCGTGATCGGCGCGCTGCTGGGCGCCGACGAATTCGGCTTCGCCACTGCGCCCCTGATCGCGGCCGGCTGCATCATGATGCGCAAGTGCCATCTCAACACCTGCCCGGTCGGCGTCGCCACCCAGGATCCGGTGCTGCGCAAGCGCTTCACCGGCCAGCCCGAGCACGTCATCAACTACTTCTTCTTCGTTGCCGAGGAAGTCCGCGAGATCATGGCCGCCCTCGGCTACCGCAGTTTTAACGAGATGGTGGGTCAGACCCAGATGCTCGACCAGTCCACGCTGGTGGCGCACTGGAAGGCCAAGGGACTGGATTTCTCGAAGCTGTTCGTCCGCCAGAAAGAACTGCCGGGCCAGAAGATCTATCACGCCCAAAGCCAGAACCATCACCTGGAAGCCGTGCTCGACCGCACCCTGATCGAAAAGGCGCAAGCCGCAATCGACCGCGGCGCGCCGGTCAAGTTCGAGACCGAGATCAACAACACCAACCGCAGCGCCGGCGCGATGCTGTCCGGCACCGTGGCCAAAATCTACGGCCATGCCGGGCTGCCGCACGATACCATCCAGGTGGGCTTCAAGGGCACCGCGGGCCAGGCGTTCGGCGCGTGGCTGGCGCGCGGCATCACCTTCGATCTCGAAGGCGAAGGCAACGACTATGTCGGCAAGGGCCTGTCCGGCGGCCGCATCATCGTCAAGCCGCCGCGCAATTCCGGTATCGTGCCGGAGGAGTCCATCATCGTCGGCAATACCGTGATGTATGGCGCGATCGAGGGCGAATGCTATTTCCGCGGCATCGCCGGCGAACGTTTCGCAGTGCGTAATTCCGGCGCCGTGGCGGTGGTCGAGGGCGCCGGCGATCATTGCTGCGAATACATGACCGGCGGCATCGTCGTGGTGCTGGGCAAGACCGGGCGCAACTTCGCGGCCGGCATGTCGGGCGGCGTCGCCTATGTGCTGGACCAGGCCGGCGACTTCGAAAAGCTCTGCAACATGGCGATGGTCGAGCTTGAGCCGGTGTTGTCGGAAGAGATGATCAACCAGAACACCTATCACCACACCGGCGATCTCGAAGCCCATGGCAGGGTCGACGTGTTCGCCAATCTCCTGGAGTCCGACGTCGAGCGGCTGCACATCCTGATTTCACGCCACGCCAAGCTGACGGGCTCGAAGCGCGCCGCCGACATTCTGGCGAACTGGAAAGGCTATATGCCGAAGTTCCGCAAGGTGATGCCGGTGGAATACCGCCGCGCGCTGAAGGAACTGAAGGCCAACGCCGACGCCGAGCCGAAAATCGCGATCGGGGCGTGAATTCTTCGCCTCATGGTGCGGAGGCGCTTGCGCCGTCTCCAACCATGAGGCCAGAATGCAAATCTCATCCTTCGAGACGCGCGCCGAATACCGGCGCGTTGCTCAGGATGATGAGGAGAAGAGAAGCAGAGTTTCAGGGGCGTTGGTTTTAATGGGCAAGATTACAGGTTTTCTCGAGATCGACCGGCGCGACCGCAAATACGCGCCGGTTGCCGAGCGCGTCAAAAGCTATCAAGAGTTCGTCATCCCCTTAAGCGAGAAGGACACCCGCGACCAGGCCGCGCGCTGCATGAATTGCGGCATTCCCTATTGCCACGGCACCGGTTCGGTGGCGCCGGGCGCGCCGGGCTGCCCGGTCAACAACCAGATTCCGGATTTCAACGACCTAGTCTATGCCGGCAACTGGGAAGAAGCCTCGCGCAACCTGCACTCCACCAACAATTTTCCTGAGTTCACCGGGCGCATCTGTCCGGCCCCGTGCGAAGCCTCCTGCACGCTCAACATCGACGACAATCCGGTGACGATCAAAACCATCGAATGCGCCATCGTCGATCGCGCCTGGGACAATGGCTGGGTCAATCCGGAAATCCCGACCACCAAGACCGGCAAGAAGGTGGCGGTGATCGGTTCCGGCCCGGCAGGGCTCGCCTGCGCGCAGCAGCTGGCGCGCGCCGGCCACGACGTGCATCTGTTCGAGAAATTCGCCAAGGCCGGCGGCCTGCTGCGTTACGGCATTCCCGATTTCAAGATGGAGAAGCACATCATCGACCGCCGCGTGGCGCAGATGGAAGCCGAGGGCGTCACCTTTCATTACGGCGCCCATGTCGGCGGGACCTCGCCCGGCGCGCTCGATCCGCGCGTGATGCTGAACGAATACGACGCGCTGGCGCTGACCGGCGGTGCCGAAGCCGCGCGCGACCTGCCGATTCCCGGCCGCGAGCTGTCAGGCATTCATTTCGCGATGGATTTCCTGCCGCAGCAAAACCGCCGTGTCAGCAATGAGCCGCTCGGCAGCGCCCCGGACATTCTCGCCGGCGGCAAGCATGTGGTTGTGATCGGCGGCGGCGATACCGGCTCGGACTGCATCGGCACGTCGTTCCGGCAAGGCGCGCTGTCGGTGACGCAGCTCGAGATCATGCCGGCGCCGCCCGAGCACGAGAACAAGGGGCTGACCTGGCCGAACTGGCCCTTGAAGATGCGGACCTCGTCGAGCCAGGCCGAAGGCGCCAAGCGCGAATACGCCGTGCTGACGCAAAACTTTTCGGGCGTCGACGGCAAAGTGACAAAACTGCATTGCGTGCAGGTCGACGACAAGTTCAAGCCGATTCCCGGGACCGAATTCGAACTCGACGCCCAACTGGTGCTGCTGGCGATGGGCTTCGTGCATCCGGTGCACGAGGGCCTGCTGAAGACGCTCGGCGTCGATCTCGACCCGCGCGGCAACGTGCGTGCCAACACCTCGGACTACCAGACCTCGCGGCCGAACGTGTTCTCGGCCGGCGACATGCGCCGCGGACAATCGCTGGTGGTGTGGGCGATCCGCGAAGGCCGCCTCTGCGCCCGCGCCATCGATGAGTTCCTGATGGGGACGACGAACCTGCCGAGGTGACGGATGTCATTGCCGGACTCGACCCGGCAATCCGATCTCTTCATGAGACTCTTTGCGAAGATTAATGGATGCGCGGGTCAAGCCCGCGCATGACGGTTGTCCTTCAACCCGCCGCTCAGCCCCAGGGACCGCGCGACGCCGCGCGATTGCCAGCCGCACCCCAGGGACCACGTCGAGGCGGCGATTCCGCCCGCGCCGAGGGCACAGCACCCGGCCGGGACCCAAGTTCGGCAGCAAGCCGCCGCAGCTCGGCGATCCGGTTCTCGGTCGACGGGTGCGTCGAAAACAGATTGTCGATACCGTGACCTGACAGCGGATTGATGATGAACATGTGAGCCGTCGCCGGATTGCGTTCGGCCTCCATGTTCGGAATTTCGTGCGCGGCGCCCTCGATCTTGGCCAGCGCGGACGCCAGCCACATCGGCTGGCCGACGATGCGAGCGCCGAGATTGTCGGCGGCGTATTCGCGCGTGCGGCTGATCGCCGTCTGCACCAACATGGCGCCGAGTGGCGCCAGAATCATCATCGCGATCGAACCGATGAGGCCGGGGCCGTTGTTGTTGTCGCGATTGCCCCCGAAGAACATCCCGAACTGCGCCACCATTGAGATCGCACCTGCGATCGTCGCGGTGATGGTCATCAGCAGCGTGTCGTGATTTTTCACATGCGCGAGTTCATGGGCAATCACCCCGCTGAGTTCCTCGCGGCTGAGCGACTGTACGAGGCCAGTGGTCACGGCAACCGCGGCGTTCTGCGGATTGCGTCCGGTGGCGAACGCATTGGGCTGCGGATTGTCCATCAGGAACACCCGCGGCATCGGCAGCCCGGCCCGTGCGGCGAGTGCGGCCACCATGCTCACGAGTTCGGGCGCAGTGCGCGCATCGACCTCGTGGGCGCCATACATCGACAACACCATGCGATCCGAGTTCCAGTAGGCGAACAGGTTCGTCACAGCCGCGATCACCAGTGCGATGGTCGCGCCGCCGGCACCGCCGATCAAATAACCGACACCCATGAACAGGGCCGTGAGACCGGCCAGAAGGACCGCTGTTCGGAGGTAATTCATCACTCTCTCCCTGATAGGAACGGCAGGCGCCGCGGCATACTCCGATCAGGTAAGGATCGCCCCTCGGGCGGTTCAAGGCCGGCCGGTGCGTCGCCACGTCGCGGCGTGGCGATCCGCAAAGGCCGCCGCTTTCGCGCGGGCGATCGATGCGTGCTGATGGGACGAGGAACCCGCCGGGTAAACACCAGCACCTCGTCGCCCCCGCGAAAGCGGGGACCCAGTATTCCAGAGCGCCAGTGGAAAAATCGCAAGGCTGCGGCTTACTGGATCCCCCGCCTTCGCGGGGTATGACGCCATCCTTGTGTCAGCCCCGCACACTCCGCCGCCGCTACTTATCCAGCCAGACCTCCTCGAACCGCAGGCTGTTGTACTGGCTGTTGTCGTGCGGGGTGTAGTTCCTGACATAGGGCTGCCAGCAATTGGCGGCCACGCTGAAGATGATGATCGGGCGCGCCGCGTCGTCGACCAGAAGGCGCTCGATATCCCAGACGATTTTCCGGCGTTTCTCCTTGTCCAGTTCGCGGGATTGCGCGGCCAGCAATCGGTCCACCTCGGCGTTGCAGTACTGCGTATAGTTGCGCTCGGACTTGCAGCTATAGTTCTCGACGATATTGCCGTCGGGATCGTCGACGCTGACGCCGGTCACGTTCAGTCCGATGGTGTAATCTTTCCGCGCCAGCCTCGCATACCATTGCGGGGTTTCGAGAACATCCAGCTCGCCGACGATATGGATCTTCTTGAGTTGATCGGTCAGAATCACCGCGGCGTCGCGATAGGTCGGTAGATTTCGCGTTTGAATCTTGATTGGCAACGGTTTGGCATCGCTGTAGCCAAGCTTCTGCATGATTTGCCGGCCTTCCGCGATATTCGCGTCGGTGTCGGGACCATACCCCATCAGCGATAACACCATTTCCGGCGGCATGCCCCATTCGCCCGCGGGCTTCGGCAGCATGGCCCCGCCCGTCAGCGCCAATCCCTCCATCAGAATCGTGTTGAATGGCTTGCGATCGATCGCCAGCGACATCGCCTTGCGAATGTCCGGATTATCGAACGGCGGATTGACGCGATTGACCATCAGGTTGGATTGCGTGCCGGTGGTGATCACCTCGCAGATCGCGTTCGGCGCCCGCGCCTTGATATCCTTCATCAGGGGGACGCTGACATCAGCCGGAAAGGTGATATCGAATTCGCCGGTCGCGAAAGCCAGCATTCGCGTGGCGCGGCTGTCGATCATCCGAAACGTGATCTCATCGAGATAGGGACGATCCTTTTTCCAGTAATCCGGATTGCGCACCAGACGGATCGAGGCGCCGCGCCTGAACTCGACAAATTTGAACGGCCCGGTGCCGACCGGCTTGGTGCGCATGGTCGCTTGCGGAACGTGGCATGGATAGACGGCGGAAAAGGCGCTCGCCAGCAGCACCGGCAGGCTCGGTTGCGGCTCGCTCAGCTCGAATGTGGCCTCGTAATCGCCATTGATCGTGACGTCCTGCAGCTTGGTGTACCAGACCCGGCGCGGGTTCCGGTGAAATTCGGAAACCTCGCTCTTGCCGATCAGCATCCGCCAGGTGCACTGCACATCTTTTGCCGTGAATGGCTTGCCGTCATGCCATGTCACGCCCTGCCTCAGCTTGAACGTCAGTCTGGTATTGGTCGCGTCCCAGGACCAGCTTTCCGCCAGATCCGGGATCACCGTCTCCAGGCTCTCGTGAACCTTGGCGGGATCGAACACCACGAGGTTGTTGAACACGGCCGAAAACGGCGTCACCGACGCGATGGTCGATTCTTCGAGCAATGAAGCGCTGGGTGGATTGTCGTTGTGATAAAGCCGCAGCGTGCCGCCTTTCTTCTGCGCCGCCACCGGCGTTGCGGCTGATATTGCGATGCCGAGCAGCGCGATGAATAAAGCCGCTGACTTGCCTGGCAACCGGTTGCTGCGCACGCACACCTCCCAAAACGTTTTTGTTTTTCTATAGAACCGCCGCCGGTCAAGCGCAATGTTGCGCGAACGCCGTCTTGCCGTCGGCCGATGGTAGTCTTACGCTCCCTTTCAATCTGGCGTGGTGGTGGCAGACCACGCCAGCAAACAAAAGCCATGGGAGGAAATTGTCATGACCACACGCCGTGATTTTCTCAAAGCCGGCACCGCTGCCGTTACGACCGGCATTGTCTTCTGCAGCTGCGGCCTGCTGCAAAGCGCGCATGCACAGCAGCCGGTGCGCCAAAAGCTACCCGTCTCAGTCGGCGGCAAACGGGTAAAAACCATCGACGTGCACGCCCATTGCCACTTCCGCGAAGCCGGCGCGTTGCTCGGCGCCGATGCCGCCGCCGCCCAGCTTCCGCCGGTCAACAACGCGGCCGAGGCTTTCATCGAGATTGACAAGCGGCTCGCCGCCATGGACGCGCAGGCGATCGACCTCGAGGTGCTGTCGATCAATCCCTTCTGGTACAATCGCGAGCGCGACCTTGCCGCCGAGATCGTGAAGATCCAGAACGAAAAGCTCGCCGAGCTCTGCGCCTCAAAGCCGGACCGCTTCGCAGCCTTCGCTTCGCTCACTTTGCAGGCGCCCGATCTCGCCGTGCAGGAACTCGAGACCGCGGTGAAGAAGCAGGGCTTGAAGGGCGCCGCGATCGGCGGCGTGGTGAACGGCGTCGAATTCTCCGACCCGAAATTCCATCCGGTATGGGCCAAGGCGGAGCAGCTCGGCGTGCCCTTGTTCATCCATCCGCAGGGCGTGCCCGAACTCAGCAAGCGCCTCTCCGGCAACGGCTGGCTCGGCAACACCATCGGCAATCCGCTGGAGACCACGATCGCGCTCTCGCACCTGATCTTCGAGGGCACGTTCGATCGCTTTCCCGGGCTGAAAGTGATCGCCGCCCACGGCGGCGGCTTCCTGCCCTCCTACGCCGATCGTTCGGACCATGGCTGCCTGGTTGGGCCCAAGGGCTGCAACCCGGAGATGAAGCTCGGCAAGGCGCCGACGGAATATCTCAAGCAGATCTATTTCGATTCCCTGATCTTCTCACCCGAGGCCATCCGCCATCTGGTGGCCCAGGTCGGCGCCGGTCAGATCGTGCTCGGCAGCGACTATCCCTATCCCTGGCAGCTGCAGCCGGTGGATCATATTTTCGCCTCTGCATCGCTCAGCGACGA
>DATHHQ010000141.1:0-4540 GCA_035490095.1 Bradyrhizobium sp.
TGAAGCGGGTGGTCTCGCCGACGCGGTCGTCGTAGATCCGGTAGTTGGTGATGTACGGCTGGTCGGCGAAGGAGGGCCAGGCGCAGAGCACGAAGGGGAACTGCTCGACCGTCTCCATCGGCTTGGCGAGATTGATCGACACGAACCGCCGCGACATCTTCGCGTCGGCCTCTTCCTCGGTGTAGTGCTGCGTGCGCCCGAAGTTCCGCAGGTTCCTGGTGAGCAGCTCGCGGCAGCGCACGCGGCCGCTGTTGTCGTTCAGGTCGTTGTGCACGAGGCTGGCGTAACGGGCGTTCACACCCGGGTTCTTGTTGTCCTGGTCTTCCGTGCGGTCGCCCGTGTAGTCCTTGTCGAAGACGTCGTGGTTGTAGACCAGCGCATCGGTCGCGCCCGGGAAGAACGCGAGGAGGAGCTTCTCGATCTCGGGGTAGAACACGCGCTCCACCTCCGCCGCATCGTAGAAGTTCGAGCACTTGGACTCGAGGTGCGCCAGCGAAACGCCGAGCCGGTCCATGCATTCGGGGCTGTTGGGCGAGAGGCCCGGGTAGTACTGGCCGATGCGCCGCGCGTCGCGCATCACCTGCGGGAAATAGAGGTCCCGCCGCCGGTTGGCCTCCTCGTTCTTGCGCAGCATCTCGGCCACGTCGGCGCGCGCCGGGTTCCGCCAGATCGCGTTGGACGGGACGACGGAGTAGGTCGGCCGCTCGTAGGCAGTATAGGGCAGCGGCAGCGCAAAGCCGCCTTCGGGAGCCTTGATGGCATTGTTCTTGCGTACGAAGTCCATGCACTCATCGTATTTCCGGAACCCGAGGCCCCACTGGGTCTTGATCGGACCCGGTGGGGCATTGTCGATCATGTCGAAAACGCGCTGGCCCTCGCCCTCGGCGATCTGGCCGAGCGCGTCCTCGAGCGCCGCGGCGGTTCCCGCGTCGCCGTCCCGGTCGAACGACATGTAGGACAGGCCGCCGTTCGCCGCGATGGGCGGCGGCTGCCCTTTCGTGCGCTGGAGCGTCGGCACATAGGCAGACGAAACTCTCGCCGTGTCCGCCGCAACGTTGCGCTCAGGGAGCTCGAGCTGGCTCATGGCACACCTCCGGTTGGTTCGACGTCACGGTGGCACACGGATCCTGCGTTTTCCAGATCATGAATCTCTTGCAGATCATTAATCCAGGTCATGCGAACATCGCTTGCCGTGCAATCGCCGCGCGCCTTGGAGAAACGAATATGGCAAAAGAGACCAAGGGCGGATGCCTCTGCGGTTCTGTCTCCTATAGAGTTAGCGGTAAACTTCGTTCAATTGTCGCCTGCCATTGCAATCAATGCAGAAAAACATCTGGCCATTATGCTGCGGCAACGCAGGTTGAAATTGGTTGCATTCAAATTGTCCAAAAATCCCTGACATGGTTTCGTTCATCAAATAGGGCCGAACGCGGCTTTTGCGCGACTTGTGGGAGCAATCTATTTTGGCGCCAAATAAACTCGCCGTTTATTTCAATTTTTGCAGGAACGATCGACGGCCCGACAGGTTTGAAAATGGAGCAACAGCTCTATGTGGAGTCAGCCGGAGACTATTATGAAGTTCCGGAGATACCTGTCATCGCACAAAGTACACTTAGTTATTGAGCGTTGAGCCTAGGTCGTCCGCCGCAACGGCCGGCAGTTGAAGGCCAGCGGCCGGCCGCCGCTGCCATATTCGCGCAGGGTGGCGAGGTCATCGCTGCCCGTCCATTCGTTGGCCCGGTCCATGTAGCGGAAGCCCGTATCGGTCGGCTGATATTCCATGCGCCAGGTCTTGCCGTCGAGCGTCACCGAGGCGCGGTTCTTGGCGTAGACTACCGACACTTCCTTGCGGCCGTCGCAGAGATAGGCGATGCCCGACGGTGTCGGATCCTCGGGCGCGGGCCGTGGGATCAGGTTGGTTATAGGCTGCTGCTGTTGTACGCAGCCGGCCAGCAGGGTGATTGCGGCAATCGACAGACGCTTCATCGTGCGCTTTCCTCCCGAACGGCACCTAAAGGAATTGGCGGGCCATGACAATGGCACGTCACGTCGAAGGAGGGGACAGCTGCAATGCCACATCTCAAGCTGCGCGACGGCGCAGAGCTCTACTACGAAACGCATGGCAGCGGGCCGCCGCTGTTCCTGGTGCCCGGGCTGGGCGGCGATGGCCGCTTCTGGGGCGACAACGTCGCGGTCCTTGCCGAGAAATTCACCGTCGTCGTGCACGATCACCGCGGCACGGCGCGCAGCACCTTGTCGAAGATCGCCTACTCGGTCGAGCAGATGGCCGACGACGCCCTGCAGCTGATCGACGGGCTGGGCTACGAGCGCGTCCATTGGTGCGGCCATTCGACCGGCGGCGCCATGGGCCAGGTGCTGGCGATCGAGCATGCGGACCGCATCGACCGGCTGGTGCTGAGCTCGACCTGGGCTAAGACCGACGCCTTCTTCCGGCGCCTGTTCGAGGTGCGCTCGCTGATGCTGCGCGAACTCGGGCCGGCGGCCTATCTCAAGGCAAGTGCGCTCGCGCTCAACATGCCGTCCTGGGTGCGCGACCACGATGCCGACCTTTTAGCCGCCGAGGCCAGGGCGAACGAGACCATCCCGCTGCCTGAGATCGTGCTCTCCCGCATTGCCGCCATCGTGGCCCATGACCGGCGCGATCAATTGCAGAAGGTCCGTGCACCAACGCTGGCGATCTGCGCCCGCGACGACACCGTGACGCCGCTTTATTTCACCGAAGAGCTCGTGCGATTGATCCCGGGCGCGCGGGCCTATGTGCTGGCCGACGGCGGCCATGCCTATCCGAACGTGCATGGCGGGGAGTTTCGGCGCGCGGTGACCTCGTTCCTGCTGAAGTCCTAGAATCGTACGAAAGCCGAAGAAGGGGAGACAGACTCACATCGCTACCATTTTCCCACACCACGCGGTTGAAGCCGTCATGCCAAGCCACGTGGGTAGTTCCTCATCGAGATCGCGATGCCCGCGCACGGCGAACTAACCAGGTTCGTCGTGCGCGGGCCCCTCCTGATCATGTTGATCCCGTCTGCGGCTCTAGCCGAGACGTGGGCGGGTATGGCTCGCGAGGTCAGGTCTGCTGCCGGTATGCGAGTTTTAGTGACTCTCGTAGGCTGTCACTTGAGGAACCCCTAACGACCCACCTTGATCCTCGAACACGACCGAGAAGTTCCAAGTGCCCCGCCCACATTTTGTAGCTCGTGGTTGCATAACTATGGTCTTGTACTTTGTGGGATTGTTCACTTGCTCCACGTTGGCCCACTCTGGTGGGTGGCTTTGGGGATTCGTTAGCGTCGCGGACACAAGTCGGATGTTAGAAGGGACGCGTCCGCGCTAGTTTCCATGTTGGTTGAGGTGCAGGAAAACTCAAATACCGCAGTCCCAAATGTAGCGGCACTGGCATCATAGGCGAAGATAATCGTGCCGGACACTTGGCCCGCTTTCCGCAACGAATAGTTCACCTTGAAACTTGGCCCGTTAAAAGGCAGCGGCGGCGCGTACGGCATTACATTCTCTACTGATTCACCCATCCTGATGCTCCCCCATTTTCCCATTACGGCGGCAAAACAACCGCTTCGCCACCAGGACGATCCGCCCAACAATAATCTAGCCAGGAACACAGGCGATTTACTAGTGAGATTGCAACCGTCGGTGCCGCCAAGGCCCAACGAAGCACCTAGTGCGCAGGACCGCGGTTTATCGATTGCCGTTCGGCACCTGCGGCCCGCGAGTTTTTGCGTCGGATGGTGCGCAAAAACTCAGAAGCCAACATCCCCGGCACTGGCGGCAAAAAAGATGACACAAAGGTGCGTTGGCCGAATAATCAGCGCCCAAAGCTTTGCTTGACTTTATGATAGTGTTGCTTATGTTATATTCTTCGGTCAGAGATTCAGATATGGGCGAACACGGACGAGAAGGCGCACCCACCAAAGGGACGATCTGGCCCCAAGATCGGCATGCTGGGCGTCGTCTCGACGCCGCAGTCCAAGCTCTCCTGGCGAGAAACAGTCGAGGGGTCGCTGTCTCACGTGCAGAGTGCAGTGCGGGTACGGATTGGCGTAGCGCTTGCGGAAACTGTCCGGACTGCGCCGCTATCCGCGCGTTCACTCCCGGGAGGCGCAGCACAGCGCTGATTGGCGTAACGCTTGCGGAAATTGCGGAAATTCGCCGGGGAGGGCACGTGGTCTCTGCGCATGGACGGCGGCAGGCATATCCGAACGTGCATGGCCCGGCGTTTCGTCGTGTAATGACGCTCTTCCTTTTGGAGTCCTGAAATCTCATGAAGATCGAACCGAAGATTGCGGCCGCGTCCGCCGAGCTCACCGCCATCCGGCGCGATATCCACGCCCATCCCGAGCTCGGCTTCGAGGAGGAGCGGACGTCGGAGATCGTCGCTAAAAAGCTCAAGGAATGGGGCTGCGAGGTCACGACCGGGATCGGCAGGACCGGCGTCGTGGGCACCATCCGGGTCGGCAACAATCCGCGCGCCATCGGGCTGCGCGCCGACATGGATGCGCTGCCG
>DATHHQ010000142.1:0-6151 GCA_035490095.1 Bradyrhizobium sp.
CCAGTCGCCTGCCAACTCCTCGATGACACGCAACATGCGTGGCGACAGGGCATCGGTGCGCGTCGCAAGGATGGTGGGCAGTTCCATGCGCAGGAAGCCGATACCCTGGCGCACGGCGATCCCGCGTTCCAGCATGAAGGCGCGAATCTGGTTGATGATGCCGGTGCGTTGCGACACTAGCCGCTCGCGCACCCGATGCAGCGCCTGCAGATCCAGTTGCTCCGCGGTCTTGGTCGCCACGAACTTCATCGTCGGGGCGCTGCACGGCTTCGGCAATCGCTTCGGCATCATTGAAGTCGTTCTTCTGTCCCTTGCTATAGGGGCGGACATATTTGGCCGGCATCAACCTGGCATCATGACCAAGCGATGCGAGTTTGCGGCTCAGGTGATGTGCGCCGACGCAAGCTTCCATGCCGATCAGGCAAGGCGGTATATTGGCGAGCCGCACCAATCCGCTAATTCTGCTGATGTTGGACAGTCAGAAGCGGCCAGCGCTAAAGACACGGACATTAAGCTTGTCCCACCCTGGGATTGTCATCAACCGTTTGGCTTCCGTATCCTCCTTGGCGCGCCGGGCAATCTCGCGGTCGAGCAAAGCCACCTTCTGATCCAGCGATCGCATCTGCTCCACGAGCACACGAAGGATCTGGCGAGCCGATTCCGGCAGGGTAGAGGGATCGTCCTCTATCGCCGTTGTGAGCTTGATAACATGGAATGGTCCTTTGGCAGCCACCATATCGAACTCGGCAAGATGACCGCGGATTGCATTGATGGCCTGCGTTCGCTGGCGCACCAGAAGATCACGAGTGCGAAACACGATTCCCGCCGCCTGTTTCTCCTCACTCTTCACTCCCACGAAGCGCATCGCCGGTCGCTGGGCTGCCTCGCAGATGGCCTCCGCGTCGGCAACGTCGTTCTTCTGCCGCTTAGCGAAAGGTTTGAAATAGGCTGGCGCGATCAACCGAACGGCATGTCCGAGCCGAGTGATCTCCCGCGCCCAATAATGGCTGCTGGCACAGGCCTCCATCGCAACCGTGCAAGTGGGTCGCGTGGCGAGGAACGTGAGTATCTGGTTCCGGCGGAATTTCCTACGAAAGACGACCGCGCCCGATGCGTCCGCGCCATGCGCCTGGAACACGTTCTTCGCCAAATCCAATCCGATTGTGTTAACTTCCGACAAGGATGCCTCCTTCAAGTGATGAGCACACCACCATTTTGGCACGTCGATGCCGTCAGGGGCGTCCACCCCATCAATCTCGGCAGCCACAAGGGCAAAGCCGTGCGCCGACTCATCCGCTCAGCTGGTGCCAAGCTCTTTTTCCTGCCGAAATACTCGCCAGACCTGAACCCAATCGAGCAGGTCTTCGCCAAGCTCAAGCATCTGTTGCGCAAGGCCGCCGCGCGCACAGTCGAAACCATCTGTTCCGCAATCGGCGAGATCCTCGCCGCATTTACACCCGACGAATGCGCCAACTATTTCCGAAACTCAGGCTACGCCCTAACTTAAATGCATCCCGCTCGAGGGGGCCAATTCACGTGTGCCGCAAGAACCGACCTAGCCCGGCTTCGCGTGGCGTCAGGAGTTCTTGGTCGAGGGGCGAACTTCCACGGCCTGCACCGGCCCGCCGAAAAGATCCGCAACGAACCGGCTGGCCGGATGATAGCTGCAAAATGTCAGGATTGCGATGACGATCGGAACCCCGATGAAGGCGCCGAACAATCCCCACATGAAGGTCCAGAAGAAGACGGCAAACAGCACGACGAAGGGGGAAATAGACAACACGTCCCCGGACACACGTGGCTCGATGTAGCTGCCGACGACAAACTGAATCAAATTCAGGCCAAGGAATATTCCCAATACCGCCTGCCAGGTGGAAAACTGCGTCATTTCAAGCAGGGTCGGAAACAGTGTCGCGATGAGAGGGCCGATAAACGGAATGTAGTTGAGCACGAACGCGATGATTCCCCACTCGGCCGCAAACTGAAGCCCGGTGATCCAGGCGAGCGCCCAAATGAGCAAGCCCGTCACGACGCTCATCTGCGTCCTGACCAGCATGTATTTTCGAAACTTGACCGCGGTCGCGGCAGTCGCGTCAATCAGAATGCGCGTGGCGTCCTGGTTGCCAAGCGCCTCGACTTTTCGTCGAGCATCGTCGACTTCAAGCAACCCAAGCATGACATACACCAATGTTACCAACCAGAAGCTCAACGTCGTGTTGACGCGTCCGGTGACCTGCCGCGCGGCACGCAACAGCCATCCGGTATTGAAATGCTCAGCCCACAAACCGGCGACTGAGACTCCCCGATCTTCGAGCCAAACCACCGTCATCTCGTAAAGCGCTTGATAGCGCGACGCATCGGCGACCAGCGAACGGCCGACCCGACCAAAGGCCAAGGCGGCCAGCGATGCAAAGCCAAGGCACACCACGGTAGTAACAATGATCGTGATGGCAAGGGCTACCAGCGCCGGCAATCGCAATTGCAGCCGCTGCTGCAACGGCCAGACGATGGCGATAATGAAGAAGGCGAGCGTCAATGGCGCAAGGACTTCGGTGCCGTAATAGACCGCCACCAGGAGCAGTACGGCGGCAGCGATGCCAGTCGAAATCCTCGGTGTACCATCGGCCTTCATTCAGGAGCCTCGAAAACAGGAGTATCTAATAATGTTTTGTCGAGAATAAATGAATTCCGGTGCCGTATCTGCCGAAATGCGTCGATTTTCTGTCTCCAGGTCACGCTCGCCGGAATGCGGATCTGATTTCAGCGGCGCAGCCATGCAAACCTTTCGACATCGATCAAAATGAGCCGAGCCCAGACCCCAGCCCGATAACGGCGACAAGCGCGATGATCGGGCCGACAATCGCGGTCATGACGATATCGCGATAGCTTTCGCCGTGCCTCGATCCACAAACGGCAAGCAGCGTGACCACCGCACCGTTGTGCGGCAAGCTGTCGAGTGTGCCCGCGCCGATCACGGCTACGCGATGCATCAGCCCCGGATCGAGGCCAGTCTGCATGTAGGTCGGCCCGAGCGCGTCAAGGGCAATGGTCAGGCCACCCGATGCCGAGCCCGTGAGGGCGGCAAGAATATTGGTCGCCACGGCAAGCGAGACCAGCGGCCCACCCTCGATGCCGAGCACCCATGCCTTCACGGCTTCGAAGGCAGGCAGCGACGCCACCACCGCGCCGAAGCCGACCAGGCTTGCCACACTGATGATCGGCAGCACCGCGGCGTTCGCTCCGGCGTCCATCGTCGCCCGCAGGGTGGGCAAGCGGTTGAAATTGGTCGCGATCAACACCACGATCGCCACTGCGAGCGCGATGATGACAGACCAGACGCCGCCGACCGCAGCGAGCGACGTCGCGCCCCACTGCTCCTCGCTAAGGAAGGAGGCGTCGATATTCGGGAGAACCCCGAAGGACATGATCAGGTTGACCGATACGACGGTGACGAGGGGAAGCGCGGCCAGCACAAACGGCGGCAGCGTGACGGCGCGAGCGCCCCTGGCAATCTCCCCGGGATCAAATTCGCGCGCGGTGGTGGCGCGCTCGCGGACGATCCCGTCCGCCGCGGCGGCGGAGGGATCGGTCGGATCGGTGTAGTCATAGACCTCGCCGGCGCGCCGCGCCCTGGCTTCCGCCCGCGCCAACCACCACAGGCCGAATCCGAGCATGATCGCCGATGCCGTCAGACCGAGACCGGGAGCGGCGAACGGGTTGGTCCCGAAAAAAGGCATCGGTATCGCGTTCTGGATCGCGGGCGTGCCGGGCATCGCCGACATCGTGAAGGTCGAGGTGCCAAGCGCGATGGCCGCGGGCATCAGCCGATGAGGTATGTTGGCAGCCTTGAACAGGGCGTGGCCCATGGGCGCCAGCACGAAGAATGCAACGAACAGGCTGACGCCGCCATAGGTGACAAACGCTCCCGCCAACACGATGGCGAGCATGGCGCGCTTCGTGCCCAGGCGCTCGGTCAGATATTTGGCAATGGCCTCGACCGAACCGGTGGCTTCCATGAGCTTGCCGAACAGCGCGCCAAGGAGAAAGATCGGGAAAAACTGTGCGACAAAGCTGGCTGCGTTGCTCATGAAGGTCTGCGTCCAGTTTGCCAGCAGCGGCTGGCCTGCCAGGAGCGCAGCAATCAGGGCACACAGCGGTGCGAGAAGCAGAATGGTCCAGCCCCTGTATGCGAGCCAGACCAACAGACCAAGAGCGATCAGGATTCCGACGACACTCATCGTGCCTCATCGTCGTGGTAAGCGGGGTTCACACAAAAACTCATACAATCAGCACTCCGCCAGCAGCACATCGAGATCGGCGCTCGACTTGCTGCCGAGATCTGTGCCGTGACTGGTCAGGAACTCGTCGGCGCTCTTTCGGCCCTCCACCTTCAGCATCTCGAGGAATTCCCATTCGGCGTTGAGCTTTGACGACGCGCCGAATTCGGCCAACCTGTCGTTCATGATCCGGTGAGTTCGCATGCCCGCCCAGCGCGCGCCTTCGCCATGTCCGGGATCGGCGGCCTGGCGTAGCAGCGCGATCATGCGCAGTTCCTTCAAGAGCGGCGCGTTGAAGGAAATTTCGTTGAGGCGGTCCAGGATATCGCCTGCCGTTTTCGGTGTGTTCAGGCGCTCCCGCGGATTGATCTGGACCAAGATGGTATCATGCGCATCGCTCTCGCGGACAAGAGGCGTGATGGTAGGATTCCCGGCGAAACCGCCGTCCCAATAGGGCTCGCCCTCGATCTCGACGGCCCGGAACATCGTCGGAAGACACGCCGAGGCCAAAAGCACGTCCGGCGTGATCTGGCTGTTGCGAAAGATTCGTCCACGGCCGGTGTGCACATTTGTGGCGGTGATAAACAGCTTGATCGGAGATGTTACGAGGCGCTCGAAATCGATGCTTTCGGTCAGCACCTTGCGAAGCGGGTTGAAGCCCGTGGGGTTGAGGTCGTAGGGCGAGAATACGCGCGACATCAGATCCATGGCGAGGTACGCTGGTGAAGTGTCGAGCGTCCAGCGGCCCATCATCCGTTCCAGGGGCGAGCGCTGCAGAGGACTGAAGGCGGCGGCACGCGAAACACGCCGCCAGTATGCGTCAAGCGCGGCCCGCGCACCATCGGCGCCGCCCCTTGACCATCCGTCCGCCAACACCGCTGCATTCATGGCTCCGGCCGATGTTCCCGAGATCGCCTCGATTCTGATCCACGACTCTTCGAGCAGGCGGTCGAGGACGCCCCAGGTGAATGCGCCGTGCGAGCCGCCGCCCTGCAAGGCGAGGTCGACAAGAACCTGCTGGCGCGCCGCTACCGTCGCTTCGTTGATCGCCGAACTCATCTCACCAACTCCGGAATCGATATGGACTTCGCCGGTCTTCCTCGGCGGGCAAGCCGGGGTTCATCGGCACAATCCGGCGTCGAACCGATGCCAAGCATCCCATCGATTCGAAGCTGGCCTCAACCGCCGAGCGTGTTCTTGTAGACCTTGCCGTCCTTCATGATGATCTTGAAGTTCTTGGCGGGGTCGGCGATCAGGTTGATATTCTCCAGCGGATTGCCGTCGACCAGCAGCAGATCGGCAAGCGCGCCCTGTTCCACGACGCCGAGCTTGCCAGCATACGGACTGCGTTTACCCGACAATGCCAGCAGTTCGGCGTTGGTTCCGGTCGCCATGGCGAGCGCTTCGGCCGGACTGTACCAGCGGACAAGCGAGGCCAGAATTGCCCCCTGTTGCTGCGCCAGCGCTTGCGAGAACAGGACATCGGTGCCCCACGCTGTCTTGATCTTGTATTTCTTCGCCATCTCGTATGTCCGGGCTATGCCGGGCCAGACTTCATCAGCCTTGGCTCGTTGGACTGAGCCTACCGGAAAGCCCAGTCTCAAATCCTCGGGGAGAGGCTGCAGACTCAACCACACGCCCTTCTCGGCAATCAGCTTGGCGGTTGCCTCGTCCATCAGGAAGCCGTGTTCAATACATTTCACACCAACGGCAATGGCTCGCTGAATAGCCGCCGGCGTAAAGGCGTGCACGGTGACATAGGTACCCCAATTCTCGGCCGCTTCGACAGCCGCCCGAAGTTCCGCGTCGGTGAAAGTCACCACGTCGATCGGGCTGAACGGCGAGGAAACACCACCGCCGGCCGTCAGTTTGAT
>DATHHQ010000143.1:0-2445 GCA_035490095.1 Bradyrhizobium sp.
CTCAACAATCACCCATCCTCGCGTGATGGCACACATGATGGCGTCCATGATCGGCGCCTCCAACTCCTCCAGCGTCCGCCATTGCTGTGGCAGCCCATCCGTGGCGTCGTATAGGCGGAGCTACTGAAGGGCCAACGTTTCGGTGTCATTGGGAACTGTTAAACTGTCTTGCGTAGCCTCACTTACAAAAATCAATCTCGCTACTTGATCGGGAGCAACGTTCCGCTCCTTGCACCAGACTGCAAAGGGGATGGGACGAATCCATATTCTGGCGATATCGAAACCGGCACTCTGAAATTTCTGTTCGACCCCCTCCGCACGTTCAAGCCAAGCGTCATAGGTCGTCGGCAACTTGCTTGAGTCGCTGAACAGCCTCAACAAAACCGGATAGTCACTGCGGGCATACCACGGCAACGTGAGCGTTTCGGATTTCCTCGTCATGGCCGAGCAAGATGGACCTTCCGCGTATGGAGGTCTGTAACCATTGGGTGGAGGCCAATCAGCCAAGAGGATTAATACCTCCGTGGCGCCCTTGTGTGGACCACGAACGAACCCTTGCCGGCGCCTACCAAAGAAAAGCCCGCCACCCCGAAGGGCAGCGGGTTCGATCAACGAGGGTACGTACGCGACGTCTCTGAAGCGTCGCATCGCCGGTGTTGACTCAGCGAGTCTATGATTAGACCTGCCTAGGGAGCGCTTTCCCATCGAATGGGGTTGGCCGCCCGCTAGATCTCCCGGCTACCGTGGCTGAGAAACAGGCCGCTATCGGTCAGGCAATGGCCCGCCAAATTCCTTAACTTCACTTCCGCTCTCAGATCATAGAAGTCCCCCAGCCTCTTTCGGTCGCCGCGGGCTACATCTTCGAACGCCGCTGTCCAAAGGACGTTGAGGTCGTCCGTTGTCAGACGTTCAAAGTGACGACCTCTTTCGAGATAAGACCGGGTCGCATTCCGATCCGTCAGCGACGCCTGTGCGATGGCGTCTTGCTCAAGGTCATCATTGCTATTCGGAAGATCGGCGTATTCGAGCGCTTGCGGCGCTCTATGGAAGGAGAGCTTGGTCATTGATGCTGGCCTCCAGCCCAGCTAGCATCTTGAATCACAATTCTCAGGGTTTGTGAATCCCCTGATGATTCCTCAGCGACTAATCTTTGGGCGAATTGTCCGGCCGCAAAATGGAAAAACGATCTGGGAAGCCGATCGTCGCGCTGCTAGGGGGCGGTGCCGCCCGTTTCGTAGCGAACCGAGAATAGGGCCCGCACGAGTGTAGAGAAGCAGTCGCCAGGAGTTGGACCGTCCGCTTTTCATGTGGACGCCCGTATATGGCGGACCACGCTGACGCTAAGGGCCGCTCGCCAACTGTAGCAAGTGTAGCAACTGTAGCAGGGGAGAGGTGGTGGAGTGGTCCGCCAGGTTGGCGAATGGAGTAGGCCTCAAAGGCTCGACAGCAGTTTTTCGCTGGCATCCTTTGATTAATCATCTGAATTCATTAAGGAAAAAGTTTCAATGTGCTGCTATGTCATTGCCTTGGTCAGGTAGACGCAGCTCAGGTCCTTGGTCGAGCCGAAGACGTAGCCGGTGCCGCCGCTGACGTTGCAGGTGAGCGCGCCGATGTAGACTTGCGAATTGGCGTTGGTCGCATTGAGCTGCTGGCCGGTCGGCTGCTGGCAGGCGCCGGTCGCCATCGCCAGGGTTGCCGCCATTGCGGCCGAGAGACATTTGTTCATTGGTATCTCCTTGGTGCCGACGAGTATGGCACGGCTTTCTAGCGAATGGCCGCCCACAAGAGCGCCGTGCCGGAAACGATCATCACGCCGTCGAGCAGGCGCTGGAAGGTGACGACGCTCAGCCGCTCGACGATCAGGCGCGCGGTGTAGGTGCCGGCCATCACCGACGAGCCCGAGATCAGGCCCTTGACCATGATGTCGACGGGAAGCGCGCCGAACTGGCGGAAGGTCAGCGCCTTGCTGATGTAAAGCGCCAGCGAGCCTGCCGCCTCGGTGGCGATGAAGGCGCCCTTGACCAGACCATAGGCGGCAAAAGCCGGCACGCTGAGCGGACCGGTCGACACGACGATGCCGGTCAGGAAGCCGATGACCGCGCCGGCGACGGCGAGATGCCAGAAGCCGAACTTCAGGTTTCGGGAGGCAAGCCAGCGGCGGCCGGGCACCATGACGAGGAAGAAGACACCGAGCGCGATGTCGATGAGGTGCTCGGGCAGGATCAGCAAGGTCCGCGCGCCGATCGCTGCCGCGGGGATGCCGCCCAGCGCATAGGCGCCGCAGGCGCGCCAGTCGATCTCCTTCCACCACGAGGTGATCTTGGCGAAATTCGACATCAGGGCGACGATCGCCATGATCGGCACGGCCTCGCGCGGGCCGAATTGCAGGACCAGCACGGGCAGCAGGATGATGGTGGCGCCGGTGCCGACGATGCCGCTCACCGT
>DATHHQ010000144.1:0-12965 GCA_035490095.1 Bradyrhizobium sp.
TCTATTCCAGCTGGCCCCTGGTCGAAGGCGAGGACTTGCACGCCAAGCATCTCGGCCAGCCGATGCCGACGAACGCGGCGCGCGCCCGCTCCATTGACGGCGTTCTGGCCGAACTCGGCGGGCCTTCCGTACAGCTCGTAAAGATCGATGTTGATGGGTTTGAATCTGAAGTGCTCCGCGGCGCCACCGCGTTGTTGCGGGACAGCCGGCCGGTTTTCATGATGGAACTGTCGCCATACGTCCTCGCCGAACGCGGCTCGTCCCTGGAGGAACTGGTCTCGTTCTTTGTGCCGAATGGATATCGTTTTTTTCATGAGCGAACCGGACGTCAGCTTCCGTCTGCAGTGGAGGAACTGCGTCGAATGATAGGAGACGGCGCCAGCATGAATGTTGTCGCACGCGCGAGCTAGCAGACACGCAGGTCAGTCGCGTCCACGAACGTCATCGCGGCATCCGGTTGCAGGCATCCAGCCCGTGGTCTTCCGCCAAACAGAATCTCAAGATCATCGAGACCCGGATCCACTACAAGGCGCGCAGCTTCGGCGAGACTCAGATTTCCCGTTTTCGCGACGGCTGGCTGCTGTTGAAAATGGTATGGTTCGCCTATCGCAAGTTGAAGGCGATCTAAATAATTCAACCAAAAGTTGGCCCGACGAACCTCCCTACAACCACTGTCGCGGGCTAGGTCGGGAAACCCTCACCCGCTGTCGTCGCGCGATCCGATTTTCCGATATTTCCAGCGTCGCGAGGTCGCGCCCCCGATCAATTTTGGTCAGTTTGTGGTTGCCAATTTCAATCCGCCCATACTTTAGGCCAGAATGGAACTCACGAATGCCATCCTGGCTGGTGAGCATCGTCGCGGGAAACGCGTCAGCTTGGACCATCAGATGGGACCACTCTGATGAACTCTGCGTGGGCAAGCTTGCAGGGATATGTATCGCAATCTTCGGCTACGGCGGCATGCAACGCAGCATCGGCGGCGTTTCCGCTATCGCTTTTCATGTGGCTGAGGTCCGGCTCGGAAGGCCAGGCCGGATTATTGAGCCCCATCGCAGGCTTCGAATTTTCGCGGCGCAGGATGACGAAGGCGGATTGGGTCCTCGGCAAATGTTGCCGGATCCGCTGAGCAGGCGCGGCTGAACAGAGTGAGGATTGACGTGGGCGATCCAAAACAACAAGACCTCGCTTCCATTGATCATGGACCGTCGGGGTTGCGCGAACCTGGCAACGACCCGGACCCGATATCGGTAGTGCGCGCAGGTAACCAGGACTGGCCGGCGCAGCGCAAGCTTGATGAGACAGTCGCGTATTTGCGAGCCAGAGCCATGGAAGGCCGGGACTCGCGAACCCAGAAGCAGCCGGACATCTTTGCAGAGGCGGTCGCAAAGGTTATGCAAGAAGAGCATGAACCGGAGCTGTTCGAAGCGCCGTCTGTCCTCCAGAATCAAGCGCTCGGCATCGCCGCCAGATTTGCCGTTGCCACGGGCCTGGCCGCTCTCGTCGCGTTGGTTTTCGTTGCTGCCTTCCCGTCATCGCAAGGTCCGGCTGTAGAGGGGGCATTGTCGGCCCTGCCGACCTGGCAATCGTTGACGTCATCGCTGTTTCCAGCGCCGCAGCGCAAGCCCGCTCCGACGCTGGTGCTCCGGGATGGCAACGGACCCGTCAATGAGCCGCTGCCGCTTGGTGTCAACGTCAGCTCTCCCGGTGCCAGCGCGACGGTCACAATCGGTGGAATACCGGCCGGTGCCAGGCTGACGGTCGGCAGGCGAATGAGTACCGGCGAATGGCGCGTGCCGGCGCAGGAGATTTCGGACGCATCGATCATTCCACCGGCCGACTTTGTCGGCGTGATGAATTTGACCGCTGAGCTTCGTGGCTCTGACGGGGCTGCGCTGGTCAGCAGCCTCGTCCGGCTGACCTGGACGTCCGCGACGCCCGTCGACACCGTCGGGGTGTCCGCCAGCGCCGCAGCGGTGGCTCCCGGTCCCGCCGCGCCAACGCCACAACAGCAACAGTCCATAACATCCCCAGAACCACCGGGTGCCGCACGCGCGGAGCCGCCTGTGCGGCAAATCAATTCCGATGAAGTCGCAGGTTTTCTCAGGCGAGCGCAGGAACTGCTGGCGGCCGGCGATGTTCAGGCCGCCCGTTTGCTGCTGCTTCGCGCCGCCGAAGCTCACGATGCCAGCGCCGCCCTTTCTCTGGCAAAGACTTTCGATCCTATACTGTCGAAGCAATTCGGCGCGGCCGACCCGGAGCCCGATCTGGCACAAGCGCGGAACTGGTATCAGAAAGCCGAGGAATGGGGTGCACTCGAGGCGCGACGCCAACTCGAGGCGCTTGCCAACTATAATCGCTGACCAGCGACGCTCTCTGCTGATGATTGCAGCGCCCCACGCGCCGCAAGCCGTCGTGCTTGGCGACCGATCCAAATGGTTCTCAATCGAAGCGGCAAATGGTTCGCGTCATCAAGCGGATCTCGCCTTTCGTTGAAACGCGACAAAGCCGACACGTCAGGGTATCGCATAATGCCGGATCGCTCTGCGATAGAGCATGATCCGGAAAAGCATGCCCTCGGACTTGATCCGAGGGTGGGTCCCGGTTTTCCCTCGCGACAAACGCGAAGCGTTTGCGCGGAGATCATGCTCAAACAAAAAGATAGAGCGGGATGACGACTCGAAGAAAAGTCATCCCGCTCTAGTGCCGTTGCCTTGTTGAGGTCTGGAACTGTGTTCACGTCGATATCTCCTCGGGCTCGCGCATCGGAAAGCGCGCGCGGCTCGGCAACGTGAGAGGCGACCCTTCGCTGTGGCGAGCCGATGCAACTTCAATTGTGGGTAAGGATTTTTTGCCTGCAATCGCGCTAGAGGAGCCCGTCGGGCAGGACCATGGGCGTTTTGCAAATTGCGCGATGATGGAATAGTGCCGCTGATTTGCCCGACGTGTCAAAATGTTTTCTCAGGATTCGCTCAAAGCATCCCTGCCAGCGACCACCACGCTACTTTGCATGGGGTTGTTTTCGATATTTTAGTTGGAAGCGAGAGTCGCGTCGGCCCTTGCGGCTGACCGCCGACGCTTGCAGCGCCGAATTCACAACGAGGCAGTCTTCCAGACTAGCGTGCGCAAGCGAGCGATGCCGCCAAATACCCGCGCCTGAAAGGGATCGTTACCGCTTGGAGTTTAGGCGGTTCGCGCGCCACAGCAGGAATTCACGATACAGTGGATCGTCGCGATCCTGCTTGCTTGCGCGTGGCACCTCAACTGCCGCAGATGCCGCAGCAGCCCCGGCCGAAGGCAAGTTGCGGTCGATCCACTCCTGCGCTGCCTGGAAGCGGGTCCAGCCAGCTACGGGAGCCTTCAGTGCCACCTCTTTCCACTTTGGATGGAACGGCGGTCGCTGCAATTGCGCAATTCGAGTGAAGAGTGATTCGACCAGCAGAGAGAGACGGCGGTAGCGGTCGCTGGTCGGTTGCCAGTTGTAGGACGCCAGAACAGCCTCGGCCGCAATCGTATCGACAGCAGCGCCGTCTGAAATCAGGTTGGGATAGTCCGCCGATGAAAGCGTAGACGGCAAATACTCCTCCTGGAGAGGCTTCTCATATCCGACCGGCACCAAATGCAGATTGGGGTCCCTCACCTGGCTGAGCCATTGCAACGGTTTGCCCTCGACCGCCACGATCGCATCGATCTCGCCCTTGCTCAGCATGTCCAGTGCAAGCCGCGGTTCGATATAGAGCAGATGCGGCTTGATCCCGAGACGCTCGAACACGTTGATCGAGGTCACGAAGGTGCTGGCATCCGGCAAATCGACGACCACCGTCTTGCCATCGAGATCCTTCATGCTGCGGATTGTCCGCGGCGCGAGCACGTGCATTTCCTCGTTGAACATCTTGGTCACGTAGACAAACTGATTGCGGATGTTGTTGGCGAAGTCCTTGCGTTCGAGGTATGCGAGCGTGTCCTTGCGCACGATTCCGGCGTCAACCCCCTTTAATAGCAGGATATCCGACACGGCCTGAACGGATCCGCGGCCGAGAACAGGCAACACCCGGAGATTGGCGCCATTGTCGAGCACTGAAGAGAGATCGGCGCCGATCTGGGCATAAGTGCTGCCGAACGAGCCGGTCATCAGGGTGACGGTGTTGGCGTTGAGCTGAGTCGCCAAGTCGCGCTTGGCCGTACCGTAGCGGAATATCGTCTTGAAGGATTCACTGACGCTACCCGGATCAATCCCACTTCGCACGGATCCGAAGGGTTCCCATCGTCCGGCTGTGAACCGCCTCATCTGCATCTGCTCAAGCGGCGCGTGATCGCTCGCGCTTGTATTGATCACGATCCCGGGAAGCAGCATTGGAAGCTGCAGACCCTTGAGCGATGCCGCCTGCTTCATCACATTTTCGCGGGACAGATCATCGCCACATCTCGTCAGGACCTCGACCATCGTCTTGGCGACCCCGTAACCGAAGACGGACAGGCTGTTGGACTTGCTTGCGGCCGGGATATATCGGTCCATGAAAGCGGTCCAGTCACGGTAGACCGGATCGCTTGCTGCCGTCGCATCATCACCTTCCAAAGTGTATCCAGCCGACAGCACTCCTTCGCTGTTCTGCGGGCCGGCCGGCTGCATCACAGCCGAGATCGACTGAGACACCGTCGAGATGATGTGTGCCGGTTTCCATCCGAGTTCGGCAGTTCGCCGGATCGCCATGATGGCGAATTTCGGGGTTGTCACATCGAACAAAATGTCGGCGCCCGAGGCCTTGAGTTTGGCAATCTGCGCATCGATGGTCGTGTCCGTGACCTTATACAAAGCCTCAGCCACGATCGGAATCTTGCCACCTAAGCCGTCCTTCAGGCCTTTGACGTAGTCCTGGCCGAACGCGTCGTCCTGAGAAAGGATGGCGATCTTGCCGCGAGGATGGTTCTCCAGCAAATACTGCGCATAGATGTGAGCTTCGGTCTGGTAGCTCGGCTGCCAGCCCATGGTCCAGGGGAACTGGCGCGGCTGGTCCCACATCGACGCGCCCGAAGCGACAAACAGCTGTGGGACCTTTTTTGCGTTCAAATAGGGCTGAACCGCCGCGCTTGGCGCCGTGCCGAGGCTCGAGAAGATCAAGAGGACCCGGTCCTCCTCGACGAGCTTGCGGGTTAGCTCCACGGTCTTGGCGGGGTTGTATGCATCGTCATACGATATGAAATTGACCTTGCGGCCATTGATGCCACCTTCGGCATTGATCTTGTCGAAGTAGGCCGCGATTACCTTGCCAATGGTGCCGTAGGCGGAAGCCGGACCGCTGTACGGCATGGTGTTGCCGATCCGGATTTCGTTGTCGCCCGGGCCCGCGGCAGAAGCCCGCCCAGTCGCCATCGAACCCGCCATCAAGGCGAAGATCAGCGCGGTCGCAACGTTACGCCGCCTCACGGTGCGCAGCCGACGAATTGCTTCGTTGGCCAACGGCAATTTCAATTCCAGCGCATGCCAAACAATGTCGATCATAGTCCGCATCGTCGCACCCCACGCATCGTCGCACCTTGTGCAGGTACTTGTGCATTTTTTTGTGAGCATTTCCCCAAACAACGTGGAACAAAGTCACGGCACTACCCGCCAACATTGTGTCTCGATTGGATCGATTGTGTGTCGAGGTGAGCCCGGACATTTGGTGCAGGAGGTAGCTTGCATCTCCGTCTGTTTCACACCGTCCGTTTTGCCCGGCCGAAGTACCCGAGAAAGCTTACCTCCGAGGTAATCGCAGGGATGACCGAAACCTGAGATCAATCCAGGCAACACAGATGTCGGATAAGGCCTTCTCGCCATGCACCAGATTGTTTCAGCACATGTGGATTCATCGCGCCGCTGGTGGGTCCTTGCGATCGTCGTCGCCGCGCAATTCATGTTCGGGGTCGACGCCTTCATCGTCAACGTTGCGATTCCCACCATTGCAAGCGAGTTACAGGCGAGCGCCGCGCAGATCGAGGCGGTGATCGCGATCTACCTCATTGCCTATGCAACGCTGGTGGTCACCGGCGGCCGGCTCGGCGACATCTACGGCACAAAGAATGTGTTCCTGGCCGGCGTGCTCGGCTTCACCGTCACGTCGCTGTGGTGTGGCCTCGCGCAATCCGGCCCCGAATTGATCGCAGCCAGGCTGGCGCAAGGCGCGACCGCGGCGCTGATGGTGCCGCAGGTGCTCGCCACCCTTCATTTGTTGTTTGCGGACGGCTCGCGCGGACGCGCCTTCGGTATTTACGGCATCGTGCTCGGCCTTGCGGGGGCGGCCGGCTTTTTACTTGGCGGCGTATTGGTGACGCTTGATCTTGCGGGGTTAGGCTGGCGTGCGGTGTTTTTCGTCAACGCGCCATTCGGCCTTGTCATCATAGCCGCGGCTTCCAGGATCATGCCGTCGGTGCCGCGTCGTGCCGGCACACGGCTGGACGTTCCCGGCGCGATCGTGCTGTTCGCAGGATTATTGTGCCTGCTCGGGCCGCTGCTGTTCGGTCACGATCTGCATTGGGCGCCGTGGGTCTGGCTCGTGATGGCAACGGGCGTTGCCATCGTCGCTGCGTTCCTTTGGCTCGAGCGCGCGGTCGCAAGCCGCGGTGGAATGCCGCTGATCGACCTTGCGTTGCTATCGGACGCAGCGTTCATGCGCGGACTTTACGCAGCCTTCTTTTTCTTTTTTGCCAACCTGTCGTTCTATCTGGTGATGACAATGTTCATGCAGCGCGGCTTGCATATTCCGCCGCTGCAGGCCGGCATGGTTTTCCTCCCTTTGGCGTTCGCCTTTGTCATCGCCTCGCGACACAGCGGCGCGCGGGCGCGGCATCGCGGCACGCTGGTGCTGATCGAGGGGTGTGCGGTGCAGACGATCGGCCTCGCCTCGCTGGTACTGATGGTCGCGTGGGCACAGACGCCCACCGCAACGTTGCTGGCTTTGGTGTTGGCGATTTTCGGTTACGGCCAGGGGCTGGTGATGGCGCCGTTGTCCAGCGCCGTACTTTCCACCGTAAATCCGGCAAGCGCCGGCTCGGGCGCGGGGATGTATGGCATGACCGCGCAAATCGCCAACGCCGCCGGCGTTGCCGCCATCGGCGCGGCTTTTTTTGCGATCGAAGCCGCTTACTCGGCGCGGCTGGCACTGTTCGCCGCGGCAGCGCTGTTTACGCTGTCGATTGCCGCCTGCGCCGCGTTTTTGTCATGGATGCGACGCGCCGCGGCGTGAACGCAATTAAGGTCGATTGCCATAATCCTGGGGACTGACAGCACACGGCCTTTTTATTTTGCAGTGCAGCAACTATCTGTTGTTGGTGGGGTTAGAAGAACCTCTCTCGTCAAGGAGCTGCCGGTGTCTCTCGCGAAAAATATCGAATTGCTGCGACGTCTGCCAAAGCTGAACGGTATCAACGGCTTTGGGGATTTCGCGCGAAACCTCAGGCCGGGTTCTCACAGTCCTATCGTTGAAACCACAGACTTCGGGTCGAATCCGGGTGGTCTCAGGATGTTTTCGTTTGCACCTGATAACCTCCAGCCAGCGCCAGGCCTTGTCGTCGTTCTGCACGGATGCGGTCAGACCGCCGCTGCTTACGATCTAGGCGCCGGCTGGTCCACCCTGGCGAAACACTTTGGTTTCGCATTGCTGATGCCGCAGCAGCAGTCGTTCAACAATGCCAACGGCTGCTTCAACTGGTTCAATCCGGAAGACACCGCGCGCGACAGCGGCGAGGCCTGTTCGATCAGGCAGATGATTGCGCGGGCGGTTGACGATATTGGCATCGATCGGCATCGCATCTTCATCACCGGGCTTTCCGCTGGCGGCGCCATGACGTCGGTCATGCTCGCCACCTATCCCGAAATATTTGCGGGCGGCGCCATCATCGCAGGCCTGCCGTTCGGCGTTGCGACCAATGTGCGGGAAGCGTTAAGCGGAATGTTCGTGTCGCCCTCCCGTCCGGCCAGCGAATTGGGAGATCTGGTGCGCAATGCTTCAAATCATCGCGGCCCATGGCCGAAGCTTTCGGTGTGGCATGGCAGCGCCGATCGCACCGTCCACCCCGCGAACGCCAATGAAATCGTCAAGCAGTGGCTCGACGTACACCAGCTGCCTCCGGCGCCGATGTCGGAGGCTGACGTCGACGGCTATCCCCGCCAGGTCTGGTGGAACGCCGATGGCGAAACCATTGTCGAATCCTACACCATCACCGATATGGCCCACGGCACTCCGCTTGGGATTGGCGACAATGACAAGCGGTACGGCGCCGAAGGCGCGTTCCTGATCGAGGCGGGAATCTCGTCCTCGTATCACATTGCGAATTTCTTTGGCCTCACCGAATGGATTCCCCGGTCGATGGTGGTTTCAGCTTCAAAGAAGGTGGCTTCGGCCAAAGCTTCAAAGAAGGTGGTTCCAGCCGAAGCTCCAAAGGAAGTCGCGACGATAATGGCTGCTCCGACACCCGGGCAGGTGCCGGATCTCACCGCGGTGCTTTGGCCACTGACGACGCTTAATCGTGGTCCGGAGCATGGTCGCCGTCCGGAGCCGCGGCGTCGGGGTATTGATGTCGGCGCCGTCATCACGCGCGCGCTCACGGCGGCGGGCCTGATGAAGTAAGGGGGCCTGCGGCATCGCGTGGTGCGGCAAGGTCGTGGCGTCTTGGTCCGATGGTTAATGCGGCTGGTGCGCACGTACTGGATATTTTGTTCCGTCCAGACAAAATATATTTGGAACCAAACGCCGGCCCGCCGGTTTGCTGGGATTGCGACAGGCGGTTAAGTTCCGGCTGCCAACTGGGCTGAACTCGCCACCGATCGTCCTGAATGCTGAAGATCAATCGACCGACTTCTGGGGATTTTCTCGCCGGCGGCGGCGAGATGGGCGCGTTGACGCGCGCGTACGATTGGTCCGCCAATCCGCTGGGGACGCCGGAGCACTGGCCGCAGAGTTTGCGGACCGCATTGCGCATCCTGCTGAATACCAACCACCCGATGTTCATCTGGTGGGGTCCGAAGCTCATTCAATTTTACAACGACGCCTATCGCCAAACCATGGGACCCGAGCGCCATCCGAGCGCACTCGGGCAGGGCGGACGCGAGTGCTGGGCCGAAATCTGGCACGTTATCGGTCCCCAGATCGAGCAGGTGATGAGCGGCGGCGGGGCGACGTGGCATGAGAACCAACTGGTTCCCGTCACGCGTCACGGCAAGCTGGAGCAGGTCTACTGGACCTACGGCTACAGCCCGATTGACGAGGACGACGGCATTGGCGGGGTGCTCGTGGTGTGCCGCGATGTGACCAAGGAGTATCTTTCTGCCGTTGCGTTGCGGGAGCGCGAGGCCGAACTCGCACGCGTGCAGCAAATCGGCCGGATCGGCGGTCTTGAGGTCGACCTGACTACCGGTTTCCGCAATCGCCGGTCGCCGGAGTATTTGCTGATTCACGGTCTGCCACTCGATGCGGCCAACGAGTCCCACGAGGACTGGGTACGGCGCATCCATCCCGAGGACCGCGAAGCCGCCGAGAAGAAATTCCGCGACGCTGTCGCCGGCACGGTGCGCGACTACACCGTGCGTTATCGGATTATTCGCCCCAGCGACGGCGAGACGCGCTGGATTTCGGTCAAATCCACGATCGAGCGCGACGAGCAGGGGCGGGCCATCCGTCTGGTCGGCGCGCACACCGATGTCACCGAGCAGGTGATGGCGGAGCAGGCGCTGCGGCAAAGCGAAGAGCGATATCGCAAGCTTGCGGACCAGCTCTCCGAACTGAATGCGACGCTGGCGCAGCGTGTCGAGGAAAAGACCCGGGAGCGCGACCGGATCTGGAACGTGTCGCAGGATCTTTTGGTTGTCGCCGATCGCAACGGCGTCTGGCGAACGGTCAACCCGGCATGGACCAGAACGCTCGGCTGGAGCGAAGCTGAATTGCTGAACCGCACTTCGGAATGGCTGGAGCATCCCGATGATGGCGGGATGACGCGGGCGGAGGTCAACAAACTCGGCGTCAGTGACGCCACCGTCAGGTTCGAGAGCCGCTTCCGGCACAAGGACGGATCGTACCGCTGGCTGTCGTGGACCGGCGTACCGGACCAGGATCGCATTTATGCGGTTGCCCGCGACGTGACCGCGGAGAAGGCGGCGGCCGAACGGCTGAAAGTCACCGAGGAGGCGTTGCTGCAGTCGCAGAAGATGGAAGCGGTGGGGCAACTGACCGGCGGCATCGCACACGACTTCAACAATCTCTTGACCGGAATTGTGGGGTCGCTGGATCTGCTGCAGACCCGCCTCAACCAGGGGCGGACCGACAATTTCGCGCGCTATATCGACGCGGCGATGACATCGGCGAACCGCGCCGCGGCGCTCACCCATCGCCTGCTGGCCTTTGCGCGGCGACAGCCGCTGATCCCGAAAAGCGTCGATGCCAACCAGCTCGTGGTGTCGCTGGAGGATTTGCTGCGCAGGACGATCGGCGAGACCATCGATCTTGCAATCGCCGCGGCGGACGATCTGTGGTTCACGCTGTGTGACCCCAATCAACTGGAAAGCGCGCTGCTCAATCTCGCCATCAATGCACGCGACGCCATGCCGGATGGCGGCAAGCTCACCATTACGACGTCAAACGCGCGGATCGAGGGCGTGACCGCGGATGCCCCCGCGCTTTCGCCTGGCGATTATGTCTGCATCAGTGTTACCGACACCGGGACCGGCATGAGCGCGGAGGTGGCGGCGCGCGCTTTCGATCCGTTCTTTACGACGAAGCCGATCGGGCAGGGTACCGGACTTGGGCTTTCGATGATCTATGGATTTGCGCGGCAGTCGGACGGCCACGTGACGATCGACAGCAAACTGGGGCGGGGGACATCGGTCAGGCTTTATTTGCCGCGTCATCATGGTGAAATCGCACCGCAGTTTGCGTCAGCCGCCACGGCGGCCGAACATGCCGCCACCGGTGAGACCGTGCTGATAGTTGAAGACGAGCCGGTGGTGCGCGCCGTCATCGTCGAAATGCTCGGGGAGCAGGGGTACCAGACGTTGGAGGCCATCGATGGACCGTCGGGCCTGCGCATCCTGCGCACCAATGCACGGATTGATTTGCTGGTCACCGATGTTGGCTTGCCCGGCATGAACGGCCGCCAGCTCGCCGATCAGGCGCGGGAGACCAGACCCGGTCTCAAGGTTCTCTTCATTACCGGCTATGCCGAGAGCGTCGCGATATCAGACGGCTTCCTGCAGCCCGGCATGGAAATGATCACCAAGCCGTTCGATCTCGATAATCTCTCGCAGCGAATTCGCGCGATGGTGTCGAGCTAGCGCGCGCATTCAAGGTAGCTAAGCGGTCTCGGCGATCAGCTCCATCGGCGTGACCACGACATCGCCGCCGGCGACCTGCCGGGTCCTTTCCGTATAGTGCTTGAAATAATCCCGCGCCTGCAGGGTCTTGATGGCCTGCTCGTCGGCGGCCGCGGCGAGATGATAATAGCTGGAATCGTCGCGGTTCTTCATGCAGCGGTAGACGATCTTTCCTTTCAGCTCGGGATCGTTGTCGAGCGCGGCAATGAACCGGCTGATTTCCCGGTGCCATTCCTCCGTGGTGCCATTGGCAAACTGATATTTGATCATGAAGTGTTTCATCGAGGACTCCTGCTTGGCGTATGGCGGAGATCAAGCTTTCGGAGGCGGCGCCTCGCCCTGGAACGCCGCGGCATTGCGTTTGGCAAATTCGTCAAATGATGTCGGCCGACGACCGAGAAGCAGCTCAGCATCGGGCCAGACCTTCGCCTCTTTGCCGTTACGACGCTCGGCGAACAATTCGAACAATGCGTCTGCGAGGTAAGGCGGCATTCCAGCGGCAAGCTGGGCCTGCCGCGCCGCCTCCGGCGGGACGTTGACATAGCGGATGGTCTTTCCGGTGGCGGCGGAAAGTTTCTCCGCCACCTCCGTCATGGTCAGCGCTTGCGGGCCAGTGAGGGGATAGGTCTTGCCCTCATGTCCCGAACCCGTCAGCACCTTGGCCGCGATTTCGGCGATATCGCCAACGTCGATCGAGGCGATCCTGGCATCCTCCATCGGCAGCAACATCGCGCCCTTGGCCGTGATGTTGGGGACCTGCCGGAAATAGGCCGGCATGAACTCGCCGGCCCGCAAATGCGTGAACGCCATTCCCGAGGCTTCCAGCCGCTTTTCGATCTCGCCGTGCATGCGCGCGAAGCGAAATGCCGAATCGAGCTCCGGCATGATCCCCGAGAGCTTGACGATGTGCTTCACGCCCGCCTTCCTGGCCGCATCGATGAAGTTAGTCTGGACATCAAACATCATCGGGTCCGATGACGATATCAGCATCGCACGGTCGACACCGCGCAAGCCCGGCGCGAGCGTCTCGGGATGCGCCATGTCGCCCTGCACGATTTCAACATGCGGCAGTGCGGCGATCGCTTCGGCTTTGGCCGGATTGCGCACCAGCGCGCGTACGGCAGTTCCCTTTGCCGACAGCCTGCGCAGCAATTCGCTCCCGTTCAGTCCGGTGGCGCCTGTCACGAGGATCATGGGGGGTCTCCTGTCAGGCCTAATCTGGCGCCGTAAGGAGCGATAACGCAAGTATGGACAAAAATGATACTATGGACTTTCTTGCGATCGCTCGTATCCTGCCGCGATCGAGAAGCCGACGGGAGATCTTGCCATGGCGAAGGTGAAATCAGCGCTGACCTGCGGCTGCCCGGTGGCAGCGTTTCAGAAGATGATCAGCGGCAAGTACAAGCTGCGCATCGTCTGGGATCTGCAGGATGGTCCCAGGCGCTATGGCGAGATCAGAACCGGCCTGCTGCGCGGCGCAAGCGGTACCTCGGAAATCGCGCCCCGCGTGCTCAGCCGCGAATTGAAGGCGCTGACCGAATCGGGGCTGATCGACCGCAAGGATTACGGCGTCGTTCCGCCCAAGGTCGAATATCGGCTCACGCGTAAAGGTAAAAGTTTTGTTCCT
>DATHHQ010000145.1:0-6208 GCA_035490095.1 Bradyrhizobium sp.
ATGTGGCCCATCACGGGAACGCCGCGCTCGACAAGAAACGCGACGGTCTCCGCCATCCGCGCCCCGCCTTCGAGCTTGACCGCGCCGCAATGGGTTTCCTTCAGGATTCGCACCGCCGAATGAAATGCCTGCTCTTTCGAAGCTTCATAGGAGCCGAACGGCATATCCACCACCACCAGCGCATGTTGCGAGCCACGCATCACCGCACGGCCCTGCAGGATCATCATGTCGAGCGTCACCGGCACCGTGGTCTCGAAACCATGCATCACATTACCCAGGGAGTCGCCGACCAGAATGACGTCGCAATAGCGATCGACCAGTGCTGCGGTATGCGCGTGATAAGAGGTCAGCATCACGATCGGCTCGCCATTCTTGCGGGCGCGAATGTCCGGCGCGGTCTTGCGCTTGATGGCCGATTGGACAGACATTTCAGACTCCGAACACGGGAACGCCGATCACGACGGGATGAAACGCGAAAGCGAGCGCCAGATAAGCGACGATCCCGACCGCCACCGCAATCAGGTCGTTGCTGGGGCCCCCGACCGGGATCGGCGGCGCCCCGCTGTCGGCGCGATGCTTCAGCGAGATCCGGTCGAACACCGCCCATCCGAGGAACGAACCGAACAGGATGATCGAGCCGAGATCGCCATTGGCGAGCAGATGCGCCGCCGCCCACAGCTTGATGCCCGTCAGCATCGGATGCTTCAGCTTGGTGTAGATACGTCCCCGGATGTAGGACGCCACCACCAGGATGACCGCGGGCAGCATCAGCGCCACCGTGAGGTGTTTGAGCGCCGTCGGCGGGGTCCAGATCTCCCACATGCCGGTCGCGCGATAATGGGCAAAGCCCCAGACGATCAGCACGAGGCCCAAGGCGGAGACAAGCGAATAGCCGATCTTGTAACCACCCTCGCCCGAGGATGCGATCACGCGCGCGCGCACCTCGCGCTGCGTGGTGAGGGTGTGGACGCCGAAAAACAGCACCAGGCCCAGGATCATCCCCAGCAGTCCCATGGTCTTCTCCGTTACAGGGCCAGCTTCCCTGCTTCGCGTATCACCTTAGAGGCTCAGGCCGCAATGCGTTAAAATGCGTTGGGTCAGGCGCGGAACATTAGAGACACCGGGCAATTGCCTCTTCGACTCATCAGGAGAGACAGTCATGACAAAATTTGGAACGATAGGAGCTGCCTGTCTGGCAGTTGCACTCGCAGCATCGTCGCCGGTGCTGGCACAGGGCAGACATCATGGAGGCGGTTTTCACGGCGGCGGGTTTGGACCGGGAATCGCGGCTGGCCTGGTGGCTGGCGCGGTGATCGGTGGCGCCGGCTATTATGGCGGCTACGGCCCCGGCCCCGCCTACGGTTACGGCCCCGGCACCTATGACGATTCCTACGCCTACGATAACGGCTACAACGGCGGTTACGACAATCGCGGTTACGACAATGGCTATGCCGCCCGCAACGGCTTCGTCTGCCAACCCGGAACCTGGTTCCGTGGCGAAGACGGCCGCCGGCATCTTTGTCAGTAAGTAATCCACCTTGCGAAAAAGGCGGCCGATTTGGCCGCCTTTTTTTGCGGGCAGAAAGAAAAGCGCCGGACCAGAGATTTTTGACATTTAACGGCTTGATTGATTCAACACGCGATTATCGACATAGCGGATCGCGATCGGCCGCCCCGCCAGCGCGCCGCCGAGCCCGTTGCTGAATTTCAGCGGCTCGCAGGCATCGAGCGACGCGTTGATCGCTTTCAGGTAGGTAGCGCGGGTGTCGGCGGAAACGCCCGCCGTGGCGAACGTCAGGCGCGGGGCCGCAATGATCTCGCCGGTTCGTTTGAAGCTGAATCGCACCGTCATCTGCATGCCTTCGCGCGCGGAATCAGCCGGCGGCGGCGACCAGCAGGACCGCAGCGCCGCAAAGAGGTCGCTAATGGTGTCAAGATCGTGGTCGGGCTTTTGGTATTTCGCGGCGTCGTCGTGCGACGGCGCGCTTTCGACCGTCAGCTGCAGGTTCTCGCCATAGGGATAATCAATCTCGGGAATGCACGGCCCATGATTGAACACGCTGCAGAACGACGGCGTGCATGGCCGGCCATCCAGCACGCTGCACGGCGCATGTGAAAACGGCGTGGGATTGATCTGATTCCGCTGCCGGGCATCAGCCGTTCCGGCAACAGCGATCCCTGCAATGGCAACGATCAGACAGACAACGACGCGACGGAGCATGAACCCAGCCCTCGAAGGCAACACACCCAAAAATGATGCGCGCAGCGGCCGGAAGCAAGCCCGGCTTCATTCACATCCCCGCGTTCATGGCTGAGAGTTCCGCGATCAGCGCCTTCTCGCTGGGCTGGTCGAGCACACCAGCCGCATAGAGCGAAATGCCGCCGTAGAGCGTGATGTAGATTTTCATCACCGCGCGGCGCCGCTCCGCCGGCGTTTCGATATCCCGGCAGAAAATCCGCATCGCCTCGGTGATGACCTTGTGCACGGCGCTCTGCAAGGGCGGATTGTGTTTCATGGTCGCATGCGGCCGGCTGGTCATCAGCGCATAGATCGCGCGGTTGGCGAGCGCGAAACGCACATATTTCGCGGTGTAGTCTTGCGGGCTCTGCGCTTTCACAAGCACCGCCGCGAGCCGCGTGTAAGCGTCGGTGGCGACCGCGTCCAACAGGGCCTCGCGGTCTTCGAAATGGTTATAGAGCGAACGGTGCGCGACGCCGACGGCATCGGCGACCTCGCGCAGGCTCAGGTGCTCATGACCGCCCTTCGCCACCAGCGCAAAGGCGGCTTTAAGGGCGGCGGCTTTCAAATTGCCATGGCGATAGGTGGCCCGGCGCGGTTTTGTTGTCATGCGCCTTCATACAAAGCGACCGGCCAAAATGCCACAGTCCGGGCGCGTCACGGCCCTTCCCTCACGCCGACGCGCGCCTGGCCACGCGATCGCTGCCATATTGCGGGGTGATGTCTTCATCGATCATGCCGCGGATCATGCTGATCACGGCGCCCCGCGCCCGCGCCTTGGTCGCGGCGTGGGCCGCCATGTTGAGCGTGCTCAGTGCGTGGGCGGCCTCCTCCGTGGCCCGCTCCAGCTCACTTAAAGGAACCACGCGATCGAAGAAACCGGCGGTCACGGCTTCCAGGGGCGGAAACATTTCCGCTGTTATCACCACCCGGCTGAAATAGGCCGGCGTCAGCCGTTGCCGCGCGATCTCGATGGCAAAACGCGGCACCGTCAGCCCGATCGCGACCTCGTTCATGCCGATCCGGTAATTGCCCTCGGCGGCGATACGGTGATCGGCCGACATGATCAGGAATGCGCCCATCGGGAAGGCATTGCCCTGGCAGGCCGCGACCATCGGCGTCGGGAACGACAGGATGCGCAGCGCCAGTTCGGCGCCGGCTTTCACCATCAGATACTGATCCTCGGCGTTGCCGCTGGTGAATACGTTGAGATCGAAGCCGCCCGAAAAATGCTTGCCGCGGGCCTTGAGGATCGCGACGGTCTTGTCCTTTTCGGCCTGGTCGAACGCTAAATGCAGCGCGTTCAGCATGGCCAGCGACATCACATTGGCCTTGCCGTCGTCCATCACGATGGTGCTGACCGGACCGGAGCGGGAATAGGTCACGAGATCTTTCATACTGGCCTCCCTGTTCACCTAAAAGCATCCATTGGATACTTTCTTAAAATCGTGGAAGGTTCAAGGGATTTATGGGGGAATGCCTGCGCATACGGACATCCGCCGCGCGCATGGGTGCACCCAATCCAGCCGTCATCACCCGCGAAAGCGGGTGATCCAGTATTCCAGAGCGTTAGTGATAGAACCGAGAAGCCGCGGCGTACTGGTCCCCGCTGGAGCCTGTCATCGGGCTCGCCGAAGGCGAGACCCGGTGGCGGGGACGACGCATTCACCGGCCCCCCAGGGGCGCGCAGCCCCGACTCACACCTTCTTCTTCACATCCTTGATGCTGGAAAAAGTGATGCCTTCGGCGCGTTCGCTGACATAGCCGAGATAGAATTCATTCTTGGCGAGGAACACCGGATCGCCGTCGACGTCGTCGGCGACGCCGGAACCATTGGCGGATATGAACGCCTCGAGCTTCTTGCGGTCGTCGGACGAAATCCAGCGCGCCAGCTGAAACTCGCTGACTTCGAATTCGACCGGCAGGGTATATTCCGCATCGAGCCTGGCCTTCAGCACGTCGAGCTGCAGCGGCCCGACCACGCCGACCAGCGCCGGTGCGCCATCGCGCGGTCGAAACACCTGGACCACGCCCTCCTCCGACATCTGCTGCAGCGCCTCTTTGAGCTTCTTCGCCTTCATCGCATCGGTCAGCCGCACGCGGCGAACGATTTCCGGCGCGAAGCTCGGCACGCCGACGAAGGTGAGTTCCTCGCCTTCGGTCAGGGTGTCGCCGATCCGCAGCGTGCCGTGGTTGGGAATGCCGACCACGTCGCCGGCAAAGGCCTCGTCCGCCAGCGCGCGATCCTGCGCGAAGAAGAATTGCGGGCTCGACAGGCTCATGTTCTTGCCGGTCCGCACCAGCTTCGCTTTCATGCCGCGGGTGAGCTTGCCCGAGCACAGCCGCGCAAACGCGATACGGTCGCGGTGGTTCGGATCCATATTGGCCTGGATCTTGAAAACGAACGCGCTCATGCGCGGCTCCGCGGCCTCGACCTTGCGCAAATTGCTGTCCTGCGCGCGCGGCGGCGGCGCGAAACGCCCCAGGCCCTGCAGCAAATCGCCGACGCCGAAATTGCGCAGCGCGCTGCCGAAATACACCGGCGTCAGATGGCCCTCGCGAAAGGCTTCCAGTTCGAACGGCTTGCAGGCTTCCGATACCAGGGCCAGTTCATCCTTGATGGCGCCGACATCGAGATTGGCGTTACGGCCGGCGAGATCGGCGATGTCGATCTGTTGCGCAGCACCGGTCTTGGCGCCGCCGCCTTCGAGCAGGCGCACGCCGCCGGTTGCGACGTCATAGGTGCCGAGAAAATCGCGGCCGCGGCCGACCGGCCAGGTCATCGGTGTGGTGTCGAGCGCCAGCGTCTTTTCGATTTCATCCAGCAGATCGAAGGTGTCGCGGCTTTCGCGGTCCATCTTGTTGATGAAGGTGATGATCGGAATGTCCCGCAGACGGCACACCTCGAACAGCTTTCGCGTCCGCGCCTCGATACCCTTCGCAGCGTCGATTACCATGACGGCGGAGTCGACGGCCGTCAGGGTGCGGTAGGTGTCCTCGGAAAAGTCCTCATGGCCCGGCGTGTCCAAGAGGTTGAACACCAGGCCTTCGAATTCGAACGTCATCACCGAGGTGACGACGGAGATGCCGCGCTCGCGCTCGATCTTCATCCAGTCGGAACGGGTGTTGCGCCGCTCGCCCTTGGCCTTGACCTGGCCCGCGAGATTGATGGCGCCGCCGAACAGCAGCAATTTCTCGGTCAGCGTGGTCTTGCCGGCGTCCGGATGCGAGATGATCGCAAAGGTGCGCCGGCGCGCGACCTCCGCGGCGAGCGGCGAGCGGGACGGCGATTCGGCGGTGAGGGCAAGGTCGGTCATTGCGCGAGCGTTTGGCAGGGAAAGCGGGTCGGATCAAGCAGGAACAGCAGCCCGTCATATAGGGATTGCACGGCTAAACCCAAATCAATGGACTATTCGCAGCAGCGCCACCGACCAATACGCCAGTGCCGCGACGCCAGCCGAGGCAGGAATGGTGATCACCCAGGCATAGACGATCGAACTGGCCACGTTCCAGCGCACCGCCGAAACCCGCCGCGCCGCGCCGACGCCGACGATGGCGCCGGTGATGGTGTGGGTTGTGGAGACGGGAACGCCGAGCCAGGTGGCCATGAACAGCGTCGCGGCACCGCCGGTTTCCGCGCAAAATCCCTGCATCGGCGTCAGCTTAGTGATCCGCAGTCCCATGGTGCGGACGATCCGCCAGCCGCCCATCAAGGTACCCATCGCCATTGCTGCCTGGCACGACAGCACCACCCAGAACGGCACCGAAAATTCCGTACCCAGATGTCCCTCCGAGTAAAGCAGCACGGCGATGATACCCATGGTTTTCTGGGCATCGTTGCCGCCATGACCGAGCGAATACATCGACGCCGAGACGAATTGCAGGATCCGGAAAGCGCGATCGACCGCGAACGGCGTCGAACGGACCGACGCCCAGGACACGATCGCGACCAGTACCAGCGCCAGCAAA
>DATHHQ010000146.1:0-14919 GCA_035490095.1 Bradyrhizobium sp.
AGGTTCTGTTTGCTGCCGGTGAAGTAGTTGTCGACGCACAGCACGTCGTTGCCACCCGCCAGGAGGCGCTCGCACAGGTGCGAGCCCAGAAAGCCTGCGCCACCGGTGACCAATATCCTCTTGCTCATGATACCCCTGAAAACCCCACCCATATTGGGCGGCCGACACTAGGCGATTAAGTGATATTAAAATGATCATCGGACGTAGCTTATCGTGGGTTAATTTCCCGTATGACGTGCAGTCCTATTAATCTTCGTGGTGAAGGGGGGACGTCATGGGGACAAGGGTAGAGACCATCATCATCGAACCTCGTTTGCTTGTCCGCGAGGCGCTCGAATCGCTGATGGAAAATTATTCTTATCGAGTCGTTTGCCGCGTTGGGTCGACGGCGGACATCGACAGTTCATCGATCGTTGCTGATGGGCCCAAACTTGTAATTTTGGGCACGCAATCCGCCGATAATGCGGTCACCGAGGCTCTTGGCATCCGTAAGCTGTGGGCCGACAGCAAGATCATCTTACTGTTCGAGTTCGCTTCCCCAGCCGATTTTCAGAAGCTGCTAACGTCGGAGATCGATGGCTGTGTTCCGTTGATCGTTTCTCCAGACACGCTGATCAACACGCTAGACCTGATCATGACCAAGAATGTTCGTGTCATGGTCGTATCCGATACGAAGCGTCTCTCGATCCCACCCCCACAGGAAGAAGAATCACCCCAGCCATGGATCAAGATGGACAATCTCCGGTCGCACGGCATCGAACATGAAGCGCTACCAATCACCATGGCCGCCATGCATCATACCCAACCCAAGGTAAACGGCATCAGCACCGTGGCTCTAAACGCAACCAATTGCGACACTCAGTACGTGGCCCCGCTGGGAACTCTCCCCAAACTGTCAGAGCGTGAGGCCCAGATTCTCGACGGCCTGGTGAAAGGGCTTGCCAATAAGGTGATTGCGCGCACGTGTGACATCACCGAGGCGACGGTCAAGTCTCACATGAAATCGATCCTGCGAAAGATCCGGGTAGCAAATCGTACGCAGGCGGCCATTTGGGCGCTGGAGCACGGCCATCCAGCCGACGAAATCAAGGCTCTAGCAAATTGATCGTCATCCTCAATGTAGTTTAGCTACGATATTCAAAGAGTATGTTAGGCCTGCGAAAAGGGAGTGACTTCGTCGCCCGTCCCGCCGTCAAAGTGCGATTGGAGTTGCCCAGATCTACTCGCGTCGCCCGCTGCCGACCGTCATACGAACTGCGCCCTACCCTCCTTGCTTAGGGATTACTCCTTAAGAATGGTCACCTCGCCTTTTTCGAACGCGGGTTCATCAAAGACATCAGTCTAGTATGCAGCGAGTTGGTGGCCCCCGCCCTTTCCGAAAAGGGCCAGACGAACACGTTGACCATGACAAAGTCCGCCTGTGCCAATAGCTCGAAAGGTCCTCTTTCTGGGCTGGATAGGATGTTGATATGAAAACGCGTGCTGGCGACTGGGTAGAGGTCCGGAGCAAGGAGGAAATCCTCAGAACGCTCGACAAGAATGGTCGCCTCGACGAACTCCCTTTCGTGCCGCAAATGTTTGGATACAGCGGCAAGCGTTTCCGCGTACACAGCCGCGCCTACAAGACCTGTAATACTGTCAGCGGCCACTATGTGGGCCGACACCTCCGGACGCGGTGCACCTCAATGTGCGTTGACGGGCAAGCGTACGGCGGATGCCAGGCCGGATGCCTGATCTTTTGGAAGAACGCTTGGCACGTTGGGCGCCGGCGACGTAGCCGCCCCGGAATGGGCATGAGATTTCTCGTCAAGGGATAGAGCTCTCCACATGAACTCGATCAAAACAGTTTCGGTTTGCGGTTTGGGAAAACTGGGTGCGTGCATAGCTGCGACGCTAGCGGCCCGCAGTTTTGAAGTCGTGGGAGTGGACATTGATCCGGAGAAAGTCCCAAAAAGATCAACGAAGGCTTTGCGCCGGTCGATGAGCCACTACTCGCCGAAACTATCCAAGCTGGACATTCACGACTTTGTGCCACTCTCGATCCGCGAGAAGCCGTTGCTACTGATGTCACCTTCTTTATTTCCCCGTCCCCAAGTCAACCAGACGGAAGTTTTTCCAACGAATTTTTGCTGAAGGCCATGCAACCGGTGGCCAGGGCCGTGAAGGACGGCAAAAGGAAGCATCTGTTTGTCTGCAGTTCAACTACCACGCCCGGCGCCATGGATGCGGTCTTAATTCCCATGTTGGAGCGCGAGCTCGGTAGCACTTGCAGCCAGGATTTCAGTGTCTGTCATAATCCCGAGTTCATTGCACTGGGCGACGTGGTCAATGGTTTGCTGGAACCGGCGCGGAAACTGACGGAGATTTCGCTGAACAGCTACGTCACCATGAAGATCAGTTTTACCAATCAATTACGGATGATTGCCGCGCACCATCCACAGGCCGATATCCATGTCATGCTCGACGCTCTCGGCAGCGACAGCCGGATTGGAAAAAAATACCTGCATGCCGGCTTAAGTTATGGAGGCCCCTGTTTCCCGCGCGACAACCGTCTCCTGGCTTACACGGCCCGGCAGGTCGGCCTGGAAGCGCCGCTGGCCGAGGCTTCGGACCGGATGAACGAGCGAACCAAGGAAGAGCTCGTCGAGGAAGTACAGGAAATGGCCTGCCCCGGCGATACGGTTGTGGTTCTGGGCGTTACGTACAAGCCGACCACGCAAATTACCGAGGAAGAGGCGGGACTTTTTCTGGCGCAACAGCTCAAACGGCGCGGCTACCGCGTCCTCGTTCATGACTTCGCTGCACCCCCCGCCAATGCTCCGAGCCTCCACGAGTTCGGGCAGATCTCCAACTGGGAGGAATTTAGAACCAAACCCGGTGTCAAACTCGCTGTCATTTGTTGTCCCTGGCCCCAGTACCGGGACTTAGTTGCTACCGCGGGAACCAGGGTATTCACGCCATGGCAATTGTGAGTGGAAAACCGATGGACGCCGGTGCCTCCCGCTCCTCGCAACTCGATACCGCGTGTCCAACCGATGGATCGTTGGAATCCATCAGGCTTTTGGGAACGCCGGTCGCCTGTGCCACTTATGATTCTGCGCTGGAGCGAATCAAGGGGCTCGCACGTGAACCACGGGCTACAGCGGTCTGCCCCTCCAACACCCACATCCTTGGCGAGGCCCGGCACAGCCCCGAGTTCGCTCGGACCCTGGATCGGTTCGACTTGGTGTTGCCAGACGGGATGCCGGTCGTTTGGGCGCTCAACTTTCGTGGAGCCGGTCTGAAGGACCGAGTATACGGTCCCTATTTCATGCGGCACGTGTTGCGGAACACGCCGCGGCCCTGGCGCCATTTCTTTTTCGGAGATTCCGAGGAATGCCTCGTCGAGCTGCGACGTGTCCTGGTCCAATTGCAGCCGGATGTCGAAATTGTCGGCATGCTTAGCCCACCGTTTCGGCCTTTGACGGAGGCCGACGAGGTGTCGTTCGCCGATACCATCAATCGCGCCAGTCCGGATTTCGTGTGGGTAGCATTGCCCGGCGTGCGGATGGAACAGTGGATCATCGACAACCAAGCGCGGTACCGAAGGGGCGTGTTCCTTGCGGTGGGCGATGCATTTACGCTGCTCAGCGGCCGCCGGTCGTTCGCTCCGCCGTGGATGCAACGGATGGGGCTAACCTGGGCTTACCGGTTATGCAAGGAACCGCTCCGACTGGGCCCGCGTTACTTACGATATAATTCCATGTTCGTATCTTATCTGCTCTGGGATGTCCTACGCGGACGGGCTTGGAAAAAGACCCGTCCGACAATTTGAGCCCGGGCGGATTCTCGAAAAACCGACGCATATCGCGGCCAGAAGCAATCGCCAGAACGTTCCGGCAGTGAGCGCCGAACGATCTCCAACCGCCTTCCAGACCGCGCGGGAACGGTAGTCAACCTCGGCACAGGCTGCACAGCACTATGGATTTCTTGCTTGCGGCACTCGATAAAGCCGCCGCTGGAAGCTTCACCGTTGAATGCCACGCCTTGGGAGGCGACGTTGCCGGGAAATGTCGCGCCATGGAACGCACAACCTGAAGGCACTTGAGGAAGAGAACCGGCGGCTAAAGAAGCTGCTGGCGGACGGACGCCCAGATCGCGACGACTGGCCGCGAACCGGGCCATCAAGGACAAGAGCTACTCGCCGCGTCGAGCCTACGCGCTGGTCGGGCTGCAGGCGAAGACTACCGCTATGCCTCGCGGCGGCCGGATGATGCGCGGATCGGCCAGAGGCTGCGGGAACTGGCCCCCGGGAGGGGCGGTGGTTCGGCTATCGACGCCTGCACATCCTGCTGCGGCGGGAAGTATCATGCTGAACCACAAGAAGCAGTACTAACTCTACCATGAGGAGTGATTTATGGTCCGCAAGCGTGGTGGCCGTAAACAGGCGCTCCGGAGGCGGGCACCGATGGCGCTCCCGCAGGCACCGAACAAACGCTGGTGCCTGGACTTCCTGTCGGATGCACTGGCCTGCGGCAGGAAGTTCCAGGTGCGTGCGCTCGTCGATGACTTCGACCGGGAATGCCCGGCGCCGGTCGTCGACAACTCGCAGTCCAGCATCCGTGTCGCTCACTCGACCGGGTCGTCCAGGTGCGTGGCTCACCCTGCATCATCGTCAGCGACAACGGCACAGAGCTAACCTAACGCGCTACACTCGGCCGCCAGCACGAGCATGGCGTCAAATGCCACTACATCGCGCAGGGTAAGCCGATGCAGAACACCTTCATCGAGTCCTTCGATGGCAGGCTGCGGAACGAGTGCCTTAACAAGCATCTGTTCGCCAATCTCGCTGCAGCCCGCAGGATCATCGAAGCCTGGAGGATCGACTACAATACCAGGCAACTAGACAAGAGCTTTGGCGGGCTCACACCGACAGAGTTTGCAGCTCGCCTTCGCCACGGGCACAACCACAACAGACTCTCCCTCTGAGCGAAGTCATTCCGGAGCAAGTCAAAATGCACATCCAGTTGCCGCCTGCGGTGATTTCCCCCTCGACCCAGGCATTCCACACTTGCTTGCCCTTCTCGGTGCGCTCGCTGACGCCACAATTGGCAATTGCTACCTCCATTTGTGTTCCCCAAAGTAGCAAACGCCACTATCCCCACAATCGCCAGTAACTGCGGGCAGGTGGGCAAGCAGGACAATTGCCGGGTCGCGGTGTCGCTGTCGCTTGCAAACCGCCACGCCAGCCTGCCGGTGGCGTGGCGGCTGATCTGCCGAAGGAGTGGGCCGCCGACGAGGAGCGGCGGCGCAAGGCCGGCGTGCCTGAGGAGGTCGACTTCGCGACCAAGCCGCAGATCGCGCTTGAGCAGCTTCGTGAGGCGTGTGCGGCGGGCCTGCGGGGCGGCGTTGTGTTGATGGACCCGGGCTATGGCCACGATGGCCAGTTGCGGGCCGCCGTCACGGCGCTGGGATTGGCTTATGTGGCCGGTATTCAATCGAACAGCACGGTGTGGCCATCCGGCAGCGAGCCCAGGCACGGCGACAGAGCGCCGACCAAGGGGCGCCGCGACGAACCCGACCTGGTCTGGGTCAAGGAGGTGGCGTTGGGCTTGCCGAACAAGGCCTGGCGCCGGATCAAGTGGCGGGAAGGTTCCGCCGACTGGCTGTCGGCGCGCTTTGCGCGCCTGCGCGTGCGCGTCGGCCATCGTCACCGCCGGCCCGACGATTGCCCACAGGAGTGGCTGCTGATCGAATGGCCGGAGGGCGAGACGGAGCCAACCAAGTACTGGCTCTCGACCTTGCCCGAACGGATCAGCTTCCGCCGGCTGGTCGATCTCGCCAAGCTGCGCTGGCGCATCGAGCGCGACTATCAGGACCTCAAGCAGGAGGTCGGGCTCGGCCACTATGAAGGGCGCGGCTGGCGTGGCTTCCATCATCACGCCACGCTGTGCATCGCCGCCTACGGCTTCCTGATCTCCGAGCGGGAGACGATTCCCCCCTCGGCAACTCGTCGCGCCGTGCTGTTCGCGCAACCTGCCCTTCCCAAAGGTTACCGACCCCGAGGATCCGCCCTTGCGGCCTGAGCGTCACATCCCAAACTCGATCGCCACGATGCGCAGACGAGTGACTGATGCCCTCGTCTCGTCCTTGCCGCGATGTCCCTGCTGCCGCGCACGGCCCGAAAACAGCAGGCGATCCTTGTGACGCAGTAAGACTAGCAACCCTACAGCACGATCAATGCGCGACGGGACAGAATCGGCACCGCACCGACCAATCGCGAGCCCTTCACGTCGCCGCGCTGCCTGGTGCCGGCAAGTCCGCCGTCGTCCATGTCCCGAATCCCATCCAGAACCGCACCAAGGAAGAGATCGAAGCCATCGCCGATCAGGCCTCCGGCAAGGTGATGGCGCTCCTGGTCAGTGCCTAATCCCCTTCGGCAGCATGGAAGAAACCGCCGGAACGGTCGCCGGTGGTTCCGGCAGCGGCGCGGTGATCGGCTTCAGGAAGGCGGCCACGGCGTCGGCGGTGGCGTTAGCGTCCTCATCTATCGAGTTGTGGCCGAGCTTCTTAAAGATTACCAGCTTGGCGCCCTTGATGTCGTTCTGGAAGTGGAAGGCATCGGCGTTCGGCTCCCAGCCGTCCTTGGCGCCCCACAGGATCAGGGTCGGCACGTCGAGCCGCTGGAGCGGCGTGGGATCGAGCGGCTCCTGCGTGCGGGCACGCAAGAGCGTTGCCTCACGGTTGCCGGGGAAGCGTTGCAGCTCGGCGGCGCGCCTCACGCGCTCGTCCGTCACCATTGCCGGATCGGCATAGGCCAGGTTCAGCGTATGCCGCACCCACAGCTCGGGCTTGAAGTAGATGCTGATATCGCCGATCAGCGGCAGGCGCGCGAGACGCGTCGGCCATCGCGCATCACCGCCGTCGCGCGGATAGCCGGCCGAATCGACCAGGATCAGCTGGCTCACCCGGTCGGGCCGCGTCGCGGCGAAGGTCCAGGCCACGGCGCCGCCCAGCGAATGGCCCACCAGCACAAAGCGGTCGAGTTTGAGCGTGTCGACCAGCGCCTCGATGAAATCGACATAGGCCTCGACCGTGTACTCGTTGCGTGGCCAGGCGCCGGTGAGGCCGTGGCCGGGTAGATCGACCGAGATCAGCCGCGCCTGCCCGGAAAGCGGGCGCACCCAGCCCTCCCATATGTGCAGCGAGCCACTCGAGCCGTGAATCAGCACCATCGGGATGCCGTCCGGATTGCCCTGGTCGCGGACATGGGCGCGCGCGCCGCCGACATCGATGAACTTCGACCGGTCGTTGGCATAGCGCGAGATCAGCGTCTCCGCCGGCAGGCTGGGCGAATAGGCCCACAGCGCCACGCCGGCCAGGACGCCAGCGGCGAACAGCAGGTAGAGCGGCCAGCGCCTGCGAGGCGCCTCGCTTCTAGACCGATGGTCGGGCATGGCCGTCGTCTTGCGCCGTCGCGGGCGCGCTCACGTAGTTGTCGAGCCCCCGCAGGTGGAGCTCAGGAACCGGCGCGGGGTTTCCGCCGGTCTCGTCGGTGCCGCCGCGACCAAGCTCGTCGCTTCCGGAGGGCAAGGCTGCCGTTTGTTGATGCCCGGCACGAAAGTTGAGGACCGCGAGGGCGCGCCGGCAGGGCGATTCCAAACCGACGCCCAGGCGTCGCCAAACTGCCGCAGCGGGAAGGAAGCCCGCGCCGAAGCCGCGGCTGGCAAGGCGGTCACGCAGACCGCCGATAAAGAGCTGCCCGGAGCGCATGCGAGGCAGCAGAAGGTCGAGCAGGAACTGGCGCGGCTCGAGGCCGCGTCGATCGGACCACACCGTCAGACCGATGCCGACTAGCAAGCTCAGCAGGAATGAGAGCCCCAAGATCACGAATCCCTTGGGGCTCGTCGGCGTACGGTTTGGCATTGCCAGCTTGACGCTCTCGTCAGTCGTAACGGCGTCCTGATCGTCCTCGCCTGGGGCCATGACGGCCTTCAGGGCGGCGCGCGCAACGCCCAGTTCGTCCGCAGCCTGCAGAACCTTTGGATGCTTGTCGCCATTGACCGCGAGTTGCCGCGCCAGTTCAATCCCGGCCGCCGTCACTGCGTCCCGTTTTCTTTGGATGGCCTTGGCCCGGAGGTATTCAACAGCGATGGCGTTGACGACCCGGGCGGCCTCGTCTGCAGAAGACGCCGTAAAGGAAATGGAAATGAGGTATGAACGCGTGTCATTCTTCACGTCCACTTTGTTCTGCAGCATCACAACCTGGCGGTCGAATGGCGAAAAGCTACGGGTCTCCGGGAAAAACATGGTCCGCAACCAACCCAGGCTCTGCGATGCCTCGGGCTGCTGTTCCAGCCCGAGCCGCCTTACAACCGCCTGCAAAATCATGTCGGAGACGATCAGGCGCGCCTCACCGTTGACAACCGACTCAGCGTTGACGCTTGCCAGGGCTACGACCTTTCCTTGGTCCTGGGAGTACAGACTGGGATAGATGAGCGCCGAGGCCGAATACTTCCGCGGCAGCAACGGTATGATGATGAACGCGAGCGCCAACGCGAGCGCGACGCAGGAAGCGATAAACCGCCAGTGTCGCCGAATCGACAGTAGCGCATGGGCGGCTACATTCTGGTAGTGCGCTCGAAAATCCGAGTGCTCCAGCGGAAAATCGGGCCGCCTCTCAGGATCGAATTTCAGCATGCTCATCGTTGATCTAATACCTGATCGCGACGCGCATCGGGCGGCACTTTGGACGGCGTACTGGCCCCAAAAGGGTTAACCCCAAGGAGATCGCGCCGAGCTCCTCGATTGCGTCATCGGCGTACAGCCTTCCAAGGGGAGTACCCTTGGCGGTTCGTTGACTCCGTGCATCGCCACAGACAGAAAAGGCGCATCTGCCCTATTCGTCCGAGACAGGACGTTCCGAGATAGGACGTCGAGATGGCCACACGCCGACATGCCACATCTACGAGCAAAGGCTACTGAGATGAAAACAGTTCTGTTCTGCGGTGGTCTCGGTACCCGCATCCGAGATGTCTCCGAGAGTGTACCGAAGCCGATGATCCCGATCGGCGACAAGCCGGTTCTGTGGCATCTGATGCACTATTACAGTCAGTTCGGCCACAGGGACTTCGTCTTGTGCCTCGGCTACAAGGCAAACGTCGTCAAGGAATTCTTCCTGAACTACAAGCCCCAGACCTACGCCGATTGCATTGTCTCGGGTTTCGGCGACAACGTCGAGATCCTCGGCGATCCGCAGCGGGACTGGCGAATTGCGATGATTGACACCGGGATCTGGCGCAATATCGGCCAGCGACTGTGGGCCGTACGCGAGCACGTCGCAGGCGAGGAGATGTTCCTTGCCAATTACAGCGACGGCCTTTGCGACGTGAACCTGGACGAAATGATCGCGGCCTTTAAGGCCAGCGGCAAGATCGGCTGCTTCCTCGCTGTTCGGCCGTCATTCAGCCTCCATCTCGTCGAGATGCGGCCGAGTGGAAAAGTCGAGCGTATTCGCGCCAGCCAAGATGCCAATCTCTGGATAAATGGCGGTTTCTTCATCTTTCGAAAAGAGATCTTCGACTACATGCAGGAGGGCGATGAGTTGGTCGAGGCGCCCTTCCGCCGATTGATCGAAGCCGATCAGCTCATGGCATTCAAGCACGACGGCTTCTGGCGTCCAATGGACACGCTCAGGGACAAGCAGGTCCTCGAGGATCTGGTCGACAAAGGAACGATGCCCTGGTGCCTTAATGGGGCTTCACAGGCCGCCTTGGGCACCGTGGAGAGGAAGATTGGATGAAGCGTCTCGGGCTTGCGGCGTCGGGCGAGCGCCTTTCGGTGCTTTGCCTTGGTGCTCATTCCGACGATATCGAGATCGGCGCCGGCGCGACAATTCTGGGCTGGATCGACCGCGGCGTCCGCCTGGATGTGCACTGGGCGGTGCTCAGCGCCATCGGTCCGCGTGCTGACGAGGCACGCGCATCTGCTCAGCAGTTTCTGGGAAATGCGGCCCGGGCTGTCATCGATCTGGCGACGTTCAAGGATGGGTTCTTCCCTCACCAGGGAGCTGACATCAAGATTTGGTTTGAGGCACTTCGAAAGCGCACATCGCCCGATGTCATCCTGTCCCATTGGCGCCACGATGCGCACCAGGATCATCGTGAAGTGTCCGAGCTAACCTGGAACACCTTTCGCAACCACGCGATCCTCGAATACGAGATTCCGAAATGGGACGGCGATACCGGCCGGCCGAACGTCTACCTTCCTGCCAGCAAGGCGCTGATGGAGCGCAAGACGAAGCTTCTCCACGACCATTTCGGCTCGCAGCGATCGAAGGACTGGTTTGACGCCGAGATCTTCATGGGCCTCGCGCGCTTGCGCGGCATGGAATGCCGCGCGCCCGACGGCTTCGCAGAAGCCTTCCATGCACGAAAACTTACGCTGCAATGATCGAGTGACCAAGTGGGAATGATCGACGCGCGCGCAGTGGCGCATGACGGGAGTTAATGACAATGCGTGTAATAGTGACGGGACATTCGAGCTATATCGGAGCCGTTAGCCGAGCGACGAGTGAGGTCGTTTCTGGTTGTAGTACCGCCGCCATCGCTCGATTTCGATCCGCGCTTCCTTGAGGCTGTAGAAGATCTCAGCATTCAGAAGCTCATCGCGCAGTTTGCCATTGAAGCTCTCGCAGTAGCCATGCTTCCACGGGCTGCCCGGCTCGATGAACAAGGTCTTCGAACCGATCTTGCCAAGCCAGCCCCGGACGACCTTGGCAGTCATCTCCGGGCCGTTGTCTGACCGTATGTTTGCCGGAGTGCCATGGCGCAGCATGCATCGGCGAACGTCTCGATGACGCCGAAGCTGTTGATCCGGCGCGCCACCCGGATTGCCAGGCATTCCCGGGTGAACCCGTCAATTAGCGTGAGTAACCGAACTGCTCGCTCTTTCAATTCGCCCCGCAAACCGAAGAACCATTGGCGGAAAGCGGCCGCGCTCTTATTCGTTGTCGACCTCGGCTATCGCAAAAGAAGGTCGTGGTTGCGATATCCTGCTGAGAGCGCCGATGCTTGAGCGCGGACACGCGTGCGGCGAGTGGCGGAACGTTCGACCAAGGAAGGGCGAGTGGAAGTAGAGGAGACCTGTTTACGACTCGTGTCTTGCGTCCAAAAAAAGACACGCGCGAAGCGCGCTCGTTTGTTATCATTGTGCCGAAACGAGGCACGTAACCGAACCTCAGGCCGTCGGAGCGCGGGCAATTTCATGGCGAGACATTCGCAAAGGCACCGGCGCCTAAGGGAATCGGGGAACGGGACCAGCACACCGGAGGTGATTACCATGCCGAAGCGTTCGTATCGGCACGTTGGGCTGCGACCCCTCACCGTCTTGGCGTGCAGTGTTATTGCCATCGTGCAGGTTGCCGCCCTTCTGCCCGCTCACGCGCAGATCTGGACCGGAAACACGTCGAGCGACTGGTTCACCGGCACCAATTGGGTGGGTGGTGCAATACCGACACCCGCTACGAGCGCCACCCTCGATACCATCGTGCCAAATCCGACGGTGGTGAACGGGCCGGGCGCTCAGGCTCTCGACCTGACAGTTGGCGCCTCGTTCACGGGTGCGCTGACCATCGGAGCCGGCGGCACGGTGTCCAACACGGATGGCAGCCTCGGATTTTCGGCGGGTTCCACGGGGGCAGTCACCGTGACCGGCGCTGGCGCCACCTGGACCAACAGCGGTAACCTTTTTGTCGGGCGCAACGCCACGGGCACGCTCAACATCGCCGGTGGCGGCACGGTGAGCAATGTGTTCGGCCACGTCGGTGGCTGCTCCGGCTGCAGCACCAGCGCCGTCGGTACAGTGACGGTGAACGGCGCAGGCTCCACCTGGACGAACAGCGCGGCGCTGATCGTCGGCGACTCCGGCACGGGGCAGGTCACGATTTCCGGCGGCGGGCAGGTGCTCACCGGAGCGGCGGGCGGCTTCCTCGGCAACAGTCCGGGCGCCACCGGCACGATGGCGGTCACCGGTGCCGGCTCTGCCTGGAACATCAGCGGCCAACTTGTGGTCGGAGGATTCCTGGGGCCGGCCTCGGGCAGCCTCACCGTCCAGAACGGCGGCACGGTGACGAACACGGAGGGTAGCGTCGGCTATGCGTCGGGTTCCACGGGGACAGCTACGGTGAGCGGCGCCGGCGCCACCTGGACGAACAGTGGCGACCTCTACATCGGGCGCAACGGCACCGGCACGCTCAGTATCGGTGGCGGGGGCACGGTGAGCAGTGCGGTCGGCCGCGTCGGCGGCTGCGACGGCTGCGACACCGGCGCCGTCGGTACAGTGACGGTGAGCGGCGCCGGCGCCACCTGGACGAATAGCGCCGGGCTAGTCGTTGGCTACTCCGGCACGGGGCAGGTCACGATTGCCGGCGGCGGGCAGGTGCTCACCGGGCCGACGGGCGGATTCATCGGCCTCCGTTCGGGCGGCACCGGCACGATGACGGTCACCGGTCCCGGCTCGGCCTGGAATATTAGCGACCAGCTTGTGGTCGGCAACTCGGGCTCGGGCACGCTCAACGTCCAGAACGCCGGCACGGTGACCGTGGGCGGTGGCGCCGGCACGGTGGTGGTGGCCGACCAGGCGGGCTCGATCGGGACTTTGAACATCGGTGCCGCTCCAGGCAACATTGCGGCCGCGCCTGGCACACTCAATGCGGCAGCCGTGCAGTTCGGTGCCGGCACGGGCGCGCTCAACTTCAACCACACGGCGTCGGGCTACGTTTTTGCGCCAACGATTACCGGCCCCGGCGCAGTCAACGTGTTTGCTGGCACGACCATCTTTACCGCTAACAACGCCTATACCGGGGGCACAACCATCAACGGTGGCACGCTGTCGATCTCGAGCGACGCCAATCTCGGCGCCCCGAACGGCGGCCTCGCCTTCGGCGGCGGCGCCCTGCAGACGACGGCGACCTTCACCACCGCACGCCCCGTCACGCTGAACGCGGGTGGCGGCACCTTCATTCCCAATGTCGGCACGACGCTCACCCTGGCCGGCGCGGTCGGCGGCGTCGGCGGCCTCACCATGGTAGGTGGCGGCACGCTGGTCCTGGCCGGCGCCAGCTCCTATAGCGGCGGCATGACGGTGAATGCCGGCACCCTGCAACTGGGTCTCGGGGCATCGCTCTTCGCGGGCGGCGCGTTGACGGTCAATGGCGGCATCTTCAACCTCAACGGCAACACCCAGACGGTGGGGGCGCTGTCGGGCACGGGCGGCACGATCGCGCTGGGCGCCGGCACGCTCACGACCAACAGCAGCACCAACACCACGCTGGCGACACAAATCACCGGCACCGGCGGGCTCACCAAGCAGGGTCTGGGAACCCTCAATCTCACCGGCACCAATACCTACACCGGTCCGACCTCGGTGATGGCCGGCATCCTGGCGGTGAACGGCAGCCTCACCAGCAACGTGACGGTCGGTGCGGCGGGCACCTTGGGCGGCAACGGCACCATCACCGGCCTGGTCACCAACAACGGCATCATCGCCCCCGGTAACTCGATCGGCACCCTCACCATCAACGGCAACTTCGTGCAGAACGCCGGGTCGATCTACCAAGTCCAGGTCAACCCCGCGGGTCAAAGTGATCGCATCAACACCTCCGGCACGGCGACCATCAATGGCGGTATGGTGCAGGTGCAGGCGCAGTCTGGCACTTACGCGCGCAACACGACCTACACGATCCTGAATGCCACGGGCGGAGTAAGCGGCGCCTACTCCAGCGTCACCAGCAACTTCGCCTTCCTGACGCCGTCGTTGTCCTACGACGCCAACAACGTCTATTTGTTGCTGTTCCAGAACCAGGGCGCCTTCGCCGCGGGCGCGCAGACGCCCAACCAATACGCTGTCGGCACGGTTCTCGACCGGATCAACGCCACCGCCACGGGCGACCTGAACAATGTGCTGAATGCGCTGAGCCTGCTCAGCAACACGCAAGGCCCTGCCGCTCTGGACGCCATCAGCGGCCAACCCTATGCCGACTTCGGCACCATGAACACCAACAACGCCGCGATGTTCATGAACGCGCTCGGCCAGCAGATGGCCAACGCGCGCGGCACTGCGAGCACCGGTCAGCGCCAGGCCCTGGCGCAAGCCTGCGAGATCGAGGCCTGCGACGCCGTGGGCCCGTTGAGCGCCTGGGCCAGCGCGCTGGGCGGTCTGGGCTCGGTGCTGGGCAACGGCAATGCCTCCACCCTCACCTACAACTTCGGCGGCGCCGCGGCGGGCATCGACTACCGCATCGACCCACGCTTCCTGGTCGGCATCGGCACCGGCTACACCCACGGCACCCAGTGGGTGAATTCCTTCATGGGGCAGGGCTGGTCCGACAGCGTGAGCGTGGCGGCCTATGGCTCGTTCACCCAAGGAGCCTTCTACGTCGATGCCCTCGCGGGCTACGCCTATTACAACAATCAGCTGCAGCGTCAGATCCTGATTCCCGGCCTGCAGCAGCGCACCGCCACCGGCAGCACCGGCGCCAATCAGTTCCTCGGCCAAGCCGAGGCCGGCTACAAGGTCGACGTCTACGCGCCGGCTGCGGCCAGCATCACGCCGTTCGGCCGCTTGCAGATCTCGAGTGTGACTCAGAACGCGTTCAGCGAATCAGGCGCGCAGTCGCTCAGCCTCAATGTGGCGCAGCAGACCACCAACTCGCTGCGCACCACCATCGGCGCCGATCTCGGAAGTTCCATCGACCTTGGCAACGAGCGCAAGCTCGACCTCGCGGTTCGTCTCGGCTGGCAGCACGAGTTCGCCGACACCGGCCGGCCAATCACCGCGGCCTTCGCCGGCGCGCCAGGCAACTCCTTCACCGTGTTCGGCGCCACGCCGGCGCGCGATGCCGCCGTGCTCGGTCTGCAGGCTACCACCACCATCGCCACG
>DATHHQ010000147.1:0-11606 GCA_035490095.1 Bradyrhizobium sp.
GTTCCCTTGCCGGGATGGATGTTCTCGGCGGTCAGAACCACGTAAAGCTTGCCGTCTTGCTCGATGACGTTGCCCTTGCGAATAGAACTGGCGATGACTTTCAAAGCTGTTTTTCCTGATATTCTGGCCCGGGACCGATCCGGACAAGGGCGTCCCGAGGCCAGCGAAGCGGTTTCGGGCTGCAACATACTGATTTTGTCCGTCGAAGCCAGCGTTTTGCAGGCTCAAGAGGCGGCTGCCTGATGGCCCGAAACGATCAGATTTCGCCTTGGTGGTCGGCCACGCGGCACGCCGACGTCAGGCCATTCCTGACGGCCCGAAGCGCTATCACCAAGGCCATCAGGGCGTGGTTCGACGAGCAGGGTTTTGCCGAGGTCGAAACCGGAATTTTGCAGGTTTCACCGGGCAATGAGACCCACCTGCATGCGCCGCGCACTGAACTTGCCGGCGCCGGCGGCGAGCGCGCCACGCGCTACTTGCGGACATCGCCGGAATTCGCCTGCAAGAAATTGCTGGCCGCTGGCGAAGCGAAGATATTTGAGTTGGCGCGGGTGTTTCGCGACCGGGAGCGCGGCGATCTGCATTTACCTGAATTCACCATGCTGGAATGGTACCGCGCCAATGCGACCTATGATGCCGTGATGGCCGACAGCGTCGTTATCATCGCTCATGCCGCGCAGGCGACCGGCATCGGTCGTTTTTCGTTTCGCGGCAGGATTGCCGATCCGTTTGCCGAGCCGGAGCTGTTGACCGTGGCCGCCGCGTTCGAGCGTTTTACCGGCATCGATCTGCTGGCCACCATCGATGGCGGCGAGGGCGATCGTGCGGCGCTGGCGCTAGCTGCAAGGGAGCAGGTGCGGATCACGGACGACGACACCTGGTCGGACATCTTCAGCAAGGTATTGGTCGAGCATGTCGAGCCAAATCTGGGGCAGGGGCGCTTGACGGTATTGTTTGAATATCCGGCGCCCGAAGCAGCGCTGGCGCGCGCCAAAGCATCCGACCCGCGCGTCGCCGAACGTTTTGAAATTTATGCCTGCGGCGTTGAACTTGCCAACGGGTTTGGCGAATTGACTGACGCGCTGGAACAGCGCCATCGGTTTACGCTGGCCATGGACGAAAAGCAGCGGTGCTACGGCGAGCGCTATCCGCTGGACGAGGATTTTCTCGACGCGGTCGCAAAGATGCCGGAAGCAAGCGGCGTCGCGCTCGGCTTCGACCGTCTGGTGATGCTGGCCAGCGGCGCGTTGCGGATCGATCAGGTGGTGTGGACGCCGCCGGCTGGTGACGCATGAGCAGGATTAATCTCAAGCCAGCTGCGACGTTGCGCGAGCCGGCTGAACTGGTCGCCCATGGTCTGGCGTCTGCGGCTGATCTTCCCTATCTGGAAAAGGTCGCGGCGCGCTATGCGGTAGCGGTGACGCCGGACATCGCCGCCCTGATCGATCCCGGCGATCCCGAGGATCCGATCGCGCGGCAGTTCATTCCGAGTGCCGCGGAATTGGTGGCCCGGCCGGGCGAGAATGCCGATCCGATCGGCGACCACGCACATGCGCCGGTCGCCGGCATCGTGCATCGCTATCCCGATCGGGTGCTGTTCAAGCTGGTCCATGTCTGCGCGGTGTATTGCCGGTTTTGCTTTCGCCGCGAAATGGTCGGGCCGGGCAAGGCAACCGCACTTTCGCCTGACGCTTACAACGGCGCGCTCGATTATATCCGCGCGCATCGCGAGATCTGGGAAGTCATCCTTACCGGTGGCGATCCCCTCATGCTATCGCCGCGACGGCTCGGCGAAATCATGGCGGATCTGGCGGCGATCGATCACGTCAGGATCATCCGGATTCATACCCGAGTTCCGGTGGCCGATCCCGCGCGCATCAGCGCCGAGATCGTCGCGGCGCTCAAGGTCGAGGGCGCTACGACCTGGGTTGCACTGCACGCCAATCATGCCAGGGAATTGACCGGCAGGGCGCGCGCGGCATGCGCCGCCCTGATCGACGCCGGGATTCCGATGGTCAGCCAGTCGGTGCTGCTGCGTGGCGTCAATGACAATGTGGCAGCGCTGGAAGCGCTGATGCGGGCCTTTGTCGAATGCCGCATCAAACCTTATTACCTGCACCACGGCGATCTCGCGCCCGGTACGGCACATCTGCGCACCACGCTTGAGCACGGGCAGCAATTGATGCGTGCCCTGCGAGGGCGGGTCTCCGGGCTGTGCCAGCCGGACTACGTGCTCGACATTCCCGGCGGCTACGGCAAGGCGCCGGTCGGGCCGAGCTATTTGTCGCAGGCAAGTTCCCTGCCCGGGGAAGGTGAACTCGATCCGGAAACGCGCTATCGTGTCGTCGACTATTGCGGCGATGTTCATCTCTATCCTCCAAAGCCGTGATGCGCCGATGACGGATGGAGGAAGGGGAGAGCCGGAGCCGCCGGACGACCGAGGCAATCGCACCGTTGAGAATGCGGTGATGCTTGGGTTCTTTGTCGTGCTGGTCGCGGCGGGGATATGGTTGCTTGGCACCATGGCCGATGTACGAAAGGTTCAGGACTGCGCCGCCCAGGGGCGCCGCAATTGCGCAACGATTGAGGTTCCTGATCGTGCGAGGTAGATGCGTTGCTCTGTTGATGGAGGATTCAGATGGGTAAGCTGATCATGTCGATGGCGATACTGGTTCTGTTGGGCGGCCCGGCTGCGGTGGCGCAGACGGGTAGCAAAACGGGAACATCGGGCACTGCAAGTCAGTCCCAGCCGACGCGCGAAGCCCCGATCGGCCACCGGCAACCGCGCGCGGGTGACGTGCCGTCGGAGAAAAACCTGGGCAATCCGGACGATCCGATCAACCGCGAGGCTGCGGCGCTGGACCGCAAGATCAAGAGCATCTGCCGCGGCTGCTAGAGAGCGCTGATGTTGTCGGCAGCAGGGCGCGAAACCACGCGCCCCGATGACGATCAATCGGTGTAACCGGCTTGAGCATGATCCGGAAAAGTGGGTACCGGTTTTCCGAAAAGATCATGCTCAAACAAAAAGATAGAGCGGGATGACGATTCGAAGAAAAGTCATCCGGCTCTAGGCCGAACGCTCCCGGAATTTGCGGCGCTGCACATCTCGTCTCGCCGCAACGGCATCGGCCAGCAGGTTCAGTGCCGGCACGGTCGTGTTCCAATCAATGCAGCCATCCGTAATGCTCTGCCCATAGGTCAGCGCCATGCCCGCCAGCACATCCTGGCGGCCCGCCACCAGATTGCTCTCGATCATGACGCCGACGATGCGCTGCTCACCGTCAGACAGCTGGCGAGCGATATCGGCAATCACCAGCGGCTGGTTCTCCGGCTTCTTGCTGCTGTTGGCGTGACTGGCGTCGACCATCATCCGCTGAATAACGCCTGCGCAAGCGAGTTCGGCCGCGGCGGACGCGACACTCGCCGAGTCATAATTCGGCCTGCTGCCGCCACGCAGAATGATGTGGCAGTCCTCATTGCCGGATGTCGCGGCTATCGCTGAACGTCCACCCTTGGTGACCGCCATGAGATGGTGAGGATGTGATGCCGACTTCACCGCGTCGGCGGCGATGCGCACGTTTCCGTCGGTCCCATTCTTGAAGCCGACCGGGCAGGAAAGTCCGGAAGCGAGTTCACGGTGAATTTGGCTTTCGGTCGTACGCGCGCCGATGGCTGCCCAGGCAACCAGATCGGCGATGTATTGGGGCGTCGTCATATCGAGGAACTCTGTTGCCGCCGGGACACCAAGATTATTCACGGCGGCAAGCACGTTGCGGGCGAGACGCAGGCCCTTGTTGATGTTGAAGCTGCCATCCAGTTCCGGATCGTTGATCAGCCCCTTCCATCCCACGGTTGTACGCGGCTTCTCGAAATAAACCCGCATGACAATTTCAATCCGGTCGGCAAGCCGTTCGCGCAGCGCAGCGAGGCGCGCGGCGTAGTCCACGGCTGCGACCGGATCGTGGACTGAGCAGGGACCGACGACGACGAGAAGACGATCGTCCGTTCCGTGAAGGATAGCGTGGATGGCGTTACGCGCCGCCATCACAATTCGCGTCGCGGTCAAGGTGCGCGGTATTTCGCGCATGACCTGTTCCGGCGTACTCAGCTCTTTTATTTCTCTTATTCGAAGATCGTCTGTCGTGCTCAACACGGCTATGGCTCCTGTTTTTAAGGACCTGCCGGCCAAACAAAAAGCCGCCAAGTCTGGCGGCTGTTCGGACTTCTTGCTGCAATTCGTTAGATTGAGCGTGATCCTCCCACCGCCAGCGAGCTGCCGAAGCTAAAATACCAATAGTTGCTGGTGGCGATGGTGATCATGGCACGCGCTATAGCGCATGCATTGGGTCCTGTCATCTCAAAATCGCACCAACTGGTCTGGTTCAGCCCTTGCGCGCGGCGAGCGCCATTCCGATCAGGGAAGCGCCGCCGAACAGCAGATTGATGCCGACCAGCAGGCCGACGGCCCAGAGTGCCGAGCCCGGCAATCCCGTGATGATGACGGCCGCGATCAGCAAATCCATGATTCCGGCAACTAGCAGCCACGACCACCGCTCCGACAATTCGCGGCGATGCTCCAGCGCATACATGATGGTGGCGACACCTTCGGCGAGGAAATAGACGCCAACCACGATGGTGAGGGTCAACGTGCCCTGTACCGGCTGCGCCAGCAGGATAATGCCGACGGCAACCGCCAGCGCCGCCGAAACCAGCGACCACCAGAAGCCAGGCATCCCCCGCGCCCAGAATGTCAGCGCAAGGCCGGCGACGCCGCTGATCAAAAACATCCAGCCCAGAAAAATAGTAACCGCAAGGCTCGCAAGCGGCGGCAGGATCATTGCTGCGAGACCCAACACCGCGAGCAGGATACCTTCAAACAAAAACGCCTTCCAATGCTCGCGTACGGCGGCGCTCATTTCGGATTGCAACCTGGTGATGTCCTGGGGAAGGGTCATTGAAGTCTCCCGATGCTGGCAACGGAATGTGACGCGCTATTATACCGCGCGCCAACGCCGCACGGTCAAATTTGTTCATGCACGCGGTTTGAGCGAAGCGTAGCTAGCTTTGGCCGGGCGCGGACGAAAAGCCCTGTGACGTCGTGCGCAGCCGATTGCGACCGAGAATATAGATCGCCGCCGTGACCACCAGCAGGGCGAGGCCGATCACGATCGAGACAAGGCCCACCGGAACCAGAACGAGTGCGGTGTCGCGCTCGGGATTGACCCACCAGTGATGGATCGACGACAGCACAAAGGCCAAACCGGCGAATCCCGCGCCACCGCCCACCACCAATAATGCCCACATTCGCCGCAACTGGCTGAGCCGTTCGCGGGCGATGTCGGTGCGCGGGGCCTGATGGCGCGCGACGCGGTGCACCAGCCGCGCGGCAAATCCGATCGAGCTGAACCCGATCACCACGCTCGTCGCTCCCAGCAGCAGCCTGGTGGATGAATCGAGGTCGGGATTCTGCTGCAGCGTCAGCAGTGGAAAATCGAAACCTGCATGAAGTGCCACCGGGGCAAACAGCATCAGAATTCGGCTTGAGATACGGGCCCAGTCGCGGTTATGCCGGTGCGCGCCAAGGGCGGTGCCGGATCGGCCCAACGCAAGGTAGGCGCCGGCGATGATGCCGAGCGCGCCATGGAACGGCACGGTCAGCACGCTGCGCAACGCTGCCAGCGATCGCCACATCTCCGGATGCTGCACGAGATAGGCCAGGTTTTCATAGGCTGCAAAGCCGAGCCCCGCCGCCGCACCATAAACCACGGTGTCCATCGGGGCCGCGAACGCCCGCTGCCGTGTCGTCGAGACCGCGACAATGACGAGGATCTTGACGATTTCCTCGGGCGCGGCGACCCCAAATATCGAATGCAGCGCCTGCGCAACCCAGGGGTTCTCGGGAGCCGCCAGTATCTTGGCAAACGGCGCACGCGCAACGCCGAGCAGCGAAATACTGGCAGCGCCTAGCAGAAATGCGGTCCAGACCTTGATGGGCGGACCGGGACGCTCGCCAGCGGCGATCACGAGCCACAATATCAGCAGGGCGGGTGCCACTGCCGCGGTACCGATGACCGTGGGTAGGGATTCAAGAAGATTCATCAGGATGGCAAATATGCCATCTTTTTTCCGGTTTGTCGGCGCTTTGAAAGCCGGCCGCGCGATGGCAAGCCGCGGACAACAGGTTTTCTTGAACGTGCGCCAACGCGGCGGCCATTCAGCAGCCGCGGCAGATATTCTTCAGCCGCGCATTCATCAGCGCATCCTCAGCGCTGATCGAATCCACATGGGCCGCGGTATCGGCTTTCGGAGGTGGTGCCGTACGCGACGCCGGCTTTGCGGTTGTGGATGATGCAGCCGTTGCTGCAATCCTGTCGTAGCAGGCCAGTCGAGTACCGGAATCCGTGATCGATTTGCATTCCGAGGTCTGGGCGATGGCGGTTTGGGACAGCGCGCAAATCGCGACGAGTACGGCCAAGAGTCTCATTTCAACCCCTTTTTCGGCCAATGGAATCAGGCCGTGAAGCGTTCGCGCTCCCGTAGCGATATCGCACAAAATCAAGGGGTTTGCCAATTTGTCTCGCGCAAACTCTCGCATCGTCTGGCAGGGGGCAATTTCCGCATTGCGCGGAACGGCTGAAAGGCCGCCCCGGGCACGCTCATTAGTCAGTTCTGCCGAACTCACAGCCACTGCGGGCATAAACGAGCCTGACCATGCCCAACTCGTCACGCGTGCGGGTCGGTTTGCAGAAGGCTTCCCATTTCTTGATGCCTTCCTGCTTCATCTTGAGATCTTCCGCTTCCTGGGCGGTGTCACGCGTTTGCGGCTGATCCTCGATACCTACGGTTCTGCACGATGTTGATCCGTAGTACCGGCTATGGGCGCATGAGGTGCGGACTTCCCAAGCTTGTGCCGCGCTCGACATAAGCGTGAGGGCGACGATGAAGTAGATGTTTTTCATGTTACTCGTCCGGGTTGGCCAATTTCTAAGGCGCCTTGACGATTATCGCCGGTGTGGCAGGGCCGCAACGGGTGGCGGCCTTTAATCACTTGTTAATCTTGATGTCCGCGCTGCGGGTTAAATCTGGAACCGGCAAGGGACGGCACGGCGGGCCTTCGGCAAACCCTCCAGGGTGCTCATTTCGCCAGCAAATGCCGGCAGGCCTCAACAAAGACCTGGGCACCGGTGACGATGTCGGCATCGCCGGTGTTTTCGGTCCAATGATGGCTGATGCCGCCGATCGAGGGCACAAACAGCATGCCGGCAGGCATGATGGTGGCGAGAATCTGGGCGTCGTGGCCGGCGCCGCTGGGCATGCGGACAGACCTGCCGCCTGCAAAGGCCGAGCTCGTAGCTTCGATAGCATCCTGGAACGCAGCATCCATCATCGCAGGGGCGCCGGTACGAATACGTTCCACCGTGACACTGCAGCCGCCCTGCGCGCTGACCTCTGCGGCCATGCTCCGCAGCAGATCCTCCAGGCGCTCGATCACGTCAGGGTCATCGTCGCGAATCTGAAACAGCATTTCTGCACGTCCCGGGATTATGCTCGGCGCACCGGGATCGAGGGCGATGTGGCCGGTGGTCCATACCGTGCGTGGTCCGCATAGCCTCGGAAACCGATCCTCAATCGCCACGCAAAACCTGGTCAGCGCCACGCCGGCATCTTTCCGAACGTCCATCCGGGTCGTGCCAGCGTGATTTTGCTCGCCGCTAAAAGTGATGCGGTATTGCCAGATCCCGACGATGGAGGTGACGACGCCGATCCCGAGACCGCTGCTTTCGAGGCTCTCGCCTTGCTCGATATGGGCCTCGATATATCCGATATGCCGCCCGCGTTCAGCCTGCGCGCGCGCTCGGCCGGCAAGACCCACGGCGGTCAGGGCTTCCCGCATGGTTCGGCCGCTGTTGCGCTCGCGCGCGGCGTCGATGTCATCATCGGTTACATCGCCGATGTAAGACCTGCTGCCAAGGAAAGAGCCGAAATGTCCTTCCTCGTCGCACCATGCCGCGACTTCGACGGCGCCGTTTGCGTTCGGGTCGGGATTGATCACGCGGGCGGCTTCGAGCGCATACACGACGCCAAGCGGCCCATCGAGCCAGCCCGCGTAATTCTGGCTTTCGAGATGCGACCCGGCCAACAGTTTCGGTCCGGATTTCCTGGCCGTGCCGAGGACGTTGCCGATGCCGTCGATCGCAGCAGTGAGCCCTGCCTCTGGAAGCCGCTGCGTGAGCCACTCCAGCGAGCGCATATGCGGCTGCGAGAAGGTCGGCTTGTGAACGCCGGTCTTGTACGCGCCGATGCCACGCAGCGCATTGAGATCCGCAAGGACCCGAGCACCATCGAAATGCGGGCGATTGTCAGGCATGAACCGTAACCCTTGGTCGATTTCATCGATCCAAGGGTATTACACTATTGAAACATCGATCAATCGTGTGCCGCGCGAGCGACCGCGCGATGGCGGCAAGTGTGGGTCTTTCCATCGATGGGTGAGAGCGTCTGTTCGCTAAGTTGGCACCCGATGTGTTCGGAATCGTAGAGTCCATCGGAGCCGATCCCCTGATGTTGTGATTGCAGAACTACCTCGCTTATCGGAAGGACACGACGACGTCCAACTCGATCAAATAGACCAGCTTGTCATTTGACGACTTGTCAGCTTCGGCCGCTTGCCGATATAGGACCATTTCATCGGGCCGGGCGAGCCGTATCCTTAAATCCGAGTCGGCGCGGCACAATGGGACGTCATTGATTTTTTGCTGGCCCAGCTCAACGCGCAGCCATTCCTGATGGCAAATCTCGTCCGCTTCGCGATATTTCCTGGCTTCAAAAGCCAAGGTGGGCTTGCCGTCGATCTCAAGCGTCCAAATCGATCGTGCAAAGACCATGGTCCCTATGATTTCTTCGCCTTCACCAGCCACCCCGCTGCAGGCGGTCGACGGCTACAAGCACGTCAGGCCGCTCGAGCACCTCAACCAGCTTGTCAAGGATGCGCTCGTTATTGTGCGGTCGGGGCTCCAGATATTCTTCGAGGATGCGCTGCGCGTCGCTCATGGCCTGAAGGGCTAATTGCTGATCTGTCATTAATGATCACCTCCGCACCCGATGAATTTTGCCCGTAGGCTTCAATGAACGGCCCCAGCCCAAGGGGTCAGGGGTAAAATGGCGGCCGGTGCCGGGCCGCACGACTGCAGAACCCGCCAGCCATGAAGAAAGTTCCATTTCGAGGAACCAGCCTGTGCGCAGAGTACATGCAAGCCGGGTTTTCTGGTACCAGATTCGAACCTAAATTTCATATAAGTGATTGATTTATTTAATGAGTGTGGGCTCGACTCGGCAACAGGAGCGGCGATAGCGGCTGCGCATTTGGGCGCGCCCAGGCAGCATTGGTTGGGTCAATTCGCCATCCACAGGCTTGGTACTGCGCGGTTGAGCGGACAAACAAATCCCGTAGTCTTACGGGAACCCATTTTCACGGAACCTTTGCACGGCCTTTGTAGAAAAAACGGAGCCGATTTGAGGGCTCGGCAGTTAAACCAGCGCCGTCCAGCGAATATATTCCGCTAGGGCGGCGTTGCGCGTTCGGAGCCGTTTGATTTTCCTGACACAGGTATGCTCAAGCTCATCGTCATCATTATCGTCTTCCTGGCGCTCTCCGCGACGGTGCTGCGACAGCAGCCTCGCTTAGTGCTGCGACCTACCGGACCATTGCCCGCGGCGAACGTGCCCTGAATCGCGGTGCCTCTTACTCGGGCTGGACCGTGAGGCGGATGGCCACTTCGTGTGGGCGACCAGCCATGATGGGCAAACGACGGCGCCGCGCGCTTATAGCCCCCAGTTCGACCAGGCGGATGGCCTCGGAGCAAGACGAAATCTCGGTAGTCCTACGGACGCTCGCTTTCACCGAACTTTCGCACAGCGGTTGTATGTGCTCAACGGTCAAACCAACGCGACTCAGCGATCATACTCCGCTAGGACGCCGTTGCGGCAATCGCTCCAAGGAGGCACGCATGCTAGCGGAAAAGTTCTTTCTGGTTTTAGAAACGCTCCTAAGCCACACCAATCCCGACGGCGGTCCCCGCGTGGAAAGCACCTCGCGGCAAGTTCCGATCAAGCTTCCACGCAGAAGCGGCAAGTAGTCTGCGCGCGGACGGCTTTCACTTGGCGGTCTTCTCAGGCTGGACGGTGAGGCGGATGCCCACTTCAGTTGAGCCGTCGAAAACTTCAAGGACATGATCGCAGAGCAGGCAACGGTATTCGCCCTTGGTCCTTCTGCTGGAAGCCACCTCAATACGGCGGTAGCCAGCATTGCATTGGGGACAGATGATATCGGACGACCTCATATCGCGGACACTATCACTCGGCGGCTGAGAGTTCCAACAGCGGCGAAAATACCCCTTCTGAATGCAAGAATCGGTATAGTATTTTACAGGTTGCGAAGAGACGATTGCGATAATTTCGGTTGCGGCAAAGCGAACATGAAGAAATTGTCGGACAATCAGGTTGGCGATCGTCTTCATGCGGCGCTGGAGAAGATTGGGACCTGCGAAGGTGAAACCATCCGTGGAAATACCGCTCTGGCGGCTGCCCGGCAGACGCTGAGCCTTCTTAAGCAAGATCTCCTGATCGCGGCCGAAAGAAATTCAGATCACGTCAGCATCATGATGAACCAAACCGGTTGTCCCGCCTTCGAAGACCTAGAGAAACGACCCCAGCGCTGGTAGCCGCCAGACGGATCATTTCCCCTGCGCCTCAAGGGGAACGCGAGGTCATCCTCTCGCGGCGTCCACCGGTTGCGGCGGGTTTCGACCATCTAATTCTATTTCCCATTTGCCTTCAGCAAAGCAAGGACGAGCACAGCGATCAAGGCGGCGATCACCAGTGACGAGACCGTCGCCGCAATCGTCTTCGCTTTGGGATTATCTTTCCACGATCGGCGGCCATGACTTGTCGCGATCATTTCTTTGCCCTCAGCCCGAGGCCGTGCCTTGTCAGTCACAACCTAGAGACTTGGATTAATTTTTCGAGCTCATGGCGACCATCCGCGTGAGCTTCCTGCTCGGTGGCAAACGATTCCATGGAAGACTGAATAGGTTTTCCGTTCTCTCTGATGTCCCAGCGAAAGCAACCCGCGTGAATCGTGCAGGCCCGGGTTACAAGGTCATAAGGTTGCGGCGACTGAGCCATACCCGACAATATCGCACGGACCAGGCAGCATTTCTACGTCGCCCCGCCGGGGATCGCCGCACGCGTATTGGGATCAGCTCGGAATCCCGCCTTGGGAGTTACGCCGGTCGCCCCGGACTACGGAAGTCATGAAGCGCCAGCGCCGATCGATCCTACCGGACGGCGGCGCTTGATTCCGAGTGGCTGACCGCCGCGCCCTCAGAACGCGCGTTTGTTCGCACTTTCAAATACCAGCGCCGATCGCGGCGCGCGTACAGCGAACACAGGTCCCATTCCCTGGCCAGGCGCTCGCCATCGGGCGTCAGCGATGACAAGCCGGCTTCGTGGAATGCGAGGCCGGCGCTTACCAGGTCGCAACGGCCAGCCCTACTCGTGATGTTGTCGTCCGACGTTGGGCCCTCGACGAACAACTGACCGAGGAC
>DATHHQ010000148.1:0-4509 GCA_035490095.1 Bradyrhizobium sp.
AATATCGGACTGCTTGTAGCCGAAGGCTGCCTGCCTGCCCTTGTTGTAGGCAAAGAATTCGGGATTCGGTTTGGCGACGCCGGTATCGTCGGCGCAAACGGTATCGTCGAACGGGTCGCCCAGGGCATGCGCGTAGCACGACAGCGTGACGCGATCCGCATTGGTCATCGCGACCAGCCGAAATTTCGTGCGCAAACGTTTCAGCGCCTCGATTGAGTCGGCGAACGGCTGCCAGCGCAGCACCGCAAGCTGGAAAGCGTCGCAGGCCAGATCATCGGCCGGCAAGCCGAGTTCTTTCGCCAGGAAGCGATAGACATCAAACATCACTTCGCTGGATCGCTCCGGATGAGCATCGCGGCCTCGCTTATAGGATGCGAAGATCCGGTCATCGCTGAGTTCTGCCACGCTTCGGCCGGAGATCTTGCGGACGGCGCTGAGCACGCCGGTTTCGAAGTCGATCAGGGTGCCGACGACGTCAAAAGTGAGAACCTTGAAATTACTGAGCGACATGGGCGTTTCTTCTCTGGTGCTGGGACTGTGCTGGTGATGGACGTTCATTCGGGTGCCTTCGGCACGATGATCGTGTCTTCCGGGTGGAGGGTCACGGTGAGGCTGCCGCCAAGCGGCGGAATGCGGCGATAGGCTTCGTGATGGCTCGGCTGGCGCAGGCTCAACGTGGTGCCATCCGGCAGTACGAGAAAAATGCGCAGGCTTTCGCCTTGGTAGACGACATCCGTGACGGTGCCGGTCAGGCGGTTGCGCGCTGCGTCGCCGGCGCCGTCGTCGATCAGCAGCTTTTCGCTGTGCACCGCCAGGATCAGCGCTTCGCCATTCGGGACGGCTCGAGCGCTGCGCAGGATAGCGGGTCCCAGCGCCACGCTGCCGGAGTCGATGCGGCGGACGGGCAGCAGGCTCGCTTCGCCGATGAAGCTGGCGACGAAGGAATCCGCCGGATGATCGTGCAGACGCTCCGGCCGGTCGATCTGGACGATGCGCCCGCCTTTCAGGACGGCGACCCGGTCGCTCATCGTCAGCGCCTCACGCTGGTCATGCGTGACATAGATGATGGTGGCGCCAATGCGTTTGTGGAGCTCGCGCAGCTCGATTTGCATCGATTCCCGCAACTGCTTGTCGAGCGCGGAAAGCGGCTCGTCCATCAGAATCAGTCGCGGTTCAAAAATGATCGCCCTTGCGAGCGCAACGCGCTGACGCTGGCCGCCGGAGAGCTGGGCAACGCCGCGCTCCCCATAGCCCGCGAGTCCGACCATCGCCAGCGCAGTACGCACCTTCTCCGGCCAACTCGCCTTGGGAAGCCGTCGCGCGCGCAGCGGGAAGGCGACATTTTCGCCGACGTTCATGTGCGGAAACAGCGCATAGTTCTGGAACACGATTCCGATGTCGCGCTTGTGCGGAGGCAGGAAGGTGACGTCGCGGTCGCCGAAATGAATCGATCCCGACGACGGCTGGATGAATCCGCCGAGTAAGCCGAGAAGCGTCGTCTTGCCGGATCCGGATGGCCCTAGAAGAGAGACGAATTCACGCGGTGCGACATTGAGCGTGACGTTGTCGAGTGCACGGACAGCGCCGTAGCTCTTGCTCGCAGATCTGATTTCGACGCTTTCGCCGCCAGTGCCCAACGAACGACCTTCCTGTTGCTCCTCGCCGATGGCCGCGCGAACGCGGATCCCCGACGCCCTCGCCTAGGCCAGGGGCAGTTGAACTGGCATGATCTCAATTTATAGGCGGACGCATCCTGCGCGACGCAGAGTTTCCCCTGCCGCGGGTTGATCAGGGCACTCCGCTTCCCGACAGGCTCTCCCTTTCATCATGCAACCAAAATTCGTGGCGCGTAGCAATTGCCAAATTATCACCCGCATCATAATCTGATGTTATGCCTGAGCTTCGCCGGATGCTGCCTTCCAGCAATGCGCTGTTCGTCTTCGATGCGGCTGCACGCAACGGCAGCTTCACGGCGGCGGCGGCCGAACTGAATGTGACCCAGCCGGCGGTTAGCCGCATGTTGGGACGCTTCGAACAACATCTCGGCGTACGCCTTTTTGATCGCACGGCGGGCGGTGCGATTCTGACAGAGGAGGGTGAGTTACTCTACCGGCGTGTCCTCGACGGATTTCGCAGCATCGAAACGGGTCTGATCGAGATCGAGCGCCGCCGCCGGGGTACCGAAACCGTCACGCTCTCACTCTCCTCGGCCTTCACCACGCACTGGCTGATGCCACGCATGGACAAGCTGCAGCGCCGGTTTCCGAATGTTGATCTGCGGTTCCAGTTGATATCCGGCTCATTGCGGGGCCCGGTCGAGAACGTCGACTTCGGTATGCGGTTCCGTGATCAGGACGACCCTGACTCCAACGGCGCCTTGGTGATGAAGGAAGTCATGCTGCCGATCTGCAGCCCCGGTTATCGGGATGCGCATACCGCAACGGAGACGAGCGATGGGACCACGATCATCAAACTGGCCGACACGCCTGAGGACTGGGTTGCACAATATCCAGGTGTTCTCACGAGCCGCTCCGGTCCCGTCAAGGCGCTGAGTTTCTCGGATTATGCGGTTGTGGTGCAGGCGGCGCTGCTCGGCCAGGGGATTACACTCGGCTGGCTCACCGTCGTATCGCATTGGCTGCTGACCGGTGCGCTGGTTCCGGCTTCCGAACGCATCGTCAGTACGAGACGGATCTGCGAGTTCGTCAGCCCGCGCAACCGGCCTCTCCGACCTGTTGCCGTCGAGATCAGGGACTGGATTATCGAGCAGATGCGGAACGATACATCGGCGATCGACCGGGTCTATCCGCGTCTGGGGCTTATGGCGGCTTGCTATTGACCAGGGTTGCAGGTGCCGAAAGCCCGGACTCGAATGTGGTTTGTTGGTGCGGCTTCGAGGCCGTCGAGGAGAGACGACGTCTATGAAGCGCCTCATGCGGTGCAGCGCTGACGGACGCAGGGATAAAGTTCAACAACGGGAGTGTGCGGGTGAAGGCCGTCTATACCGAATTGCATCGAAGCCATGATCCGCAATTTTTTCTGGTTCGCGGCGTCGTCAAGCGCACCACCGAGCAGCCTGAACGCGCCGATCGGTTGCTCAGTGGACTTAAGGCGGGCAATCACGATCTGGTTGAGCCGATGGCGTTCGGGCAGGGGCCGCGGGCAAGGGTCCATAGTCCTGAATATCTTGGTTTTCTCGCCGAGGCATGGGACGCATGGACCGCGCTTGGGGATTCAGGTCCCGAGATGATCGCCAACATGCATCCCGTACGCAATGCCGCGACTTATCCGACCCACATTGTCGGCCGTCTCGGCTGGCATACGGTCGATACGTCCTGTCCGATCGGCCCCGGCACCTGGGCCGCCGCTTGCGCTGCCACGGATGTGGCAACGACGGCAGCTCAGCTTGTTTTGGACGGCGAGGACGCGACTTACGCACTCTGCCGTCCTCCGGGTCATCACGCCTATCGCGACTTGGCCAGTGGCTTTTGTTTTCTCAACAACAGCGCAGTCGCGGCGGCTCATCTGCGACTAAGGCATGAGCGTGTGGCGATCCTCGACGTTGATGTCCATCACGGTAACGGTACGCAAGGCATTTTCTACGAACGGCCGGATGTTCTCACAGTTTCGATCCATGCCGATCCGACCTTCTTCAACCCTTTCGTTTGGGGCTATGCGCATGAGCGCGGCGCGGGTCCCGGTCTTGGTGCCAATCTCAACATTCCGCTGCCGATCGGCACCGGGGATGACGGCTACATGCAAGCGCTCGGTGCAGCGGAAAAGACGATCCGTGCTTTTGCTCCTGGTGCTCTGGTCGTAGCGCTCGGCCTCGATGCGTCAGAGCATGATCCTCTCGCGGGTCTCGCCGTAACCACCGAGGGTTTCCGGCGCATTGGAGGGGCCATCGCGCGGTTAGGGCTTCCAACCGTTTTCGTGCAGGAAGGCGGATACCTGTCGGAGATTCTCGCGGCAAATCTGACGGCCGTCCTCGCTGGATTTGAAGAGCTTCGCTAGAGCATGATCCGGAAAAGTGGGTACCGGTTTTCCGAAAAGATCATGCTCAAACAAAAAGATAGAGCGGGATGACGATTCGAAGAAAAGTCATCCCGCTCTAGCTGGAGACGACGCGAAAGGGAGCTGGTTTCAGAACGTCGGTGGTGTGCACGCGCTGATGACTTCGCACGCCTTGGCGCCGACACAGCGGAAACGATGCGGGCGGCGGCTCTCGAAATAGTAGGCGTCGCCGGGTCCGAGGATGCGACGTTCGCTCTCAACGGTCACCTCGAGTCGGCCGCTAAGGATGATACCGCCTTCTTCGCCATCGTGAACCAACGGGATACGTCCGGTGTCGCCACCCGGTTCGTAACGCTCCATCAGGATCTGGAGCGTGCGGCCGAACAAATTATCGCCGACCTGTCGAAAGGAGATCGGTCCCTTGCCGATCTCGGTCAGTTCGTCGGACCGGTAAAATGCCTGGCGCGACCGCTCGGGTTCGAGCGCGAAGAATTC
>DATHHQ010000149.1:0-14023 GCA_035490095.1 Bradyrhizobium sp.
GGAACGAGTTCTTGCCGATATCGATGCCGATCACGGCGATTGCGGTATTGGCTGTCTGAGACATGGCGTGCTCCTTGTCTTGGCGCCCCTGGCCAGCTTCGATTGCTGGCGGGGCAGGAGCACGGCCGGACCATCCCATTAGCGGTCTTAACTTTCAGGTGGCATGGGCCAACGCCTCGATAATCGTTTTGACGCAATCATTCACGGACAGCTTGCTGGTATCCAACACCGTACGATTCCCGGTCCAGTCTTCGTAGTCGCGGCTCTGAACGCGTTTCCAATCGGGCAGATCAAGTCCGACGATATCGCTGCGACGCTTCTCTACCCGGCGCCTGTGTTCAGCTCGATCCGAGCAGGCAATTTCCACATTCAACAATCGTGCATTGCATGCTTTTGCGGCCTCGGCCCACCACCTCCTCGTCAGCTCAATGGGATTCACCGTGTCTGCAACGACATCGAGGCCGTGTACCAGGTTGTCTTTCGCGACCGCAACGGCCGCAAGATATCCGGCATCCTCGGCCGGATGAATCTGCAAGCTACTGTTTTTCAGGGCCACCTCGATCGAGTCCACGCGTATGTAAACGGCGCTGATTTCCTGCGCCAGGGCGCGGGCCACGGTCGTTTTGCCGACCCCCGGCAAACCAGAAAATGAGATCAAAATGGACATACCGTTTCCATAGCACCGCGGCGAGCAGTCAAACAGCCTTTGCCCGCTTTTGGCACTTTCGGACTTGCCGGCGGTATCTGAAAGGTCCGCTCATGGGGGAAGACCGGAAGTGATCAGTGCACGGCCAGAACGGCGAGAATGACCCACTTCGGACCTAGGCGCTTCTATGCGATCATGGAAATGTGGTGTAGTGCAACTCAAGGAACGGAGGCTAAGAATGAAGTGTCTGCGCGTTTACTCGACAGCCGACGGCGAGTCCCACTTCGATGAGGTCGAAATCCCGACAACCTCTCGACAGGTTCACCCCAATGCCGCTGCGTTCGAAGTGTCGGCGAAGTACGCGGCGTCAGGCATCCGTTTCACGCACATTCCGGCGGGTGCGCGACAGGTCGATTGGCATACAGTGCCGGAGCGCGTGCTGACAGTGAGGCTTGATGGATCGGCAGAATACCAGACAAGTGACGGAGATGAGAGGCGCGTACCGGCCGGTAGCTTCGTCTTGTTTGAGGACGTGGAGGGCAAGGGACACAAATCGCTACATTCGCCGGAAGAACAGACAGTGCTCTGGATTAGTCTGCCGCAAGGTCTCAAGAACCCTTGACGCTTAGTGGAAAAATCGGCGGTCCAGTTTAGCCCGACTCTATGACCGTTCATGGCACATCACGAAATCTTTCTGCGACGCAAAATTCGGTCGCGCATTCTACGCGATCTCGCTTGCAGGAGATGACGCGGCTCATCTCTACGAAGATGGCATATTGATGGGCCATATCCATTCGGCGCCGTACGCCCGCCTAGAACCCGATCTCGCCCTTGTCGCTGAAGATGATACCGGAGTAGGGGGATTTGCGGTTGGCACTATCGAAACCAAGAGCTGGGAGGCGCGGCTTGAACGCGAATGGTGGCCCCACCTACGAACCCAGGATCCTCATCCTGGGGAAGCATCCAGCGATTGGACGGCAGATCAAAAGCGTTGGGCTATAATTCACCACCCCGAGCGGACGCCAACGAACATCGCCCAGGAGTATCCGGCGCATATGCACCTCAATCTACTGCCCCGGCTGCGACATCAAGGTCACGGTGCGATGCTCGTGCAGGCGTGGCTCGAAATCGCACGAGACAAAGATGCGCTGGCTGTGCACGTCGGCATCAATCGAACGAACGTGGGAGCGCTGCGGTTCTGGGCGCGGTGCGGATTTCAACCATTGACCGCTGATCATGGAGCGAAACGTACGGCTTGGATGGGCCGCTTCTTGATTGCTGGGTAGTCCGTTGTTGGCACTTTTCGGACATGCCGGCGGTATCTGAAAAGGTCCGCGCATCGGGGAAGACCGGAAGTGATCAGTGCGCGGCCGGAACGGCGAGAATGACTCGGGAGCGGACATCGATCAAGCCGGACAGAAGCTCCCGCTATGCTGCTATAAGCGTTGAGCTTCCCAACGATGCACACTCCGGCCGGCGCTGATCGCGGCCGCAAGATCCTGTCGGCGCCACCGACCGCCGGAGCGAACGCGCCGTCGAGTCCATCGAGCAGCGCACAGCCGGCGGGCCGGTGATGGCGATCGTTCCGCCGCACAGCCAGCGCATCACCGTCGCCGCATCGGCGGGTGATCAAGCGGCCTTGATGTTGCTGAGGAAGGATTCGACCTGACCTCGCATCGTCTCGGACTGCCTGGACAACTCGCTGGATGCCTGGAGGACCTGATGGGCTGCGGCGCCGGTATCGCCGGCGGCTTGCTGAACGCCGGCAACGTTGGACGAGATTTCACCGGTGCCGAGAGCCGCTTGCTGCACGTTGCGCGCAATCTCCTGCGTAGCCGAGCCCTGTTCTTCGACAGCACTGGCAATCGCGGAGGCGATCTCGTTGATTTCATTGATCGTCGCGGTGATCGCCTTGATGGCGCTTACGGCGTCACTGGATGAAGTCTGGATCGACGAAACTTGAGCGCTGATTTGATCCGTTGCCTTCGCGGTTTGCTCGGCGAGACTCTTGACCTCGGCTGCCACTACCGCGAATCCCCTGCCCGCCTCACCGGCGCGCGCGGCTTCGATCGTGGCGTTGAGCGCGAGAAGGTTGGTCTGGCTTGCAATGTCGCTGATAAGCTTGACGACATCGCCAATGCTGGCAGCGTCCTTGAACAGGCCCTGGACCGTCGTATTGGTGCGATCGGCCTCTGTCACCGCCTTCTGCGCGATTGCGGCCGATTGCGCCACCTGACGGCTGATTTCGTTGACGGAGCTGGCTAATTCCTCCGACGCGGCCGCCACAGTTTGCACGTTCGTTGAAGCCTCTTCAGTCGCGGCGGCCACCGCCGTTGCCTGATTGCTGGTTTCTTCGGCGGTCGCCGTCATCGACGATGCCGTCGCCTGCAGTTCGGTTGAGGCTGATGCCACTGACCTCAGCACCGTCGATATATCCTTATCAAACGTTTCGGTCAGATCGTTCACCCGCGCGGCACGGGCTACTCGCGTACTGATTGCTTCGGCTTCCTTGGCAGCGAGTTCCTTGGCCCTGATCATGTTCTCCTTGAAGATCAGGACCGCCCTGGCCATCAGACCGATTTCGTCGTTCTTGTCAGTTGCGAGAATTTCGACGGAGTGATCGCCACCGGCAAGCCGCCCCATCGCTCCAACCATCTTGAGAATGGGCGGCACGATCGAACGGTTGGTTAGATACACGACCGTTACGGCGACGCCGATGCCGACGCCCAACAGCACCCAAAGCAACGTCGTAAGGAAACTGGTTTCAGCGAGAACCGCCGCACCGTCCGCTTTTAAATTGTCTTGTTGGCGCGAAACCATTCCACCCGAACGCGAGCCCGCAGTGTTCTTTTCTCCCGCGAAGATATCGAGGAGCTTGTTGGCGCGGGGCGCGGCTTCATTGGTGAGGAACCATTGCGCCATGTTCCAGCGGTCCGAGGCGCGGATATCGAACATTTTCTGCGGCAGCGGCGAGAATTTTGCGCGGGCTTCAACGAGTGAGTCGAAGGCCTTCTGCTGATCGCTCGTCATCTCCGATCGGCGTTTCGACAACGCATCGAACTTTTTCTGATTGAGCGCCCAGAGCTCCACGAACTCGGTTTTGAAAGCCGCGTCCGCGGTCAGCAGATAGGCGCGGATGGCGCCGATCGCCATTGCCATGCTGCCACGCATGTCGGCAAAGCCAATCAAAAGGCTCTTGCGCTGATCGGTCGAGGCAATGTTGCCTTCCTCGTCGATGATGGAGGTTGCTTTCTGCAGCATCAGCTTGGCCAGAGGCGCTGCCTCGGTCGCAAGGATTTTTGCCGCGGGTTGCTCATCGATGGTATGGGCAATCGCCTCGGCCTTGTCCTGCGCGTTGCGCAATTCGTCGAGCAACGGCTTGGCCTGCTTCCAGTCCTGCTTGTTTTTCTCGGCGGTCCAGCGGCTCGAAAGACGATCCATCTCGGAGCCGTGGGTCTGGATGTCTTTCCAAAGGCCGGCGCGTTCCGTCTTGAACGCATCGTTCCCGGTAATCAGCCAGCCGCGCAGCGATGCAAGCGAAGCATAGACGCCCGCCACCAGATCGCTTGCCGTCATGGCGGTCGGAACCCGCAAGTTGACCGTACGATCGGTCGCTTCGCTGACCGTGTGAACTTTGGTGATTGTGGTGCCGATCACACCGGCCAGGAGAATGCAAAGCACGCTAAAGCCGAGAATCAATCGCCCTCGGATGTTCAATTGCAGAAATGCCACGGTGAAATCCCTCCAATGCCAGCAGCCGACAGGCGAGCTCAGAGGGTACGCTGTCCGTTAACCATGAAGATTGGAACAATGCCCGATCGGTATTACTACGGGTCTCTAACCACCAGCTGAGCTGCACAAGCAGGCCAGTTCCGATGGGCGCTGGTCAGCGCCCATCGGATGAGTTTGAGGATCGCACGCCGGTTTTCAGCGCAGGATCTCGTGCAGCACCTCGCCGTCGACCTTGTGGGGCGTGACGCCCAGGATCCGCATGATGGTTGGCGCCACGTCGATGTTGCGCATGCGCCGGATCGTGGTCTCCTCGCGGATCTGCGGGCCGGCGGCGATGAAGGTCGCGCTCATCACCGGCAGCTCTGGATCGTGGCCATGGGCACCGTAGAAGTTCGGCATCGACAGCGTGGTCGTCGCCGCATTGAACGACGCATCGCCGAGGCGGGCAACGCCGGGATTCTGGATGCCGTCGAAGTTGTAGCCCGGGGCCATCAGCGCGAACACATCGCCGAAATCCTGGCCGATGGTCTTGCTGGTGCACAGCCCGGTCGGGGCCTCGCACTGCAGCGGCCGGGTCTCGACCACGGTGAAGATCTGCCCGCCCTTGAGCGAGAAGTTGAACCGCGGGTTGGGATCGACCGCGTTCTTCACCGTGTTGGTGATCTGCGTTACCAGCGCGTTGTAGGTCGCCGGATCGACGGTGCCGCCCGACTCGCGGTTCTGCAGGTTGACGTAGATGTTGACCGCCGGACCCGAGGTGCGGATCGCCACCTTGGTGGTGTCGATGCCGGCATTGCGCAGGATGTTGGTCATGCTGACCGAGGTGTGGAACGGCGCGAAGCCGTGGTCCGACACCACCATGACGTTGCTGTCACGGCCCGCCGCATCGGCGATCTGCTTCACCGCCTTGTCGGCCGTCTGATAGGCGACGCGGATGTACGAAGCATACCGCGCGACCTTGGCGGGGTCCTGGTTGGCGCCGATCGAGTTCGGGTCGGTCGGGGTGGTGCCCTGGCGGCGGTCGGTGAGCAGGAACTGATGCTCGGAGCCGTCGGGCTGCTCGATGTAGATCATCACCAGGTCGGCGTCGGGATGGTTGCGGATCGCGCGCTCGCCGATGTTCGCCTGGTAGCGCACGAAGGTCTTCACCATGTCCTCGAACATCGCCTCGATCTCGAGGTCGGGGAAGTTGGTGAAGCCCGGGCTCAGCCGCTCCGGAATGCGGAAGTCAGCCTGCGGACGCCAGAACCCAATGTTGTTGTTGATGTCGTCGACGTCGGCCAGCACCGGCGTGTTGCGCGGGATGAAGTTGGCACCGTAGCGGGCGAAGCGCACGACCGAAAGATCGGGCGCCAGCGCCGAGACGAAGTACGCGGCGCCGACCTTGGCCCCGCTGCCTTCGAAGAAGAACGGCGCATTCTCGCCGCCGAGCTTGGCGTAGGCCGGTCCGGTCGACGGCGCGTGGAACGGTCCTGCCGTGATGCCGCGCGTCGTGTCGAAGAACACCAGGGTGTCGTAGTTCACCTTGCCGTCGTTGGTGGTGTCGAGCGCCGCCACCCGGATCGCGTATTTGAGGTCGAGCGTCGCCGCATTGCTGCAGGTCGCGGCCGGCGCCGAGGAGCACGAGAACGTCTCGATCGGCGCCGACGTCGCCAGCATCGGGCTGAACGAGAAGTGGCCGGCCGCCTGAAGCGCCGTGATGACCGCCGGATCGGACCCGAAGGCCCCCCGGGACAGCGAGAAGCCCTGGGCCCCGATGCCGCCGAACGCCCCGAACGGCACGGTGTAGTCGGTGACGCGGATCGGCTCGGCCGGCTGCACCACCGTGTTGTTGATGGAGATGGTAGCGCCGTCGCCGCCCGGCCACGTCGCGGTGATCACCTTCTTGCCCTGTTGGCGCAGCTGCACCCACAGCGGCGACGCTGTCGGCTCCGGCGAAGGCCCGAGCGGGTTCTCGCGATAGCCGCCGATCGGTGCCGCGAAGCCGCTGAGGCTCGATGAGATCGGCCCGACGATCGCCTCGAAGGTGTTCGACGGGATGTCGTTGTGAACCGCCGTCGAGCCGGTGGCGATCGCGATGTGCGACACCGCGGTGAGCGACGGCGACGCCGTCACGTTCTGCACCGCCACCGCGCCGCGGCGGCTCAGCCGCGCCAGGCCGCCGTCGCGCGGCAGCACGCCCTCGTCGATGAACTTCTGGATGAAATCGGGCTTGGCGCCGTCGAGCGAGATCACCACCACCCGCGGCGACTTGCGGCCATGATGGTCGCCGTCATGGTCGCCGCCGTGATCACGACCGTGGTCGTGATCACGGGAGTCGCCGTGGCCATGGTCGCGGTCGTCACCGTCGTGATCGGCGCGCGCCGGCGCCGCAACGCAAGCCAGCGATGCAGCGAGCGACATCGCCGATATCAGGGAGAAAAAGGTTTTCAAGTTCATATGGACGCCCCATGTTCGCGGCGCAATCTGCGCGGGTGTGGTCGGGAAACGAGGCACCGATTATCGCGCTTGGCTGACGCGCATGTGACGCTCGGGCGACACGCCGCGAAGATGTCGGCTTGTGGCACTTTTCGGACATGCCGGCGGTATCCGAAAATGTCCGCTCATCGGGGAAGACCGGAAGTGATCGATGCGCGGCCAGAACGACGAGATTGACCCCGAACGTACATCGACCAGGCCGGACAGAAGCCCCGCTATGCTGCTATAAGCGTTGAGCTTCCTGAGTATGCACACTCCGACCGATCCGTGAGCGTTCGGGAAGTTCCGGGTTGGCAGGTTCGAACCGATGGCGTTATGAATCTGCCGGGTGCAAGCTGGCGTCGCCTTGATCAGATGGGACGCGTATGAGGTCTCGTTGTGTGAACCCGAAGCGCAAGCCAACAAGGCCGCGGCCCGCGCATTTTGCCGTTGCGGGTCTGGCGGCGCTGATCGCGGCGGCAGATCCTGTCGGCGCCACCGACCGTCGGAGCGAACGCGTCGTCGAGTCCATCGAGCAGCGCACAGCCGGCGAGCCGGTCATGGCGATCGTTTCGCTGCACAGCCAGCGCATCACCGTCTATGACGCCAATGGCTGGATATTGCGGGCGCCGGTGTCGAGCGGCCAGAAGGGACGCGAGACGCCCGCCGGGATCTTTACCGTGATCCAGAAAGAAGCCGAGCACTACTCGAACCTGTATGACGATGCCTACATGCCCCACATGCAACGCATCACCTGGTCGGGCATCGCGCTCCACGGCGGCGCCCTGCCCGGATATCCGGCGTCCCACGGCTGCGTTCGGATGCCCTTCGACTTCGCAGCCCGGCTGTTCGACGCCACCCGGCCGGGCTTGCGGGTGATCGTGGCACCAACCGATGTGGCGCCCATTGAGATCGCCCATCCGGCTCTGTTTCCATCGAAGCCGGGTGCAGGCGCCTTGGCCGCCGCCCGCGCCGCAGAGGCAGATGAGGCGGCCAGGAAGGCGGACCAGGCGAGACTCGCCGCCGGGACGGCCTTCAGGGAAGCCGCGCAGGCGATGGCGCCGGTGCGCGTGGCGGAAAATCTGAAGGCCAGAGCCGAGGCTCAATTGGCGGCCGCCGAGGCTGCGCTTGGCTCCGCAACCTCGGCCGAGGCCAAGGAGCAGGCCGAGCGCGACAAGGCGCAGGCCGTCGCCAGGATCGCGGCCTTGCAGGTGCAATTGGCCGGCGCAAAGGCGGAGCTGCAACCGAAACAGGATACCGTCACGCGTACGCGTGAAGCCGTCGCCATCGCAGAGACGGCGCGGGCCGCGGCAGCCGAGGCGGCGCGCCAGGTGGCGCGCCAGTTCGAGCCGGTATCGGTGTTAATCAGCCGCAAGACCCAGCGGCTTTATGTCCGGCAAGCCTTTGAGCCCATCCTGGAAAGTCCGGTCACGATCCTGGATGCCGACAGTCCGATTGGCACCCACGTCTTCACCGCCATGGAGCGGACCAGCAGCGACACCGACATGCGATGGAGCGTGGTCTCATTGGACGGCGGACGTTCGCAGGGCGGCGTGGTCGAGCCGCAAGGCCGGCCGCGCGGGGGCCAGGGTCGCAACGTGGAGCCGATGCCGACGGACCCGGGCAGTGCAAGGACCGCGCTCGACCGGATTGTCATTCCGCAGGATGCATTGGATCGTATCGCCGGGATGGCGCCGCGATCTTCCCTTATCATCACCGACGAGGCGTTGAGCTCCGAGACCGGCAAAGGCACGGATTTCGTCGTGCTCTTGAGCGGCGAGCCGCAAGGCGGCATCAAGATGCGACGACGCGGTCCGGGGGCCGAATTCCCTTACGCACGCGCACGCGATCGCATGCCTTTTTGGCGCTCGCCATTTGGGGGTCCGTTTTTTAACTGGTGAGCCTGTTCTTTTCACTTCGGGCAACGGCACAAAGCTGACGTGCGCGCCCCTCGATGAATGTCCGCTGTCGAGAGGGAAGAGCGGACATCGAGCCGTCGATGCTCGAAGTCGGGTTTTGATCCGAAGCGTTCATTGCCGGGCTGAAGGGGCGAGCGCTTTGGGCAATTTGACGCACCCCAGGCAGGCAAATGTGTAAGCCATAACAGAAACATGAACTCGACTGACTCCGTGCTGCAACGCGTTGCTCCTCAAGGTTGAAAGTCTTTATCCTTGCTCGAATGTTCGGCGAGGCATAGCTTGTCAGTCGCAATTCGTTCTCTGCCAATTGCAGGAGGGAACAATGGCGATCATTCACGCACTTCTTGCATTTTTCTCAGTTGCTGTCGTTCTTACGGCTGGCAATGTCCTGGCTCACAGCACTCCGCCGGAAAGACCCGTCTCCGTCACATTCACTGCAACGCAAATTCCACCCGTCAAGCCGATGCCGATCGGCGGCGGCAAAGAGTTTGTCGTGGTGAACCAAGCTATCTCAGCATCGAATGATGCGGGAAACCCGGTGCTCAAAACATGGGTAGTCGGTGCCAGTTCGGAGGCGTGCAGCTGTAGTGGGAGGAAGGCCGTTAGAGGAGGTTGAGATGGAAATCCGAAGCGATTCGCTGGATTTCTCGATGCCGGTGCGCGGCAGCGGACCACGGCCGGCGTCCAAGACAATGGTGTTTCCACGTGGCGTGACCGCGGCGGTGGCCGGCCTGGCAGGCTACATGACCGAGTTCAGCGGCGGGGACGATCATCACGTGGGGATGATCGACGTGCGGCTGGCGACGGACATCAACGGCGACGCCGTGACCGTGACCGGCCACTTCGGCCTGAGGGACTGGTCGGGCGACTGGGACGACAACTACGACGGTCTGATCAACTTCACGGTGATAGCTGAACTGGAGTCCATCACTGCGCCGCCGCCGCGCGGCGATCTGGCGATCAGCGGCGTGGAGTTCAACCAGGCCACGCAGTTCTTCCGCGCCGGCCGCTTTCTCGATCCAACCAACGTCCGGCCGGACAACTCTGTCTTCCTGATCGAGGGCAAGAACACCGGCGTGCGGGTCTATGTGGACTACGATAGTTCGTCGGGCCTGCCGCCGATTTCGACTCTGAGCGGCGAGTTGATCGTCTCGAACGGGTCGGGCAGCACGACCCTGTCGCCGATCAACCCAACGATCGCGCCCAAGCGCGACGCCCTGATCAATCAAGCCCAGGCCAACGACACGCTCAACTTCATGATTCCGACCGGCCTGTCGGCGGGGTCGGTGACCGTGCGGTGCCGGGTGTTCGACAGCGCCGATCCCACATCGGTCAGCCACGCGGCGACTCATACCTTGGGCTTCACCCGCATCGAGCCGCTGAACGTGTTCCTGGTGGGCGTAAACACGCTGTCGCCAGCGGCGTCCGCCCCCACGCAGGCGGCGGTGGCCGGCGCGATGTCCCTGCTGATGAGCACCTATCCGCGCGGGCTGGTGAACTTCACCGGTTTCAACACGATCACCCTGACCCCGGCCATCTCCGGCTTGGCACCCGCCAGCGGCTGCGGCGACGGATGGGAGACCCTGCTGGACCAGCTGCGCGACCTGAAGGGCGGATCGGGCGACATCTACTTCGGCGGCCTGCCGCCGGGCATCTCGGCGGCCGGGGTGATCGGCTGTTCGCCGGTGGGCGAGCGCATCGCCGCCTCGTTCATCGATCGGCTGGGCACCGTGCCGCACGAGGTCGGTCACTCCCTGGGCCTGGAACACGATCCCTGCCGCGGCTGCAGCCCGCCGGCGCAGGATCCGAACAACGACTATCCGCGCTATGGCACCTTCCCGTCCGACAGCATCGGCGTGTTCGGGTTCGATCCGACGACGAACACCGTGTTCAATCCCACGAGCGCCTTGGACTTCATGACGGCATTCCTGCCCGGCACCCCTTGGGTGAGCCCCTATACCTACCAGGCGCTGCTGGGGCCGACGCAAGGCGGGCCGGCGCCGGGCTGGGCGATGAGCCTAAGAGGCGGCGAGCGCGAGACGCTGTTCTTGGGCCTGCAGATCGGCCGCGACCGCAAGGTGGAGCGGCGGGTCTCGTTCCATCACCCGGCGGTGATGCAGGGTACGTCGCGTCCACAGTCGGCCTTCATTTATGAATTCCTGGACGCGGACCGCCGGGTGCTGGACTGCGGCCATCTGCACTGCATCTGCGAGACCGAGGACTGCGCCTGCTGGCCGAAGACCACGCGCGACGCACTGCCATATCCCCAGGGGGCGGCGTTCCTGGTAGTCTATGAGGACGAGAAAATGCTCTACGAGGAGCCGATCCCCGACCCGCCGAAGGTGATCGGCGGCAAGACGCAGAGCGGCAAGGACGGGATCACGATCTCTTGGAAGGACTCGGCGGACGCTAAGGCCTATCTGGTCCACTATAGGGACGCTAAGGGGCGAGCTTGGCGGGCCCTCGCGCCCCGGACGACGGACACCTCCGCGGTCATTCCCTGGACTCTCATCGCGCGGTCGCGCAAGCTCACGGTCCGCGTGCTGGCCTCGTCGGGGATTGCCACCGGCCATGCGGAAATCGAGCTCGCGGCGGGCGACAAGCCGCCGCCCGATGTCCACCTGACGCTGCTCGGGAACGGCTCCCTTTCGGAGGGCCCCTACGAGATTCCCGCGGTTCCGACGGTGCTCGCCACGGACGGCGCTGGCGGCCAGGTCTCGGACGTCCACCTGCAGTGGGTCGACGGGCGGGGCGGAAGTCTGGGGCGCGGCCGACAAGTCGACCTTCGCCAGCTGCCGAACGGCCGGCATGTGATCCGCGTCGTCGTACGCGGCCACGGCGGCCGAACAGCCGGAAAGTCCTGGGTCGTGGAGCGCAACCGCGACCGGTTCACCCTGCACGCAGCGGTTCGCGATCCTCCGCGTCGGCCCCGCGGACCGGTTCACGAACACCCGCATCCCGCCCCGCCTCCCTCCAAGGAGTAATCGCGCGATGGCCCTACAGATCACTAATGCTTCTCAGAGCTTTGGCCCAATCTCCGGCATGGGCCCGAACTTCCTGACCACGACGGTCGCGCTGCCGGCCGCGGTCACCCAGGCTACGGCGATCCTGACCGGGTTCACCGTGGAGTTCAGCCACGGCGACGACCACCACTTGGGCCAGCTCGACGTCCAGGTGATGGTAACCGGCGCGCCCTCGGGCGCCAATGTTCCGGTTCAGATCGTCTATGGCCTGCGGGACTGGTCGGGCAATTGGGACGACCAGTACGACGGGACCATCTTCTTCGCCGTCATCGGTGAATAGGACCTAAGTGACATTCAATGGTGCAGTCGTTGGTCGCGGCGCCCCCCGCCCTAAGCCGTGGTGCTCCGACGAGCCGCGCTGCTGACTGCAGCTCACTGGGGGATACCGGCTTAAGGGAATCGCGAGGGGCCGACGGTCAACACCCTCACCCGAGAGGGAGGCCGCAAATGCTAGCTAAGTTAAAGAAGGTAGCCGATAGAGTAGCTACGATCAAGGCGACCAAGGTGGCGTCGCCGGCGGTTTCGCATTAGACGGCTGCCGGCCCTCGCGGTCTCTCACTCATCAACGATCTGTCCGCCGTCATAGCCGCAAGCGACCCGTCCGAGCGCCGCACGAAATGCTTCGGTATCGACCGTGGACGCAAGCGCTGCGATGTCGTCGGGTTTTGCAATTCGGCGGGCGCGACTCAAAAGCGACGTTAGGAGGCTTGTATCGAGATAAGGCAGGCTCGCCCAAAATCCGCGCGCGAGATCTTGCGCCAACGCGTGATCAGGATGTTGCTTATTTTCAGGGGCACGGCCTATCTCGTTCATGTGGCGAACCGCGTGCCACGACGCCCGCTCGGACGGGAGGCGCGCCATGATGCGGCGGCTACGTGGCCGTTTGCAGCGCGTGCGCAACAGCCAAACCGGATGCGCCTGATCGGCGTGCTCCAGGGCCTGACCGCGGACGACGCACAAGGGAAGGTCCGGTTCGCCGCGTTCCAGCAAGAGTTACTGCAATTGGGCTGGACAGACGGCCACAACGTTCGGTTCAACCATCGATGGGGCGAGGGCAATGCCGACCTCACGCGTCGACAAGCGGCAGAGCTAGTGGCGCTCGCGCCCGACGTCATTCTGACTACCGGCGGGCAGAGCACGGAGCTGATGGTTAAGGCGACCCGCACCGTGCCGATCGTGTTTACGGTCGTTCCCGATCCAGTGGGCTCCGGCTTGGTGGCGCGTCTATCGCGGCCGGGCGGCAATGCAACCGGATTTATGCAGTTTGAGTATAGTCTAAGCGGAAAATGGCTGGAGCTGCTTAAGCAGATCGCGCCGGGCGTGACGCGAGCGGCAGTCCTCCGGGATCCGACAGTTACAGCAGGGATCGGCCAGTTCGCCGTCATCCAGGCCGTGGCGCCATCGGTCGGCGTGGAGGTGAGCCCAATTGACACTAACAACGCGGCTGAAATCGAGCGTGCCGTTTCAGATTTTGCGCGCGAGCCGAATGGCGGCCTAATAGCGACAGCGAGCGCGTCGGGAATCACTCAACGCGAACTGATTGTCTCGCTTGCCGCCCGGCATAAACTTCCTGCGGTCTACTTTACCCGCGACAACGTCTCCATCGGCGGCCTGATCTCTTATGGAGCTGATTTTACCGACATGTATCGGCGCGCGGCTAGCTACGTCGATCGTATCCTCAAAGGCGAGAAGCCCGCCGACATGCCAGTGCAAGCGCCGACCAAATACGATCTTGTGATCAACCTCAAGACGGCTAAGGCGCTCGGCATCACTTTGCCTCCCTCGCTGCTCGCACGCGCCGATGAGGTGATTGAATAGGCGTGCTGATACCCGCCACCCTTCTCGGACATCAGCGACCTCCAAAGTTCCTTCGATCTAGCCGCGACGTCTTCAAAGTGACCAGATTACATCGCCACAATTGCTCGCGTTCTAATCGCTGGAGTGGGCATACCTACCTTGTCTGCCGAGCGTCAAAGGGAGTGAAATCAGATGCTCATGTCTCGAGCTCTTTGGGTACCGATTGCAGCCGCAACGGTTCTTGTTGGTGTGCTGCTTTCCGCGCCAGCCTTCGCGCAGGCGCATATCCGGGGCACGCTGACGGCCGTGAAGGACGGAACGATCAGCGTTCAAACCGCCAAGGGCGAAACTGTATCGATCAAACTCGCCAACGACGCTGGCCTTTTCCTGGTGACGAAGGCCGAGATGAGCGCCATCCAGTCTGGCAAGTTCGTCGGCATCACGTCTTT
>DATHHQ010000150.1:0-3660 GCA_035490095.1 Bradyrhizobium sp.
CTGCTTTCGTATGCGAGCGATCCCCAGATGCGAGTGGAGACCCCGCTTTGCCCGTAACATTCCTCCCGAAAAGATTTTTGTTTCAGCAGGCTCTCGAAATGGAACGCCAATCACACCAATGCAGGCATCGTGGCCGCAGGCGGTCCACGATGCCAAATCGACATTTCATCAATGAGTTGGAACGGACTCGAAGTCGCTTGGGCGCGCGGTGAAGCGCGCGTGCACGTCACGAGCGGAGTGTGACAGTTATACTGTCCTTTTTTGGGGCGACGGCCATGGCAAGCGTCGATTCGGTGCCGGCTGAAATGACCAATGTCTCAGCCGGCGGCTTTTTTCGAAGATCTACTGCTTCTCGAGTTTCGTGATGGTCTTCGTCCCGCCCGTTTCGCTGACGGAAAATGTGACTTTGTCGCCCGCGTGCAAGGTATTCAACATGCCGTCCTGCACCTTGAATTGTTCGGTAGCTCCGCCGGTATTGGCTCCGACAGTGCCGCTTTGCGTCTGTTGAATGGCGATGGTCCCACTAATCCGATCGATTGTGGTGACCGTTCCCGTAAGCGCTTGCTGGGCCAACGTCACCGAACTGATGACCGTGAGCATAGAACCAGCCAAAACCATCTTTGCCAGTCTCATCGAAATCCCTCGGCTTTTGAACAGTCGGAGATAAGTCGGAACCAGCGGATTGGTTCCCTGGTGGGTGAGTTCCCAATTGGGGATTCTATTGGGACAGCGCCGGCTTTGCTCGAAATGTCGGCGTCGGGCAAAGCTGGCAGTTCAGGAAGGTCCGGCCGGTGCCAAATAATTGAACGACGCTCGGTGCATCATGACAGCACTTCTGTTCGGCAGCGGCCGCCTCATCTTGCGTGCGACGCTGCCCGAACGAGGCGGGGCGCGGCGCCCTTGCCCCTCACTTCCGCCTCCTCGAACTCGGCGGCGGCAATCGCGCGGTCGAGAGCGGCGCGCAGCTCCTTGGCTGTCTCCAGCGTCAGCTCGATCCCGGCCCGCGCCCCGGGTTCGAGGTCGGTGTTGATGAAGTCGAGCGTGATGACGTCGCCCAGCGGCGCATGGCGCGCGTGGTCATAGGCAACCACCGCCAGCGAGAGCGGGAACCATTCGTCCCCGCGTTTTGCCATGCCCTCTGCGCGTGCGATCTCGATAATGGAGGTACACATGTCCGGGTCTCCTACTTCGCCAGATGCTTGCCGAAGAAGGCGAACACTTTGCTCCAGCCATCCATTGCCTGCTCGGGCCGGTACAGTGGCCGGTGCCAATAGAAGATGCCGTGGCCGGCGCCATCGTAGCGGTAGAACTCGTGCATCTTGCCATGCTTCTTGAGCTCGGCCTCGTGCTGATTCACCTGCTCGGGGCTCGGCGCGCGGTCGTCGTTACCGAATATGCCGAGCAGCGGGCAGCTGAGGTCCTTCGTCATCTCGACCGGTGCGACCGGCGTCTTGGCATTGAGCTCCTCCTTGCCCATCACCACGCGGCCGCCCCAGAGGTCGGCGCAGGCGTCGACGTCCTTCCTCTGGCAGGCATAGATGAAGGCGTGCCGGCCACCAGAACAGGAGCCGAAGATGCCGACCTTGCCGTTGTGATTGGACTGCGCGCGCATCCACTTCACTGCGGCCTCGGTATCGCCGACCATCTGGGCGTCGGGAATGCCGCCGTCGGCGCGCACTTTCGCGGCGACGTCGTCCGGGTTACCCTGGCCCGCGCGCTCATAGAGGTTGGCGCAGATCGCGATATAGCCGTGATGCGCGAACCGACGCGTCGTCTCGATGTAGAACTCGCTCCAGCCCGGGAGATGGTGGACAAGCACTACGCCCGGAAAGGGGCCCGGACCAGACGGCTTGGCCACATAAGCGGTAATCGGGGTTCCCTTGTCGCCGTTGATGGTGACGTTCTCGCAGGTCATGCCTCGGTAGAATAACATCAGTCTTCCTCCATGGGCGTCAGCCTCAGTCGTCCGTCGGTGACAGGGTAGTCGCCGGTTTTGAGCGAATTCCCCTCACCACCGGAAAATTGGCGCCTGTTGCGCCAAAGTCTCATTTGCTCCGGGGCTATGAAATCAGGTACGCGTTGGTGGAGTCAACGAGGGGAGGGCGTACTGCCGTTCCATGTTCGACTGATCGAGCGCACAATTCCGCGTGACCACTTGGCCACAGGAAAGACGTTCCGATTGTGCCTGCGCTAGATCGCTGCCTCAGTCTTCGCGTCGAAAACGTGAAGCCCGGAGGGCCGCATGGCAATGCGCAGCTTGTCGCGCACCTTGACCCGCGCGGTCGGTTCGACGCTCGCCACCATGGCACCCTCGCCGACCTTCATATCGAGCAGGATTTCCGAGCCGAGTTGCTCGACCACCTCGATCACAGCATCGAAGCACGGGTGGTCGAGATCGGCTGGGCCCGCCACGGTGAGGTCCTCCGGGCGCACGCCGAGCGTGACCTCGTGGCCGATATGGCCGCGCAGGCGCTGCGCGGTCTCGTCCGGCAGCTTGATGCGCAAGCCGGAGTTCTCGGCGATCAGCGATCCATTCGCCTCGGTCACTGTAACGGCGGCGAAATTCATTGCCGGGGAGCCGATGAAACCGGCGACGAACTTGTTAGCCGGCTGATTGTATAGCTCGAGCGGCTCCCCCACCTGCTGCACCACGCCGTCCTTCATGACGACGACCCGGTCGCCCAGCGTCATGGCCTCGACCTGATCGTGGGTAACGTAAATGGCGGTAGTGCCGAGACGCAGATGCAGCTTCTTGAGCTCAACGCGCATCTGCACCCGCAGCTTGGCATCAAGGTTCGACAGCGGCTCGTCGAACAGGAACACGCGGGGGTGACGCACGATGGCACGGCCTAGCGCCACGCGCTGGCGTTGGCCGCCGGAGAGCTGGCGCGGCTTGCGCTTTAGCAATTCGCCGATGCCGAGGATGTCGGCCGCCTCCCGCACGTACTTGTCAATCTCGGGCTTTTCGAATTTGCGCATCTTCAGGCCGAACGCCATGTTGTCGTACACGCTCATGTGCGGGTAGAGCGCGTAGTTCTGGAACACCATGGCGATGTCGCGGTCCATGGGCGCGAGTTCATTGATCACGTTGCCGTCGATTGAGATGTCGCCGGAGCTGATCGCCTCAAGCCCGGCGATCATCCTGAGCGTCGTCGTCTTGCCGCAGCCGGAAGGTCCGACGAACACTACGAACTCCTTGTCGCGGATCTGCAGATTGACATCTTTGACAGCGTGCACGCTGTCGTAGAACTTGTTGATCCCCTTGAGGACGACCTGTCCCATTCGCTCCCACCTGTCTCCCAACGGTCTATGCGCATTTCCATGCGCGCTTTCCAATCCCGATGATCCGGGCTGTCAGCCCTTTACCGATCCGGTCAATCCTGCGACGTAGTGCTCGACGAAAAACGAATAGGCGATAGCAACCGGGATCGATCCGAGCAGGGCGCCAGCCATCAGCGGTCCCCAGAAGAATACATCGCCGCGGATCAGCTCCGATGTGACGCCGACCGGCACGGTCTTCTGGCCAGGCGAGGACAGGAACACAAGTGCATAGATGAACTCGTTCCACGATAGCGTGAAAGCGAAGATGCCGGCCGAGAGGATGCCGGGGATCGCGACCGGGATGACGATGTAGAGCATCGCCTGCCAGCGCGAGGCGCC
>DATHHQ010000151.1:0-7689 GCA_035490095.1 Bradyrhizobium sp.
AAGTCGCGGGACGAGGCGATCGAATGGATGAAGCGCGCGCCGTTCGACGGCGGCTCCGAGATCGAAATCCGGCAGGTCTTCGATGCGGAGGATTTCGGCGAGGCGCTGACGCCCGAACTGCGCGAACAGGAACAACGCCTCCGCGCGCAGGCCGCGAAGAAATAGCAGTTCATCCATTGTCATTCCGGGATGCGCCGAAGGCGCAGATCCGGAATCCAGAGATTGCAGCGCCAGATTCCGGGTTCGTGCTTCGCACGCCCCGGAATGACAACAAAATTGCAGACAGGATACACGACCATGCGATTCATGATGCTGATGATTCCCCTCGGCTATGAGACCGCGCCGCCGGACGTCAAACTCGATCCCGAGCGTGTGGCCGCGATGATGAAATACAATCGGGCGCTGAAAGACGCCGGCGTGCTGATCACGCTCGACGGCCTGCACCCGCCGTCGATGGGGGCACGGGTTTCGTTCGCGGGCGGCAAGCCTCTGGTAACCGACGGTCCATTCGCCGAGGCCAAGGAGGTGCTCGGCGGCTACTGGATGATCGATGTGAAATCACGGGAGGAGGCGATCGCCTGGGCGAAGCGCTGCCCGGCGTCCGAGAACGAGGTCATCGAAATTCGTCAGGTGCAGGAAATGTCGGATTTCCCGGCCGACGTCCAGGAGGCGGCGGCTGGATTTACCGAATTGAAGGGCAAGCCCGGACGTTAACGGACGTTAACGCTTATGCCGGCGTCTCGTCGCATGACTCGGGGCTGGGGGCGCTGGAACTGGCGCTAGTGACCTTTGCGGCCGGCTCATGTAAAAGCCTTTCACATGAGCTGGCGCAAGGAACAACGCCGCGCCGAGCGCGGCTATCATCACGGCAATCTGAAAGAGGCGCTGCTGCAGGCCGCACTCGGGCTGATCGCGGAGAAGGGCCCGGCGGGGTTCACCTTCGCCGACGCCGCGCGTTCGGCCGGCGTCAGCCCGGCGGCGCCGTACCGGCATTTTCGCGATCGCGACGAGCTGCTTTCGAGCATCGCGCAGCGCGGCTTCGAGCAGTTCGAGGAAGCGCTGACCCAGGCTTGGGACGATGGCCGTCCGGACACCGTCACGGCGTTCGAGCGGGTCGGCAAAGCTTATCTCGCATTCGCCCGCGCGGAGCCGGCGTTCTATTCGGCGATGTTCGAATCAGGGCTTCCAGTCGACCTTAATCCTGCATTGCTGGCGGCAAGCGAGCGCGCTTTCGGCATCATCCGGGCCGCCGCCGAGCGTTTAGCCGCGCTGGCGCCACCCGGCACGCCGCGCCCGCCGGCACTGATGATGGCGCTGCATATCTGGTCGATGTCACACGGTGTGGCTTCGCTGTTCGCTCGTGGCGATGCGGCACGCCGCAAGCTGCCGATGTCGGCGGAAGACCTGCTGGAAGCCGAGGTCTTGATCTATCTGCGCGGTCTCGGCTTCCCGACGGACCGTCGGCCGCCCGCCCAAAAAGACCAGGCGGATCAGAAGCCGCCCGGGCCGCCGCCGGTGCCGCCATCCGGTCCTTGGGGCACCCCAAAATAAATTCGAGCGCGCCGCCGGCGCCCGGCTTGACAAAAACCCGGGATGGTTTAGGTATGTAAATGTTATTTACATTCACAACGGCGTGATGCCGTCATGGAGAGGGAAATGGCCTACACCGCAGATGTCAATCGATGGCGCGGCCCCGCCGAAGAGAACTACCGACCGCATATGCTTGAGTCGCCGTGGCACCCCGGCTGGATCGCCGTGACCGTGCTGGGTTTCATCATCTGGTGGCCGATCGGCCTTGCCCTTCTCTTTTTTACGCTTGGGAGCAGAAAAATGGGTTGTTGGAGTCATCAAGACCGCTGGGCGAATAAGATGGAGCGGATGCAGTACAAGATGGAGCGGATGCGCGGCCGCATGGAGCGTCGCGGCTTCGGTTTCGGCGGCTTCGGTCCGCCCTCGAGCGGCAACCGCGCCTTCGACGAATACCGCATGGAAACCCTGCGGCGCCTGGAGGAAGAGCAGACCGAGTTCAAGGATTTCCTCGATCGGCTGCGCCACGCCAAGGACAAGGAAGAGTTCGACCAGTTCATGGCGCAGCATCGCACCCGGCCGACACCGCCGCCCACGGACGGTCAGCCCCAGGCATAAGTCTCGGCAATATGGGGACTCGGCCTCCGGCGTAATGCGCCATTCAGCCTGACGGCGACACCACCGCCCGTTTGCGAAAGCAGACGGGCGCTTTTGCGTATGGGAATCTCGATTCCGGCGTAGCCCGTTACCTCCCGCTACCGTCCTTTGCCGCACCAAATTCTCCTTTGGTAACCTCGCATTAACCATGATTGGCGTCTGGTTAGAGGCGTAAGGTCGCGCCGACAGGCCCTTGTTTTGACATGTTGGCGGCGGATGCAAGCCTCGGCTTCGGCGGGCCTCCCATGCGACACAACAAGGCGCCAGCGTTGGCGTTTACCGCTGCGTCTGGCGCGCGGCTGTGGAACCGGCAGCCATTTGCTCCCGGAGGATTTGGGACGCTTGCGTTGAGAGGATACCGCTTATGAATCCGGCCGACGTGGCTCAGACAGCCTTGCCGCTGGCATCCACCGACGTATCGCTGATTGCGCTTTTCTTTCAGGCTCACTGGATCGTGAAAGCGGTCATGCTGGGGCTGCTGGCCTGTTCGGTCTGGGTATGGGCGATCGCGATCGACAAGACCTTCCTGTATGCACGCACCAAGCGCGCCATGGATCGCTTCGAACAGGCGTTCTGGTCGGGGCAGTCGATCGAGGAGCTTTATCGCTCGCTGTCGGCCAAACCGACGCAATCGATGGCGGCCTGCTTCGTTGCGGCGATGCGCGAATGGAAACGGTCTTTCGAAAGCCAGGCGCGCTCTTTCGCCGGGCTTCAGATGCGGATCGAAAAGGTCATGAACGTCTCCATCGCCCGGGAAATCGAGCGGCTGGAACGCCGCCTGCTGGTGCTGGCGACGGTCGGTTCGGCGGGCCCGTTCGTCGGCCTGTTCGGCACCGTCTGGGGCATCATGTCGAGCTTCCAGTCGATCGCGGCCTCGAAGAACACCTCGCTCGCGGTAGTGGCCCCGGGCATCGCGGAGGCGCTGTTTGCCACGGCAATCGGCCTTATCGCTGCCATTCCGGCGACTATCTTCTACAATAAGTTCACCTCCGAGGTGAATCGGCAGGCCCAGCGGCTGGAAGGGTTCGCCGACGAATTTTCAGCGATCCTGTCGCGCCAGATCGACGAACGGGCATGAGGCGCGGTATGTTATGAGCGCATCGTGATGAGGAACATATCATGGCGATGAACATGGCAGGCTCGCCGGGCGGCGGACGCCGCGGCCGGCGTCGCGCGGTGATGGCGGAGATCAACGTTACGCCGATGGTGGACGTAATGCTGGTGTTGCTGATCATCTTCATGGTGTCGGCGCCGCTGTTGACGGTCGGCGTGCCGCTCGATCTGCCGCAGACCCAGGCCAAGAGCCTGGAGCAGGACAAGACCCCGCTGCAGCTTTCAGTCGATGTTCAGGGAAAGGTGTTTATCAACGACACCGAAGTGGCAATGAACGAGCTGATCCCGAAATTAAAGGCGATCACGGACGCCCGGGGCGGCATGGAAGAGCGTATATTCATGCGGGCGGACAAGAAGGCGGATTACGGAACCGTGGCGAGGGTCATGGGGCAGTTGTCGGGCGCGGGGTTCAAGCGGCTGGCGCTGGTCACCGAGGTGGAGCAGGGGTCCTAGGGGTGAACGTCGACAAGACACTGGTGGCGTCCGTGGCCCTGCACGTCCTCGTGATCGGGTGGGGACTGGTGTCGTTCTCATCCAAGGCGTTCGAATCGATGCCGGAAGAATCCTTGCCGGTCGATATCATTTCGTCGGATCAACTCGCCAAGGTCATGGCCGGCGTGAAAACCGGCAAGAAGGAAAATCCGAAGCCGGTGGTTGAAAAAGTCGCCGAGGCCAAGCCGGTCGAAGACACCGTCGGCAAGATCACCGAGAAGCCGCCGGTCGTGACGGAAACGGCTCCGCCGCCGCAGCCGAAACTGGAAGAAAAGCCGGTCGAGAAAAAGCCCGATCCGCCGAAGCCGGTCGCCGAGGCCAAGCCCAAGGAAGAGCCGAAGCCGATCGAGAAGAAGCCGGATCCGCCCAAGGTCGATCCGATCGCGGAAGCTTTGAAGAAGGAAGAGAAGAAGCCGCCGCCGAAGCCTCAGGTCCAGGCGGCGACACCACCGCCGCAGCCGTCGAAGCCGAAGACCGAGCGGACCTTCGATCAGTCGAAGATCGCGGCCTTGCTGGACAAGCGCGACCCGACCCGGCAGGCCGTGACCGGCGACACGCTGAACTCCAATGCCGCGCTGGGTCTGGCCAAGGGCAAAGCCGCGGACAACTCGGCGACGTGGGGCGCGCTATTCCAGTCGCAGGTCGAGCGCTGCTGGAAGAAGCCCTATGGCGGTATCGAGGCTCAGAAATCCGAGGCAGCTTTCGCCATCAAGCTGAAGCGCGACGGCACACTTGAGGGGATGCCGGTTCCGGAAGGCACGCCGGCCACGCCGTATCTTCGCGTCTATCAAGAGAGCGCCTTGCGCGCGATCATCGAATGCCAGCCGTATAATTTGCCCGCCGCCTATTTCGACGAATGGAAATATTTTGCGCCGGTGTTTACCGAACGAAAGACGTGAAGGTGATTGCTCTCCGGCGATCGCAGACATGAAGCAAAGCTCGTAACAAAATGACCGACAAAGATGGATTGTACGACATGCCGCTCCGCCTGAGCCGCCGGCAGGTTATTTCCGGGATGGCGTCGCTTGGTGTGCTGACCGGGGGAACTGCACGCAGCGCCTTCGGACAGGCGCCGAAGCGGGTCATTATCCCCGAGGGCGACTTTGCGCCGCTTCCGATCGCGATTCCGAATTTTGTGGCGGGAACGCCGGGGGACGGCGAGGTCGGCGTCAGCGTGGCCCAGGTCATTACCAACAACCTCAAGCGCTGCGGACTGTTCGCGCCGATCGATCCTGCGGCCTTCATTGAAAAGATCAACGACATCGACAAGGCGCCGCAATTCCAGAACTGGAAGACCATCAACGCGCAGGCCCTGGTGACCGGCCGGATGACCCTCCAGGCCGACAGACGTCTGAAGGCGGAATTCCGTCTCTGGGACGTGAACACGGGCCAGCAACTCGCCGGCCAGCAATACTTCACGTCTCCGGAATACTCGCGGCGGATTGCACACATCATTTCCGACCAGATCTACGAGCGCCTGACCGGCGAGAAGGGCTATTTCGACAGCCGCGTGGTGTTCGTCGATGAGACCGGATCCAAGGAGCGGCGCGTCAAGCGGCTGGCGCTGATGGATCAGGATGGCTTCAATGTGCGTTACCTGACCAAGGGCGCCGATCTGGTGCTGACGCCGCGGTTCTCCCCCGCGCGCGACGAGCAGTTGATTACCTATATGGAATTCGGCCAGGGCGACCCGCGCGTCTACTTGTACAGAATCGAGACCGGCGAACGCGAAATCGTCGGCAATTTTCCCGGCATGTCGTTCTCGCCGCGTTTCTCGCCGGATGGCCAGCGCGTGATCATGAGCTTGCAGCAGGGCGGCAATTCGAACCTGTTCGTGATGGATCTGCGTTCGAAGTCGACCACGCGCCTCACCGACACTCCGGCGATCGATACCTCGCCGTCCTATGCGCCCGATGGGGCTCGCATATGTTTCGAATCCGACCGCGGTGGCAAGCCGCAGATCTATGTGATGCCGGCGACCGGCGGATCCGCGCAGCGCATATCCTTTGGCGAAGGCAGCTATTCCACCCCGGTCTGGTCGCCGCGCGGCGATTACATCGCCTTCACCAAGCAGGGCAGCGGACAGTTTTCCATCGGCATCATGAAGCCCGACGGCTCCGGCGAACGGATACTGACGTCCGGCTTCCATAACGAAGGCCCAACCTTTGCGCCGAACGGCCGGGTTTTGATGTTCTTCCGCGACCCCGGCGGCAATGCCGGACCTTCGCTGTTCACCGTGGATATTTCCGGACGTAATGAACAGCGGGTTCCAACCCCCGGATTTGCGTCCGATCCGGCATGGTCGCCGCTGCTATCGTAGCATCGTCGCCCCGGGGCCGGCGGCGGCAATGCCGCGACCGGCAAACCTTGCCTAGCATGCTGATTTGCTGAGCAGATTCGGTTTTTCCGGACGGAAAACAACTTCCCGGTAACGATGTTCCCTCAGAAAGACTTCATCTGCGGAAGGTAGAACTACGCACGCCAAGAGGACGTGCGCGAAACCTGATGCAGCTTGCAAGCGAAACCAGAGATCACGAGCAGAAGATTTCGTCGTCGATTTACGTGGCGCTGATCGATTCGCTTTTCCAAAATCCGGCGCCGTTGTTCGCGGGCGCCGTCCTGGTTGCTATTGCGGCGGTCATGACGGCCCTGAAAACCCAGGAAAATCTACTCTGGCCATGCGCTGCGTTTCTGATCGTGTCCGGCGCTGCCCGTGCGGTCGATATGTATCAGTACAGCACGCGCAAATCCGCTCTGACCGCCGAAGAGGCCGCACGTTGGGAGGTGCGCTATCAGATCGGGGCGATGGTCTATGCCGTTGCACTTGGAACCTGGTGCTCGGTCGCTCTGCTAAGCAGCAGTGATGCCGTGGCCCACATGATTTGCCTGTCTGTCACCACCGGGTATGTGGCAGCAGGTGCGGGCCGGACCTATGGAAGGCCGTGGATATTCCATGTGCAGATTGCACTCGCCTGCGGTCCGACTGCGATCGCGCTGGCGCTCCATGGCACACCCTATTACGTCGGGATCGCGTGCGTCAGCGCGGTGTTCTTTCTGGCACTGAAGCAGATCTCGACTAATTTGCAGCGGATTTTCGTTCAGGCACTGGTAGCGCGGGAGCGCGAGGCGGCGCTGGCCGGCCAGTTCGACACCGCGCTGAACAATATGCCTCACGGCCTTTGCATGTTCGCCGCGGATGGAAGTCTTGCGGTCATGAATCATCGTTTCAGCGAGATGATGAACCTGTCGGACGATCTCGTGCATCGTGGCGCCGGCGCGCCGGACATCGTCGCCGCCTGTATCAGCGCCGGATCGATCTCGACTGCCAGCGGAACGATAATCCTTTCGGAAATCGAAAATTCGCAGGCGAGAGATCTCATCACCACCGATCCGGATATCGCGAGCACGCGGTCGCTGTCATGGACGTTTCAGCCGATGGCGGGTGGCGGCGCCGTCGTGCTGGTCGAAGACATCACCGAACGTCGGAACGCGGAAGCCAGAATCACTCACCTGGCGCGTTATGACGAACTCACCTCGCTTCCCAACCGGGTCAATTTCCGCGACGAGATCGAGCGTCTTCTGGCGGTTCCGCACCATGACGAGCGGCTGTCGGCTTTGCTGTTCGTCGATCTCGATCAATTTAAGCAGGTCAACGACACCTTGGGTCACCCTTGCGGCGACCAGCTGTTATGCGCCGTCTCCGGCAGGTTGCGCGAAATGCTGCGCCCGGAGGATTTCGTGGCGCGGTTCGGCGGCGATGAATTCGTGGTGTTCCAGCAGAACATCGCATCCAACGAGGATGCCGCGGGCCTCGCCCGGCGCATCGTCGATCGCCTCAGCGAGCGCTACAAGATCGACAATCATCTGGTCGAGATCGGCGCCAGCGTCGGCATTGCAATG
>DATHHQ010000152.1:0-11848 GCA_035490095.1 Bradyrhizobium sp.
TGCTTCTTCATGCGCTGCTGCTGCCGGTCAACGCCTGCCGGCTGGCACAATTGTGCGGTGCTCAAGCGCGACGCGAGCCAAGCGAGAAACGCGGCGAGCGTGCAACTGCAACTGTGAACGGCAGCCTTTTTCGACGGTCTGCTACGGTCTTATGCAGGATACCGGATTCTCCCGGGTGCAATGCGCATACCTCTGCGGCCCGCACACAATGGTCTTGCGGATCAAGGAGTCGGTCGCGGGTTCGAAATTGTGGCGAGGAGAGATAACATGAACAGCATGGTGAATGGCGAAAGGCTCGATGTCCGCATTGTCACCTCGGCCAGCGCTGACTGCTACGCACTCGGTTACTTCGAAGCGGAATTCCGACGTCTGAAATTCCAGGGCGAGTATCTCCGCGATTTCACTGCGAATGTCCTGCGCCATGCTGGCATCGCTCCGGGAGGCTCTTCTGGCGTATCTGCCCGATCCGGCCGCCACGCTCCGGCGGTTGTCAGGCTTTCTCCGTCCTGGCGGCACGATCGCGTTCCAAGAGATGGTGCTGCCTCTCATGCGCAGCGTTCCCGACGGGCCGCTCTTTCACAAGTGTCGTGAATGGATGATGGAAACCTTCGAGCGTGCAGGCTTCGAGCTCGATATGGGTAGCAAGCTGCTCGCAACGTTCCTCGCGGCGGGATTGCCGGCGCCACAGATGACGGCTGCGGGACGCGTGGAAGGCGGCTCGCAATCTCCACTCTATACCTATCTTGCGGATACCCTGCGCAGCCTTCTGCCGATGGCCGAGCGGGCCGGGGTCGCAACCGCGGCGGAGATCGCGATCGAGACGATGGCGGATCGGCTCCGCAAGGAAGCCGTTGAGAACAACGCCTGCATCATGCCGCCGCCTCTTGTTGGCGCGTGGACGCGCGTGCCGGCCGCGACTGGTATTGCCATCGGCTATCAGGCGGTAGCCGACGACGGATGAGGGCCGCTACCCGCGATCGGCGACTTTCCGATCCGGGAATGCGGCCTCAGTTCGGCGACGGCCGCGTTCTGAATAGCGGCCGCCCGTCAGGGTGGATTCCAGAGAGACGATACCCGTCTATCTGCTTGCGCGGGTCTTCTTGCCAGCGGCAGGCTTGGATTTCGGCGTCGAGGAACTGGGTTTAACGACGCTGATGACCCGTGGGGCGACAGGTGAACCGAGGCCGGTGCACGCGTCCCACCCAGTGCTGGCAACGAAGCTGCCGTTATTCCCCTGAACGATGTCGCGGAAGGCGGCTTTGCCCGCCGCGGCATAAATCGCAGGATGGATAAAGCCAGCGGACTTGCCATTGCGCTGGTTGGCGACAGCGATCAGCCCGGCCCACAGCGGAGCAACCGCGCTCGTGCCGCCGATCACTAAGTTCTTCCCATCGACGCGGACGATGTAGCCGCTGGCGGGATCGGCATCGCCGGCAACGTCGGGGACGCCGCGACCGCCGGCGTGGTTGGCGGGCTTGGGAACCTTCACGCCGGCTTGCCAGGCCGGCTGCGGGAAGAAGTCGCTGACGCCTCCGCCGGTCGCTCCGCCCTGCGGTTGGGCATTCCAGACGATCTCATCCGTAATGGTTGAGCCGTTACCCCGCAGGTTGGTACCACCGCAAGCCAGCACGTGCGGGCTCGAAGCAGGGAAATCGGCGTGATTTTTGCCGTCGGTCACGGCGTCTGAGGAGCCGTCGTCGCCCGCTGCCGCGGTGATGGTAACGCCAAGGGCAGCAGCGGATTGGCAGGCGGCGTCGAATGCGGCCATGGCCTGGGCGGTCCAGTTGATTTCAGCCGCGCCCCACGAGATCGAGATGACACTGGGATTGTACTTGGTGTCGTGGATGGCGTGAGCGAGGGCGTCGAGGAATCCCTGGTCGGTGTTGGGTGCAAAGTAAACCACAATGCGCGCGCCCGGCGCGACGGCACCGGCAACCTCGATGTCGAGCATGACCTCGCCATCGGCGCTGTTGGCGTTGGAGGGACTGTTCTTTCCGGTTCCGATGGGGACGGCGATCAGCTTAGGTGGCTTCTGACCAAGGGACTTGAAGTAAGCCGTGATATCAGCCTGGCGAAAGCCGCCGCCGAGTTCGATGATGCCAATGGTTTGATTGGATGCGGTAGTGCCTTGCGGGAATTGGTAGAGCTGGCCGACCTGGACCGGCGTAAACGAGGTAGTGCCTGCGGCGTGAGGATGGGCGAAGCCCTGACTTGAGCGGCTTGAGCCGAAGCTTCACCATGTTCACCAAGAATCCGAAAGTGCGGCTTGGCCTGCGGACGATCGTCCAGGCCAAGCACGGCGACGACGTAGCCCTGAAGCTCGGACGGCAAATTGATGCTTCCTTCACGAACCCGATAGCCTGCGCCGTCGATCGTTTTTTGCGCCAGCGAAACGCCGAAGGCGCGCTGGAGATTGGCGACGGTTCCGGTGAGCTTCATGGTACGGCGTCCCGGTGCCGGCGTGCCGGCCTGGACGGTGAGGCCAAACTCTTTGGCAAAGCCCCGAACCAGCTTCACGGCGGCGGGATCGGCCGCATGGCTTGCGTTGAACTGGGCGCGAGTGAGGCGTTGTTCGCCCCTGACCTGCGCGGCTTCGAGCGGCTCCTTGCGCCGGACGACGACCGATACGGTAACGCGGCTAGCCGGGGCCGCGGGCTTTTCGTCACCCGTCTTCGCGAGCAGGCGTTTCTCGCTGCCGGACAATACGCTGCGGCTCTGCGTGGCGAAATGAGGAACGGATTTCGAAGCCATTTGGATCCTCCACTGTAGGTTATGAATTTTGAACGGCGGGCAGGATGCTGCCCGAACCCCCTGCCACGAGCCTGTCCGCGAACGAAGACCTGGGTTTTGAAGACCTGGGTTCTGAAGACCTGGGCTTTGAAGACCTGGGTTTTGAAGACTTGGGCTCTGAGGACTTGGGCTCTACAGCATTTGTGCAGCTGAAAATGGCACGGGCCGCGGAGCTCGTTTGTAAACTATATCACAATTCGCCAGATAGAGTGCTGCCGGCTTCTCGGCTGCAGCCCCGAGGTTACGTCGATAAAATTCTTTTGGAGAGGCAATCAACGGATCTGGAGAGGCAATCAACGGATCAGGCTCTGCGCGTCATTACGGTTGGCGTCGCCTGCAGAGGACCGCGAAGGCTCGGCGCGCGCAGCCGTCAGAGCTTTCGCACCAAGACTAAGTAAAATGCCGGCTTCGCATCCGGCGTTCGCGCGAATGTTTCGCGTCACCTGTTAGAAGCAGGGGTACCTGCGGCGGTCCTGACCGATATAGGTCGCCGCGCTCTGTCGGCAGGCATTGGTCGAGGGGCCGTCGTAATACGCGAAGGTGCCGGGCAGCGGCCCTGGTCCGTAATTGTGGTTGTAGCTGATCGGGTAGGGGAGCGAATAAGCGCGAAGGTGTACAGGCAGGTCCGCCGCTTGCGCCAGGATGGGCGCTGCCGCCAGCGCGGACAGGATTGCAGCGGCAGAGAGGAGCTTCAGTCTGGTCATCGGGTGTCTCCGGCAATTGAGTTGCAAAGAAGACATTCTAGGGCAACCCCGGTTCCCATCCAGAGCGAAACGTCCGAAAAAGTGAGGAAAATAAGCCACAGAGGCGGGATTTTTGGCCAAACCGGGATGCTTAACGAAATCCCAACACAGTAAGGCCAGAGTTGTACCATCTGGTCTGGCGAACGACCGATTTTTCCCGCGTCCCGACAGGCTCTATCCGGTTCCCGATCGATCCATGCGCATCACGCCCCTCGCCCTGCTCTTGCTCTCGCTGCTGGCCGCGGCCCCGGCGCGCGCCGATCTGCGTATCACGCGCGATCACGGCGGCTATGTCGAGGAATACAAGGCGAAGTACCAGCGCGTCCGCGACCGCAAGGAGCGCGTCATCATCGATGGCATCTGCAATTCGGCCTGCACGCTGGTGTTCGGCATCGTGCCGATGAACAAGGTATGCGTGACGCCGCGCGCCAGCCTCGGCTTCCACCAGGCCTATTACGACAAGGCGTTTACGTTCGGGATCAAGGTCACCAGCTCCGAGGGAACATCGGACCTGATGTCCTATTACCCGCAGCCGGTGAAGGACTGGATCCGCCGCAATGGCGGGCTGACCACCGAGATGAAGAAGATCAAGAACGGCGCGGATCTCTGGAGGATCGTCGACCCCTGTCCGGAAGACTTTTGATCTTTTCACGCCAGATCGATTGTTCCTGACATCACGGGCACGCAGCGCCCGCCGATGAAGGTCGCGGTGACGGTGCCGTCCTGTTTTTCCGCATGCGCCTTTAGCAGACTGGGACGTCCCATCTCGACGCCCTGCGCAATCGTCTTCGACAATGAAAGGTTCGGCTCCGGGCGCAGCTTCGCCAGCAGGCCGATCAGCGCGACATTGGCGCTGCCGGTCGCCGGGTCCTCCGGAATGTTCTGGTGGGGTGCAAACATCCGCGCCCGGATGTCGATGTCGCCCTCATCGACGCGTGTATAGATCATGATGCTGACGGCCGGATGTTTGGTGACTTCAAGCCGGAACACATCGCCGTTCGGGCTTGCTGCGGCAAGGGCGGCGCGGCTCTTCAATTCGGCCAGAATGAACGGCGCACCGCAGGAGGCGATGCACGGTCGATGATTGTTAAGCTCGATATCGTCGCGCGAAATTCCGCAAGCCGATGCCACGAGTTCGATCGCAATCTCTGCGCCAACCGAGAGCGGTTGCGGTGAAGCCAATCTCGCGCCCACCACCGTCGCGCCATCCCTCAGAATCTCGATCGGGACCAGCCCGGCCTTTTCCTCGAAGATCACGCTGTCGCCGTCGACCGGCCGGCCGTAACTGATCCCCGCGCGAGCCAACACGAATGCGGTGCCGACATTGGGATGCCCGGCGAACGGCATCTCGCTGCGTGGCGTGAATATCCGCACCTCCGCCGTATGCGCGGCATCCTTCGGCGGCCGGATGAAGGTCGTCTCCGCAAGGTTGAATTCGGCGGCGATGGTCTGCATTTGCTGCGCCGACAGGCCTTCCGCATTCAGGACGACGGCAAGCGGATTGCCCGCGAATCGATCGGATGTGAACACATCGACAGTCTGGAATTGCAGCCGCATGGTACTTTCCCAAAACGTTAGCGCGCCCGCGAATCGTTCGAACACGTCCGCTGAGCGGGGCCTGCACGGATTATCATTGCCGCCTAGCATACGATCGGGCACTGAGGGCGGCAAATGCATCAAGACTTTGAAAAATTTGCCGCGCGCGCGGCGCCGGCGATTTTTGTCGTGCTCTGGAGTACCGGCTTTATCGGCACCAAATACGTGCTGCACAACGCCGAGCCGCTGACCTATCTCGCGATCCGGATGGCTCTGGTGGTCGGGCTGATGGCGGTCATCGTCGCAATTGCGCGGCCGCCATGGCCAAATTGGCCGGGCGTTGGCCACAGCGTTGTCGCGGGCATTCTGGTGCACGGATTTTATCTGGGCGGCACCGCGATCGCGATCGCGCATTCAATTCCCGCCGGGCTCTCGGCGCTGATTCCGGGTCTGCAGCCGATCCTGACCTCGACTCTGGCGAACCGCTGGCTCGGCGAACGCGTTACGCCACTGCAATGGACCGGGTTGCTGCTCGGGCTCGCCGGCGTGGTGCTGATCCTGCACGATCGTCCGATGGGCGGCGAGGCGGGTTGGGGCTGGCTGGCCTCGGGCATGTCGCTGGTCAGCATCACCTTGGGCACGCTGTACCAGCGGCGCTATTGCGGCAGCATCGACTGGCGTGCCGGCAATCTCGTGCAGTACATCGCGGTGACGATCTTCTTCGTTGCAGGCGCGGCGCTGTTCGAGAGCAACGTGGTGCACTGGACCAGCGAGTTCGTGCTGTCGCTGGTGTGGCTTGTGGTGGTGCTGTCGATCGGGTCGATCGGGCTATTGTACTGGCTGATCCGGCGCTCGGCGGCCACCGCGGTGGCAAGCCTGTTCTATCTGGTGCCGGCGGTGACCGCGGTCATGGCCTATGTGCTGTTTGGCGAGCGGCTCGACGGGGTCGCTATAGCAGGCATGGTCGCCTGCGCCGCCGCGGTGTTTCTAGTCAACCGTCGCGCGCGAGCCTGACGAGGCTTAAGTTCCAAGCTTTAAGTTCCAAGGTTTAAGTTCCAGGACAAAAGCCCCCGGACGCTGGTCCAGAGGCTTTTGCGTATGGCGCGGGAAGTTATCCAAGCGGAGCGTTTTCTGGCGGCAAACCGGCTTGCCCTTTGCCGGAAAAAGCTCTCAGCGCTTCGACTTCTTGGCCTTCTTTTTCTTTTTGGCGGTTTTCTTGACGGCTTTTTTGGCCGACTTTTTCGCTGACTTCTTCGCCGATGATTTCTTGCCGGCCTTCTTGGCCGCCTTGGATTTCTTGGCTGCTTTCTTGTTCGGCGTCACCTTCTTCGCGACTCTCTTGGCAGCCTTCCTGACCTTCTTCACCGCGGTCTTGGCGGCCTCTTTGGTCACTTCGGCGGCGCTACTCATCGCGTCCGTAATGTGTTCCAGAACAGGTTTCTCGTCGTCCATATCGTCCCCCAGTGTTGTTAACGCTGCAACGATAGCTGGATTTGCCGATGTGTAAAGCGGATGCCGCGTCGTACTCATCTCGCGCGGATCTTGGCGTAGGCTTTGAGCGCGCGTTCACGGCCCAGTCTGTGCTCGATGATCGGCTCCGGATAGGTCTTGCCGAACTCAAACGCCTGCGCCTGTGAGTTCGAGCGGCGTCGCGTTCCACGGCTGGTGAATCAAGCTTGTTGGCAATTGCACGAGTTCCGGCAGCCAGCGCCGGACATACGTGCCATCGGGATCGAACTTCCCGCTCTGCCGCGGCAAAGTGAGCGGCGTGCTAGACTTGGCGCGGGCTGATCTCGCCAAAGCGCAAGTGGATGAGAGCTTCGACGTGCCGTTGCGATCGGGCCTCACGGTCGGCAGAATAATATCCGGCCACACCGCTTTCAAGAAAGGCATGGAGCTTCGTCTGGGGCCGAGATCTCGCCCGGCTGCCAGGTTTCGAACAAACCCCCGGTCCAGTCGGGATGCACGGGTTCGAGGGCGTGGATGCCTGGCACAAGGCCGGGCATGACGAGGTGCCTAAAACGTGCTGCTTCGCCTTGCCCGTAATGACGAGCCGCTACTTCGGCTGCGGCACGATACGAATATAGGGTTTCGGCGATTTCCAGCCCTGCGGATAGATCGTCTTCGCCTCGTCGTCGGTGACCGAACCTGCGATAATGACGTCTTCGCCTTGCTTCCAGTCCGCAGGCGTCGCGACGCGATGCTTCGCTGTCATCTGCAGCGAATCGATCACACGCAGGATTTCCTGGAAATTGCGCCCCGTCGTCATGGGATAGACCAGCACCAGCTTGATCTTCTTGTCGGGTCCGATGATGAAGACGTTGCGGACGGTCTGGTTGTCGGCCGGGGTACGCGTGGCCGGATCGCCCGAAGTGGATGCAGGCAGCATGTCGTAGAGCTTGGATACGTTGTAGTCGGTGTCGCCGATCATCGGATAGTTCGGCGCGGCTCCTTGCGTCTCCTTGATATCTTCAGACCATTTCGAATGCTTGTCGACGGGATCGACGCTGAGCCCCATCAGCTTGACGCCGCGCTTGTCGAATTCCGGCTTCAACTTTGCGAGAGCGCCGAGTTCGGTGGTGCAGACCGGAGTGAAATCCTTCGGGTGCGAGAACAGCAGTGCCCAGCTGTTGCCGATCCAATCATGGAATTTGATCTTGCCGTCGGTGGTTTCAGCCTCGAAATCCGGGGCTACAGAGCCAATCTGCAGAGCCATATCTACCTCCTATCGTTTAGCTACGGATGAAATTGCCGGAATCCCGGCTCTAGAGATGCTGATTGCGGACCCGCTCTTCCAGATCGCGCCGAATTGTCTCCTGGTCGGCCAGGCGGCGAAAGACCGCCTCGCTAAGGCTGAAGCCCGATATCAGCGCTATCACAATGAGCCCGGCGGATAGCCAGCCAACATCCATTTCGATGAAGGTAATCAGCGCGATCAGCATCGCTATCAAGGAAATGACAAATCTCGCCAGTTGAGCCTTCATCCCTCATGCTCGTTTCCAACAAAGGTGCCATTCATCGACACTATAGGGAGCAGGGTGGCCGAATGGAACCGTCCCCGGCAAAAGGAAAACGTTCTTCTCCAATCCAGGGAACTCGTAGCAGCTTCTTTTATCCACAGCGGTGCGACGAAAAAATCACAATCGCTGCAAAAACTTGATTACCGCGATATTGCGGCTTGCGCGGCGCGCCGCCGCAAGGTCAGGTAGCAAATCCCCGATGAACCGTGACCGACGTCACAGCGACCAATCAGCAACTGTTTACAAAAGACGCGACCCAAGCTTCGAATCGTTAACCACTCGTTCATGCGCGGCATGGATTGCTGGGGTCGGAAAAAAAGCAAAAGAGAATACAATGACTGCCTCTGCCGGAATGTCCGCCGAACGTGTCGGCGCTCTCGAACCGTCTGATATCTCCTGCCGCAATACCGCAGCACTTGCCCTTACGATCGTGCGCGATGGCGTGATTACCGGCGAAGGCCCGACCGCCGAGGGGCGCGTTCATTTTTCCCGCGCGCTGGACGCCGATGACGCTGCCTGGTGCGCGCGCATCCTGACCGCGACCGCGGTCGAGCATCAGCCGGTCAGCCGTGCCGAAGCCGAAGCCCTGTTCGAGATCAACGATGCCGCCGCTGAGCGCAGCGACGATGGACGGTTCGACGATTTGTTGGCCAAGGCAGTCGTGCATCATGCGGCCTCCGCGTCCGGTCTGCCGGTGCCGTCGCGCACCGTAGCGCTGTCGCCGGACACCGCGATCGAAAGCTGGGCGCCAACCAAGGCGGTCGGCGTCGATATCGAAGTGCTGGAATGGATCGCCAGCCAGATGCGCGGCAAGCGCCGCAGCAATCGTACCTTGATGAGAATGGTCGCAACCATCGTCGGCGCCGCGGCGCTGCCGCTCTCGCAGCTGCCGAACGTGTTCGACATCGGGATGTAAATACAGCTCCTTGTGGCGGGTATCACGGCGGCGGGGTTATTTCCCCGCCGTTTTTTGTTTGCCGCCTTCCGCATCGAGCCCGACGGTCCGGCCGGAAAATCCCGCCGCGTCAAAATAGCGTTGCTTTCCGACGCGCTGGAAATTCAGCACGGTGCGCAAGCCGTTGGCCGAGGCTTCCGACTTGACCGTGTCGGAAGATGCCTTTGGCGTGGCGCCGTTCGGCATCGCTTCCGTCATCACCCGTCCGATCAGATCGCCCTTGGGCTTGGGCGTCAGGCCCATCAGCCGCGCCGCGGTGGCTCCGACATCGGCATTGCTGACCGGTAGCGCATCGACATAGCCGGCTTTGAAATCCGGCCCGATCGCGGCCATGAAATTCAGGGTGTCGCCGCGCCCGAAGCTGCCATGCATGCCCTGGCCCTGCCGCAGCACCGTATCGGCGACTTCGACCGAGCAATTGGTCGGCTCGTTACAGCCGGTCGAATAGGAGCGGAAATTGACGACGATCGACGGGTTTGGCGTCGTCGCCTTGCCCTTCAGTCCGAGCTGCGACATCGGCAGAGTGCCGGAAAAACGCCCGAGATTGTCATCGACAAACAACCCGCTGACATAGTCCTGTTCCAAGAGCGCCTTGACCGTGCGTTCCGCCAGCTTCTTGTCCTTGTTCGGCAGATAGATCAGGTCCGATCCGCCATTGGTGGCGACCACCAGATCGGGCTTGGCGGGATCCTGTCCGAGCACGCCGTTGCCGGCCTTGGGATGAGCGTTATCGGCAATGCGCACGTTCTTGTCGTTCGGATCGAACAGCGGCAGGTTCAGCGCTTTCGCAAGATCGATCGCGAGAAAGCCCATCGGCAGGAAATCCTTGGGCGTGTCCTCATAGGCCGCTTTTGCCGACGGGCTGGTCTTGCTCCCCTTCGATATGGTCGAAAAGCCGTGATCGGCCGCGATCATGACGTTGGTGGTGGCAGAGAGACCGAGATCGTCGAGCGCCTTGCGCAATTGCGCCAGGTTGTTGTCGGCATTCTTGATGCCGGCCAGCGAAGTGGGACCGTTGATGCCAGGCGTCACGGTGTTGAGGCTGTCGCCGGTGTTGTGCTGGCTGCCGTCGGGGTCGCGCGACCAGAATACCAGCACGAACGGTTTCGCACGCTCCTTGAACATCGGCAGCACGATTTTGCTGGCGACGTCGGCGAAATAAGCCTGCTGCGCGGTATTAGGTACCACAGTGCCCGGCGTCTTGGCGTCGCCGGCCTTGCCGTTGTCGCCGCGGGACGGTGTCGCGAGCGGAAGATCGGCCTTGGTCAGCGCGGCCTTCATTTCATCTGAAAGCGGCACGCCCGTTTTACCCCCGGTGGAATCGTCGATCACGATCGAATGCAGGCCGGGACGGTCGGCGCGGTCGGTATGGTCGAACAGAAGCGTCGGACCGACCTTGCCGATCGCTGCCGTGCTGAAGCCCTGCGCGCGCGCCATCTTCAATATTGTTTCTTCGTTCAGATAATCGCCGCCGAAGTGCTCATCGACATCGCCCAAGACCGCATCGTTCTCGATGAAGGGAACGACGGTATCGCCGGCGGGCGCGGACGGATAACCGGTATAGATCGTGTTGCTGAAAGTTCCGGTGTCGCCGAGATAATGCCCGGTCGCCATGGTCGATCCGTTCGCCATGGTGAAGGTCGGAAACAGCGAGTGTGGATTTTTGAAATTGACGCCTTTGTCGCGGACTTCCGCCATCGCCGGCGCGGTCTCCGGGGTGACAATCCGTCCGCGTAATCCGTCCGGCACGAACAGGATCAGATTGCGGGGCTTGCTGTTCTGAGCAAAAGCCGTAACCGCGGACAAAATAGCGAAGCTGGCGGACAGGATCGCGATCTTCAAGCGCATGGATAGCCTCCCAAGGGCAAATTTCGACTCAAACAGCCGTTGCCTCTCTTTAGTTTTGCTGTACGACGGATTTGTTACATCGTCCCCGTCCGTACCCTCCCGTCTATACCCCGGCCCGCGGGGCTGGACCCCGCCCTTCGGTTACAAGTAAATAGCACATGTTCAAACGAATTCTGATCGCCAACCGCGGCGAGATCGCCTGCCGGGTCATCAAGACTGCCCGTCGGATGGGTATCGAGACCGTGGCCGTCTATTCCGAGGCCGACCGGGATGCGCTCCATGTCGAAATGGCCGACGAGGCGGTTTTGATCGGGCCGCCGGCGGCGGCCGAAAGCTATCTGGTGATGGAAAAGATCGTCGAGGCCTGCCGCAAGACCGGCGCCGAGGCGGTGCATCCCGGCTACGGATTCCTGTCCGAGCGCGAAGCCTTTCCGCGTGCACTCGCGGAGGCCGGTATCGTCTTCATCGGACCCAACGCGAGCGCCATCGCCGCCATGGGCGACAAGATCGAATCCAAGAAGGCCGCCGCGAAGGCCGATGTCTCGACCGTGCCGGGCTACCTTGGCGTGATCACCGATGAAAAGCACGCGGTGAAGATTGCCGACGGCATCGGTTATCCCGTCATGATAAAGGCCTCCGCGGGCGGCGGCGGCAAGGGGATGCGGATCGCGCATTCGACCTCGGAAGTCGCGGAAGGCTTTGGTCTTGCAAAGGCCGAAGCCAAGGCGTCGTTCGGCGACGACCGGGTTTTCATCGAGAAATTCATTTTCGATCCCCGCCACATTGAAATTCAGGTGCTCGGCGACAAGCATGGCAACGTGGTCTATCTTGGCGAGCGCGAATGTTCGATCCAGCGTCGCAATCAGAAGATAATCGAGGAAGCGCCGTCACCGCTGCTCGACGAGACCACCCGCCGCAAGATGGGTGAGCAGGCGGTCGCTCTCGCCAAGGCCGTG
>DATHHQ010000153.1:0-3186 GCA_035490095.1 Bradyrhizobium sp.
AGCGGCAATCGCCAATTTGACAAGCGCGCGACCGATCCGTACTAACCGGCCCGGGCCCAGGTGGCGGAATTGGTAGACGCGCTGGCTTCAGGTGCCAGTGGCTTAACGGCCGTGAAGGTTCGAGTCCTTTCCTGGGCACCATTTGCGCCCAAGCCCGCGATTTCGCGAAAAATGCGGCTAAACGATCCGTGCAGCGGCACGCCATGCCGGGACACCGTGTTGATGGCCTGTCGTAATTATGGTTGCGGGCGGAATGCCGAGGGAGCGGAATGATTGACCCGGTTCCAGCGTTCGGGATCTTGTCGTTCACCCTTCAATTCGGTTTAATAGCGCAGCACCGGAACCAGCGCGTGCGAAAAGACCGGTTGTGGCGCCTCTGCGACATGACGAGGGTCTCCGATGAAAAAGCCAATTCTCTCAGTTGATGAGCCAGCGCCGAAGAAAGCACCCCGAGCCGACAGGCCTCCCACCGAAGGGTTCGTGGTGATTGTCGACGGCCATTTCAAGTCGGAGTTTGCCACCATCGAGGCTGCTGAAGTATCGGGCCGAAAACTGAAGTCGACTTATCCGATGCTTCAAATCGAAATCTATGACGCTGCCAAAAAAATTCGAACTTTACTGAGCCAGCAAGATTGAGCTCGCACGGTTGTCACGGAGGCAGAAAAATGGCGCTCCTCAAGCGAGAATTGCATCGTGAGGTTAAAGGCTCCAAGGTTACCCATGCGGATCGCTGGACGCTTGTCTTCGATACCGACAGCAAGAGTTTGTATGTCGAGTGTGAAGCGGCGCATTTCGGGACGAACACGGGCGGCACAGCCAACGTCCAAACAGCCACGATGGATATCGCGGATTATCTCAAGCAAGGCGGTCAGACTGCGGGGCACCGCGAACTATGGCGTTTGCTGAGAGCGCTTTTCAATGAGAATAGCGCGAGCGTCGAACGCACCGACGAGACGTCATCCGCGGCGGGTTGACCCGGGTTGACCTATGTCAAATCTGAAACTTGGGAAATGGCTATCCCTCGGCTCGACTGTGAAACATGCGTCGGTAGCAACCCTCCATCATAAGCCAGAGGTGGCATATGAATAATTTGTCCAAGGAGTTTGAGCTGTTGCTGGGTCACGCGGCGTTCAGGCTTTGGCCAGACCTGCCGCGCGATATGCAGGAAAGACTCTTTGAGGCCGCTGTTCCCGACAATCCTCTGTTGAGATACAGCTTCGCCGTATTTCTTCATGACCATCATCCAAGAACCGCACACCCGCCCAAGCCGACGAATTCGGCGTGAGAACTTGGGCGTCACAATTCGCTCTTTTCGGGCAACGAGATCTGCGTCTCACGTTTCCGGAAACAGCAATCGCTCGTAGTCGCGGGCGCCGTGGAGAACATGCATGACTTCGATGGCGTTGGCGCCCACGCGGTAGAAAATCAAGTAATTGCCGAACGGACGCCTGCGAATACCGAGATGTTAAAGCGGGATGACTTTTCTTCGAATCGTCATCCCGCTCTATTTTTTTGTTTGAGCATGATCTTTTCGGAAAACCGGTACCCACTTTTCCAGATCATGCTCTGGTGGCGCGGCACCAGCGGATAGCCGCGCGGCGCATCCGCCGGAGACTCGCATTTTTCCTGCGGCTCTTGCACGAAATTGAGTACGATTTCGACACTCTGCTCGGCGATGTGGGTGGCAATCTGTTCGAGATCAGATTCGGCCTCGGCGGCAGCGACAACGATCACTTTCGAGCTGCTTTGGCCTTGAGCTTCGATTCCAGGCGGTCAAACACCTGGGACGTTGATTTGACGCGACCCGCGTCGGCCACGCCGCGCACGATAGAGGCGTCAAGATCCGCCAGCCGCGTCTCGCGCTCCTGAATGAGCCGGACGCCCTCACGCAGCACCTCGCTTTTGGAATGATAGCGGCCGCTCGCCACCAGCTCAGTGACGAATTTTTCAAGCGTCTTTCCCAAATCCGCACTCATTGCCATGGGGAATTTCCTTCTCCGCCGCAAGTCCGACTATTATTGGAAGGGGCTGGTTTCAAGCGGCACCGTCGTGGCCTTTCACTCCCCTGCCCGTCCCCGCACCAGCAGCTTCACTGCTTGCTCGGCGCGGCGCAGCGGCTCGAGGCTGCGGTAGGTGCGCGCCAGCAACAGCGCGCCTTCGAGTTGGCTGAGCACCGTGGTCGCGGCCAGGTCCGCGTCGCCCGCGGGTATGCCGAGGCGGAACAGCCCGCGTTTGATCTCAAGCTCCCATTTCTGGAAGGCGCTGCGGGTCGCCGCACCCAGCACCTCGGACTGCGCCGCGGTTTCCAGCGCGGTGGTGGCGATCGGACAACCTTCCTTGTAGTCGGACTTCTCCAGATCGGAGGCCATGCTGCGTACAATCCGCGTGAGAAACATTTCGGCATTCTCGGACGTCTCGGCGGCTTTCGCGATGGCTTGGCGCACCGCCTCGCCGGCAAGCGTCAGCGCGGCTGCGCCAATCTGCTCTTTGCCTTTGGGAAAATGGAAATAGAGCGAGCCGCGCGGGGAGCCACCAGCGGTTAGAATGTCGTGCAGGGCGGTGCCATGATAGCCCTGCTGTCGAAACAGCCTGGCCGCGGCGGCCAGCGTTTTCCCTTTGGAATCAGTAGCTTTTGCCATGGCCGAAAATATCAATTGCCAATCGGTATGTCGACCTTCATAGTATGTATGATGATCTACATACAGAAATTCCAGGCGAAATCGCTGTTCACGCCTGCGTTTTGCGATTTCCCGAATTCACCGGCGGAGGAACGCACATGAAAAGATCGCTGGACATCGCGGCCATCGCCATGACCTCGCTGCTGCTCCTGGCCTTCGCGGTGCTCTCGTTGCGGGGCTTGATCGATCCGCAAACGGCGTCGGCCCGGTTCGGTACGCCGGTGTCGGACATCGCCGGTTCCCTGTTTTACCGGGTGTACCTGTCCCGCAATCTCGTCATCGTCGCATCGGGCGCGATTTTCCTGCTCTGGCGGCAATGGACGCCGCTGGCCGTTCTTCTGACCGTCACCGCAGCGCTCCCGGTGTTCGACATGTCGGCGCTGTGGCTGAGCGGGATAACGCCGCCGGTATTTCATCCGATCGCGCTCGCGTTGATCGCGATCACCGCCGCGCTGCTCTGGCGGCGGGCGACCGCTACTCCAACCAGCGCATGATACGCGCGGACGAA
>DATHHQ010000154.1:0-2365 GCA_035490095.1 Bradyrhizobium sp.
GTGAGAGCCCAGGCGATCAGGCCGTGCCAGCTTGTCGTCGATGGCTTGGGCTTGCCCGACAGCCGGCCCGCGACATAGCCGCCGGCAAGTGAGGCAACGATACCCGAGACCGTCCACCAGATCCCGGCGCCTATCGAAAAGCCCTGAGCAGAGGGATTTTCATTCGGGCCCGCACCTGGATCGAGCGTCGAGGCACCGATGCCGATCCCGATCATGTTCAAGATCAGCTGGGCAACAAGTGCAACGACGACCCCAGCCAACACTGCACCCCAGGATATATCGTTGATGGCAATGCTGCGAACATCCTCGGCTGGAGTGACCGGGCTCATATGCGGGGCATCAGCATTGCCGCGATTGCGCGGTGTGTCGGATACGGACATCGACAATTCCCTCCATTGGTTCCCGGTGCGGTGCGACCACAGGCAAGGACGTGGTCCCAGCCGCGTCCTCATGGCGCGGTGGCGCAACGCCGCCTTAGGCCTCCTTGGACATCGGGAACGAAACGAACCGACTGTCGATAATGTTTCAAGCAATCTCAGATGGTCTGAAACCGTACGAAGGCTCTTCCCGTGTGCGGGGCCAAAGCATGCCGAGCAACAGCGTCGTCTTCAGGTCGGTCGGCAATGCCGTCAGACCCCTACAGCCAACGGTGACCCACCGAACGACAACCGTATGATTTCAGACAAACGATCCGTCGCCGCAGCGGGCCGCGGTACCTTGGGCACGTCGCTGATCCCTTTTGGCAGACATGCCAGCCCGCGTGGCGGTGGCGGCTCCGAGGGGCGATAAATCCGACCGTGCCAAGTGAGCCTTCGGGTGCACTTACTTCCCAATGTCGGCTCGTGATAGTCTCTCTCAGTTGCAAGGGTGATAAGCATGTCGCGGCTCCACGGGCTTGCCCATTTGGCAATAACGCTGCTGGTCTCATTTCCGGCGCGGGCCCAAGAGGCTGCCACTTTCCATTGCACGTTCAAGGCAGTGTATGAGACCGCCGAGAGCGACAACCCAACCAAATCAAACTTCGAGAAGCAATTCGTCGATCATCGGATCGATGTGTTAATCACCGATATGCCGACAGCCAAAGTGGTTGGGGACCTGTTCACAATAACCAGGCAGGCCTCGGACTACGTTGTAAGTCAGCGAGGCAGCAAGCGAAACGACTGGGTATTGTTTAGAACAGACCATGGATCATCGAGCGGGACCATTACCGAGACCATTACAGTGGTTCATATCCGTACTTGGAATGAACCCGTCCGGTTCACCTTTGCATGGGGTTCCACACTGGCGGTCGGCACTTGCGAACAGGTGAAGTAGACCAGAGCGCCGGTCCGCACTATAGGACGACCAGGACCGGGCCCAGTTCATAGCGGCATCGGATATTTCAACCTCGCCAGTGCACCCGGCAACACCTTCCGCGACGCTGCGCGGCTTCCGTATCGGCCGAATGTGCGGTCAAGGCTCACTTCCCGCTTCGCTTTGGTGCTCAAGATCCCGCTCTACCGAATAGACAAGATCCGAGAGCATGTCGTCGGCGTAGCCGTCGATCGCGTAGTTGATATCCTTTTGCGAAATGCCGTGCCGTTCGGCAAGGCGCTCCAGGACTTCGCGGAGCTGCGCCTTCGCCTCACGCCGATCGGCGTGGAGCTGTCCCAGCCGGTCGCGCGGATCGGGGCGGCTCTCGAAAACATGCGGCGCGCTCGGCGGCAGTGGATGCTGGCTGCCCATCAATGCACCATCGGCCGCAGGCCGTTCACGCGCGCGCGCAGCTCGGTGACTTCCTCGGACAAGTCCTCGTACTGCCGCGACTGCGCGATGGCCAGCACGGCGAGATGATGGACGGTCGCTTCCAGATATTCCATCTTGGTCGCCTGATACTCGGGTGACTCCGGCGACGCCGCCTTCAGCCGGTCGCGCGCAACGATGACCTTGCGCATGGCCGTTTCGAGTTCCTGAAAAAGCTCGGCCATGTCACGCCGCCCGCGTCCGGCCGCCGGCCTTCTTGGGCGTGGCCTTGGCGGCCACGAACCGCTCGGCGCGCTCGCGCCTGTCGCTTCCGCCGGTTTCGAGGCTCTTCTTGAGGGCGGCCATGAGGTCGACGACCTTAGTGTCGTCGTTCGCCGGCTTGACCGGCTTACCCTTGCGCTTCTCCTCGATCAGGGAACGCAAGGCGTCCTCGTAGCGGTCGCGAAACTCACTGGGATCGAAGTTTCCGGACTGCTGCTCGACGATCTTCTCCGCGATCTGCAGCATCCTGGGCTCGGGCTTCGGCAAGTCGGGCAGCACGACCTCGTTGACGCCGCGGACCTCCTCCGCCGTGCGCAGGGTGGTGAGCACGAGCCCGCCCTCCTCGATCTCGATGGCGCAG
>DATHHQ010000155.1:0-5500 GCA_035490095.1 Bradyrhizobium sp.
AGCTCGATCTGTTCGAGCCGTCGGCCTATCTGTTTTTCTCGATCCATCTCGACGGCCTGAAGGACCATCACGACCAGGCCGTGTCGCAGAAGGGCGTGTTCGATCGCGCGGTCTCCGCGATCAAGGCCGCCAAGGCCAAGGGCTTCACGGTCAACGTCAATGCCACGATCTTCGACGGACACGCGGCGGAGGATATCGCCAAGTTCCTCGACTTCACGACGGAACTCGGCGTCGGCGTTTCGATGTCGCCGGGCTACGCCTATGAGCGCGCGCCGGACCAGGAGCACTTCCTCAACCGCACCAAGACCAAGAAGCTGTTCCGCGACGTGTTCGCGCTCGGCAAGGGCAAGAAGTGGAACTTCATGCATTCCGGCCTGTTCCTGGACTTCCTGGCCGGCAATCAGGACTACGAATGCACCCCATGGGGCATGCCGGCACGCAACATTTTCGGCTGGCAGAAGCCCTGCTATCTGCTCGGCGAGGGCTACACCAAGACCTTCAAGGAATTGATGGAAACGACGGACTGGGAGACCTACGGCACCGGCAAGTACGAGAAGTGCGCCGACTGCATGGCGCATTGCGGCTACGAGCCGACCGCGGCCAACGCAGCCCTGAGCAACCCGTTGAAGGCGATGTGGGTGGCGCTGCGCGGCGTGCGGACCACGGGTCCGATGGCGCCCGAGATCAATCTCGATAACCAGCGCCCGGCGCAGTACATCTTCTCGGCGGAGGTGCAGAAGCGCCTGTCAGATATCCGCCGCGACGAGGCCCTCGCCGCCCAGCAGAAAGCCTCGACAGCCGCGTAGGCTACGCAGCGCGCGATTGAAATCGATCCCGGTCGAGACCAGCGCGCGCAGCGTCGTCGGGTTGCGCGCGACGCCGCGCAGAACCTTGCGCAGATCGATGTCGCCGTTCGGCTTGATCGCGCTCATCGCCAGGGCCGGCAACGCACGGCTGGCCGGATCGCTGATGACGCGCAGCGCCGCGAACGGAAGGCCCGCCTCGGCCGCATAGGCGGCTGCGATGTGGCTCTCCATGTCGACGGCTGCAGCCCCCGTCTCGGAGCGTAGTGCCGCTTTGCAGGCCGTCGCCGCGATCACCTGTTCCACCCCCGCCAGAACGCCCCGGACCACACGCCGGCGTCGCAGGGCGGCGCTGGCGATCATTTCCTCGTTGAGCGCAAGACCGGCCAGAAAGCGGGTATCGCCGGCAAAGACCTCGGTCGCCACCACCACGTCGCCGGACTTCAGCGACGGATCGAGCCCGCCGGCGACGCCGAAAGAGATAACGCCCCTGAATGTCGATGAATCCAGCGTCGCGAGCAGCGCGCGCAATTGCTGCGGATCGCTGGAGCTGCAGATGACGATCATGCCGGGCCCGGCCGCTATGCGGGCCTCCTGCACCAGACCAGTCACAATAAGGACCGGCCGCGGATCAATTCGATTGCCCGCGAACGTGTCTCGCCCCGCCCCCAACTTCACATCCCGACCCCTACCACCCTGCTGTTGGTGTTCCTGAGATTTCGATACCGCGCCAACGCCCAGAGCGGAAAGAACTTCGGATAACCATGATAGCGCAGATAAAACACCCTCGGAAAGCCTGTTGCCGTGTACCGCTGCTCGTCCCACAACCCTTTTTCGGTCTGTGTGCCTTTTAGGTACTCCACGCCTCGTGCGACCGCCGGATGCCCAACCTCGCCCGCCGCCATCAGGCCAAGCAAGGCCCATGCCGTTTGCGAGGCGGTGGTGGGAGCGCCCTCAAATCCCTTGTAGTCGAGTCGGTAACTGGTGGCATCCTCACCCCAGCCGCCGTCCGCGTTCTGGATCGACAGCAGCCAGTTGACCGCCTTGCGGACCGCGGGGTCCTGGTGGTCCACCCCTGCGGCGTTGAGCGCGCACAGCACCGACCAGGTGCCGTAGATGTGGTTCAGCCCCCAGCGGCCGTACCACGACCCCTCCGCAAGCTGGGTCCGGCGCAGATATGCGACCCCGGCCGCAAGCGCCTCGCTGTTTTGGGCGGCCGCACCGAGCTGAGCCAGCATCGAGCAGCAGCGGGCGGTGACGTCTTCGGTCGGCGGGTCGAGCATCGCGCCGTGATCGGAGAACGGAATGTTGTTGAGGTAATATTCGAGATTGTTGACGTCGAAGGCGGCCCAGCCGCCATCGCGGCTCTGCATGCCCTCGATCCATTCGCGGCCGCGGGCGATCGCAACATCGTATTCCTGGCCTTGGCTGGCGCGCCGGGTGCGATCCATGGCCATCACCACCACGGCGGTGTCGTCGAGGTCAGGGTAATAGTCATTGTTGTACTGAAAGGCCCAACCGCCGGGGCGAACCTCCGGCCGCTTCACGGCCCAGTCGCCCTTGATATCCAGCACCTGTTTCGGCAGCAGCCAGTCCAGGCCTTGCTTGGCGGCGGCTAACGCCGCCTCGCCACCTGCCTCGATCAAGGCATGGCAGGCCAGCGTCGTGTCCCACACCGGCGAGACGCAGGGCTGGCAATAGGCTTCGTGCTCGCCGATCACCAGCAGCCTGTCGAGGCCCCGTCGTGTGACGGCGCGCGGCGGGTAATCGGCAGGCTTGCCGAGTACCTCATACATCATCACGGTGTTGGCCATCGGCGGATAGATCGCGCCCAATCCGTCTTCGCCGTTCAGCCGCTCTTCGATGAACGCGATCGCGCTATCGATCGCGCGGGCACGCAGCTTCTTCGGAAACAAGGGCTCGATCACCCGCAACACGCTGTCCAGTCCGCGGAACAGCAGAAACCAGCCCCAGCTCTGATGCGGCGCCTTGGCGGTCATGCCGATCGAATGCGGCTCCTGCAGGAACAACTCGTCGATGCCGATGCCGCTGACATTTTTCGCCCGCGGTTTTAGCGCCGCCAGAACCATCAGCGGCACGATCGTGGTCCGCGCCCAGTACGAAATCTTGTTGAGATGGAACGGCGACCACATCGGCAGCAGCATGATCTCGACCGGCAGCACCGGCACGCTCCGCCATGTCAGCACCCCGAACATCGCCAGCATGAACCGGGTAAAGACGTTGCTGTGGATGCCGCCACCGCGCGACCGGATCGCCTCGCGCGCCCGGGCCATATGCGGCGCATCCGCCGAATCGCCGATCATCTTCAGCGCGAAATAGGCCTTGACGCTGGCGCTCATGTCGAAATCGCCGTCGTGCACCAGTGGCCAGCCGCCATGGGCGCCCTGAACCCGGCGCAGGTAATTGGCGATCTTGGCCTGCAGCGGCGCGTCAACTGGCTCGCCCAAGTAGTGGCGAAGCAACACATATTCGGCCGGGATGGTGGAATCGGCTTCCAGTTCGAACACCCAGTGTCCATCCGGCCGCCGGTATTCGAGCAACGCGCTCGTCGCCGACGCGATGCTCGCCTCCAGGGAGGCTTCGTTCTCAATTCCCGTTAACTTGCTGACGGAATGCATTTGGCTCGACATCCCCTAAAATGAACTGAAATGACCTGCCCGGTTCTAGCGAAACCGACTGTGACTTGGATCACGCCCGCCGCATCGCCAGCACCAGATCGGCAGCGCGGTTTCCCGACCGCACCGATCCTTCGATGGTTGCCGGCAACCCGGTATCAGTCCAGTCGCCGGCGAGAAACAGATTCTTCCAGCCCGTGATCGCGCCCGGCCGCAGCGCGTTCTGCTCCGGCGTGGCCTCGAATGTGGCGCGGCGCTCGCGCACGATCTGCCAGGGCGGCAATTCGCCCTGCACGCCCCCGGCTTTGCAGATATCCCGCCAAATCGCCTGCGCGAGTTCCTCACGCGGCATATCCACCAGCCGGTCGGCATTGCTGATGGTGATCGACAGGCGCTGCGGGAACGCGAACAGCCACTCCACCAGCCCGCCGACGACCCCTAGAATCGGCGGCATGTCCTTTGGCGGATCGAAGCGAAAATGCGCATTCACGATCGCCCGGAATTTGGACGGCGTTTTCAGGCCCGGCAGCAGCGACGCAGCAGGGCGCGGCGGCACCGCCATCACCACGGCATCGTCCGGCCCGACGGCGACGGTGTCGTCGCCAAACTTCAATCCGCCAACGCGGTTTGCCGACATCGCGAACTCGCGCAGCTCATGCCCGAATTGGATGCTGGCGCCCTTGTCCTGCAGCAATTTGATCGCGGGTTCGACCAGCACCGCGCTCAAGCCCTCGCGCGCGATCAGCGGCCGGCAGGCCTGGCCGCCCGCCAACAGCGTCTCCCGCACCACTGCGCCGGCAAGTCCTGCGGACCCCTCCGGCGGATCGACGTTCAGCGCCGCCAGCAGCAGCGGCTGCACCAACCGCTGGTAAAGCGTGCCCTTGCACGGGATCGCATCACCGACCAGTTTGCTTTGCGCGGCCCAGATCAGAGGTGCCAATGCGAGATAATCCAGTACGCCGGTATCGGGGACCCGCCGCGCCTCGTCGAACAGCCATAGCGGCAGCCGGCTGTCTCCGAGGTCGAGCTGCCAGCGCTGCCCCGTGGTGAGATCGACGAACGGAAATTGCGCGCGCTTCGGCCCGACCAGCCCCGCCTCGGTGCCGATCGATCTCGCATAGGCGACCGCATGACGGTTGCCCGAGAGCAGCAGATGATTGCCGTTATCGATGGTCAGGTTGGTCGCCGCATCGAAATAGGACCGGCAGCGGCCGCCGGCCTGTTGCGTGGCTTCGTGGACATGCACCTTGAAATTCGCATTCGCCAGCCGAACGGCTGCCGAGAGGCCTGAAATTCCAGCGCCAATGATATGGACGGTTTTCTGCATCAGATGAACGCGTACCGGACTAGAATGGCGATGCGGGCCATCTTGTTGAGGCGAACCGGCATCCGCGGCGAAGCGAATCCCCTGACGACCAGAAGTTCCAGGATCGCACGATAATATTTCGACATGATCTTTGGCGCGCGCACCACGCGCCGCGGATTTCGGCCCATGATCTGGTCGGCCTTCTCGAAATGCGTCCGCGCCCGCTCGACCAGCGGCGCGCACACCTTGGGCAGCGCCGGATCGGAGATCACCACAAGCGGATCGGTGCCGGTGATTCCGGCGTGCAGCAGGCCCTCGCGCGGCAGATACAGCCGGCCGATGCCGGCGTCTTCATCGACGTCGCGCAGGATATTGGTCAATTGCAACGCGCGGCCAAGATGATGCGCGAGCAGGATACCGTCGTCTTGCGGCAAACCGAACACCCGCACCGACAGGCGCCCGACCGCACTGGCGACGCGGTCGCAATACAGGTCGAGCGTCGCAAGGTCCGGCGCCCGGATGTCCTGCGGCACATCCGTCTCCATGCCGTCGACGATAGCCAGGAAATCCTCGCGCTTAAGGTCAAATGTTCGAACCGACGCGGCATAGTCGCCCAATCGCGCCGGCGGATGGCCCTGATACAGCGCGTCGATATCGTCACGCCATTGTTGCAGCGCGGCCAGCCGTTCGGGCCGCGGGCCATCGGAATCGGCGATGTCATCGACCTGGCGGCAAAAACTGTAGATCTGGAACAT
>DATHHQ010000156.1:0-9278 GCA_035490095.1 Bradyrhizobium sp.
AGGCGCCGTGCGTCACGGCATCTCGAAGGCGCTGACCTATTTCGAACCGGATCTGCGCGGCATTCTGAAAAAGGGCGGCTTTCTCACGCGTGACTCGCGCGTGGTCGAGCGCAAGAAGTACGGCCGCGCCAAGGCGCGCAAGTCGTTCCAGTTCTCGAAGCGTTAAAATTTTCAGCGAATATTACGGATCAGGAACTGCGAAAAGGGCGCCCTCCGGCGCCCTTTTTGTTGGGCATTTTCCGACCAGTTGACGCAGTTTTTCCGGAAAACTTGCGCAACTGCGCAAACAGATTTCAAACACGGTCAACGTAGATTTACACCGACCAAGGCGTGCGCTGCATTTTCAGCCGCGCCACTTCGCTGCATCACAATCGGTGGTCCATGTCGCTCGATACCTCGACGCTTTATCTCGTTGCAACGATGGTTGCGGCGACGCTGGGGGCCATGCTGTTGTTTTTCGGCACCCAGGAGAATTTCCCCGCGTTGAGATGGTGGGGAACCGCCTATCTGCTCGGCGCCGTGTCGGTCGCGCTCTCGACGCTCGCCGGCGACATGCTTGGTGCGATGCTTTCGCTGGCGCTGAATGCCGTCGGGTTCGCGGCCTGCGGCATGGTCTGGAATGCCGCGCGCGTGTTCCACGGCCGCAAACCCAATCTGCCGGGGCTGCTTCTCGGAGCCATGGTCTGGGTGGCTGCCGTCATGACGCTGAAGCCGGAGGCGTCGGCGATACGCTTCATGATCGGCGCCGCCATCGTTGCCATTTATGCGACGCTGACGGCTTCGCAATTGTGGTCCGAACGTCGCAAGACGCTGCAGAGGCGCTGGCCGGCGATCGTGGTGCCGGTGCTGCACGGTTTCGTCCTGATGCTGCCGATCCTGCTTGGCGGCCTGCTGCGGCCGCACGACGATGCTTTCGCCGGCAGCATCTGGGTGACGGTGTTCTCCATCGAGCTCGTGCTTTATGCGGTTGCCACCGTGTTCGTCATCTTCATGCTGGTGTCGGAGCGCGTGGTAACCGCGCACAAGACGGCGGCGTCGACGGACCCGCTGACGGGCATGTTCAATCGCCGTGGTTTTGCGGAGGCGACGTCGCGGGTAATCGAGCGTGAAGCGAACGCCGGCCGTCCGGTAACGGTGCTGATCTTCGACCTCGACCATTTCAAGTCGATCAACGACCGTTTTGGCCATTCCGCGGGCGACGAGATTCTCAAACTATTCGCCACCGTGGTGCTCAGCACGTTGCGGATCACCGACCTTTCCGGGCGGGTAGGCGGCGAGGAGTTCGCGGCATTGCTGCCTTGTCCGCTGGAGGAAGGGGTGATCGCAGCCGAGCGCGTACGCGAGGCATTTGCGGATTCCGGGATCGTGGTCGAGGATGGGCCGGTCGATACCACCGTCAGCATCGGTGTGGCGGGCGGGCCGGCCGGCACGGAGCTTGAGGTGTTGCTCGCGGCCGCCGATAGCGCGCTTTATCAGGCCAAGCGCAATGGCCGCAATCGCGTCGAGGCGGCCGAGGAGCTGCCGCTGTCGCTGGAAAAATGGCGGCGAAAGACCGCGGGCCTCCCGGGTCACCAGCGACAGCCACCGGGCGTTATCAGTCCCACATAGAAGCGTGTGCCCGGGCCGGACCCGTGGATGGATGCCGGTTTTCGGCCAAGATCGCGCTGCAGCGAAAAAAATGCGACGCGTTTGATCCAGCGAAACAGGATCAGACTCCAGCCGCGGCCCGCGGCGGTAACCTGCCGTTTACCACTCGGTCGATATCATCGTGACGATGGACACGACCCCCAACCAAAGCCCTCACGCCGCCCTGAACTCGCTCGAAGCCGCAGCCGTGTCGGCGCGCGGCGGGTTTGCCTGCATGTTCTCGACGTCGGACGAATATGAGACCGCGCTGATCACCGAACGTCGCGCGCAGGGTCGCTACGCCCCACCGCGTAGCCGATGGCCGCTGCTCGTGTTCGCGGGCTGCGCGTTGATGGTTGCCGGCGCAGTGCTGCTCTTGAACTGAATTGCGATTGGAGCAGGGGACGCCGGGCGCCGCGAGGCGCCTTTTTCTTGGCGACTGTCTGGGTTAGAGACATGGGAATTCTAAGAGACTTGGGAATTCTCAACCAGAGGCCGCAACCCATGATCACTGAAATCGCGCAAATCGACGTCAAGCCGGGTACCGAGAAAGACTTCGAAGCCGCGGTCGCCAAGGCGCGCCCGTTATTCCTGCGCGCCAAGGGCGGCAAGGGCTTTGAGTTGCACAAGTCGGTCGAGAAGCCGTCACGCTACCGGCTGATGGCCAAGTGGGACACGCTGGAAAATCACACCGTCGATTTCAGGGGATCGGAAGATTTTACGGCATGGCGCGGGCTGGTCGGGCAGTATTTCGCGTCGCCGCCCGAGGTCGAACATACCGAGACGGTGCTGACCTCGGCGGGTTGAAGGACGAGCGGTGGGCGGTCTCAGGCCGCCACCGCATCGGCTGCGATTTCATCGGCCTTGAAATAATCGATCATGACTTTCACGATCGCCATCAGCGGCAGGGCCAGCGCCAAGCCCCAGATGCCGAACACGACGCCCAGCAGGATCTGGAACGCGAATAACGTGGCTGGGGGAATGTCGAGCGCATGTCGCTGGAGGATTGGCGTGAGAATGTAGCTTTCCAGCGCGTGAACGCCAAGGAAAAGCACGAAAGCGCTGGCCGCGGCGACCCACCCGGACGCAAGACTTGCGAGCACCACGATCAACCCGCCGATCAGCGCACCGACCGTCGGAATGAAGCCAAGCAGGCCGGCCTGGATGCCCAGAATGAAGGAACTCTGGATGCCGATGATCGCGAGGCCAATCCAGGTTACGAGAAAAATCGCGAACATGGTGATGATTTGCGCAATCAGCCAGCGCTCCAGCGTTTCGCCGATGCGGTCGACAATCACGGTCGCTGGTGCGCGGTGCCGAGCTGGCGCCATGAACAACAGCCCCTTTCGGTAGACGCCCGGTTGGGCTGCGAACGTCAACCCGAGAAACAATACAATAAAGAAGTTTCCGACCGCGCTCACCGTACCCAGAAGCAATTTCAAGGTCTGGCTCACGATCGCGCCGCCGCTTGAAGCGATCGTGCCGGCGCTGGGAAGGTTATGTGTCGTCGGTGCGGCTGATATTGCCGGTGTCGATGAATCCGTGGGCGGAGCGGCCGGATTGCCGAGCTCGAAATAGCTGGTATCGATGCCGTTTCTCTCAAGGAAGGCTTTGACGCCGACCAGTTGCGACTTGATCGTGCCGCTCAGCGCCGTGGCCTGTTGCGCGATGGTGGCGCCGCCGAGGAAGACGACGCCCGACAAGAGGCCGGCGAGCACCAGGCAGACAATTGTCAGCCGCAGGGAATGAGCCAGGCTGACAACACGGCCGAGCATGTTGGTCATGGCGTTGAGCGCGACACCGAGCAGCATTCCGGCAAAGATCAGAAACAGCGTCGCGGCGAAATGCCAGGTGAAAAGAAGCAAAGCAGCAAATCCGATGACACCGATGCCGCCAACCGATATCGCCCATGCCAGGTCGTTGCGGGCCGCAAGACGATCCTTAGCCGAGACTGCCACGTTGATTCCTTTTCCAGCCATATCCGACCGCACTCTTTAGCCAAACGCGTCCGGGATCAAGCGCAGAAGGCGTGCCGGTTTGACGCTGGCATGTTGGTTGTGCAAAGCGATGAATGGAATGGGATCGCGGCGTGGCGAGAGGCTGAAAGCATGAATTTCAAATGGGTCGGGCCGCTCGCATTGCTGGCAGCCCTGGTGATCGGCGATCAGATTCGCATCAATCGGCCCGGTCACAAATATCGGCTGACGGTTGAGGTGGAAACGCCCCAAGGCATCAAATCGGCCTCCGGCGTCATGGCCGTTCATCCCGACAGAAGTTATAGCCGTGGCGGACATACCCTCACCAGGGGCGATGCCGTGTTCGTTGACCTCGGTGGTGGGAAAAATCTTCTGGCGCTACTGGCGCATATCGATAACAACTCGGTCGATCTCGACGGAATGAATTATCTGGCGCTGCGCGCCTACAACGCGGCCGGCCGCAAGGTCTCGTTCAACGAGATGAGCCGGACGACCGGCGTCGTGCCTGTGAAAGGCGCGCTGGTGCCGGTTCTCGTTACATTTTTCGATCCAGGCGATCCCGGGACCGCACGTGTGGTGCTGCCGGATGCAGCGGAAGGGGCGTTAGGCAAGGGCTTTCGTGTCGGCTCGATCTCAGCCGAGGTGGTGCCGAACGGTTTGTGGCCGCTCGATTTCGGCGGTCCGCTCGGCGAGCCGGTGACACGTGGGATCGAGGCAAAATTGCCGTGGTGGAAAGGTGCGGATAATCCGGCGGGGAGGGCCCTTCGGGCGGCGGGATTGCCGACTGGCGAAGCGATCGATCCGAAAGAGGCCTTCACGCGCAAGCAATGATCGCGAAATTAGCTCCGACTCCGCCCGAGTGCCCGCGCCAGCGCGCGCTCGGCTCCGCGACGCGCGAGCGGCCTGATCAGCGGCGAGGTGAAATACGCCTGGTTCGATTGAAGCGCGCGATTAAGATCGGCGATGCGGTATAGTTTGCCCGCCGCGACCACGGCTTCAAGGCTCGAAATGTTGCCGATGGCTTCGGTCGGATCGCGCCGAAACAATAGAATATCGGCCGGCGCATCGGTTTCGACCCGTCCCAGCCCGCCCATACCGAGCCGGTCGCCCGCATCGCGCGTCGCGAGCTTCCAGACTTGCTCGACGCCGATCCCGGCATCGACAAACAGCGCCATTTCCTCAAGCAGACTGGCGCCGGGAATGACGAAGGGTTGCGCGACATCGGTTCCCAGAAACAGTTGCGCGCCGGCATCGAACAGTTTTTTTGTCAGTTGCTGCTTTTTTGCGATCGCCGGAACCACCTGACGCTCCAGATAGTCACGCTGCATGCGGTTACTCGTGCGGCCATGCTCGGGATGCCAGATCACCTCGGGATAGAACGGGGGGACCTTCAGCATATCCGGTTGTCGGCGCGCCGCGTCGAAATCCCGATAGCAAAGCATCCGTTGATTGGTGACGATGGTCGGAGTGTTGGCGATACCATATTTCAACGTTGTGTCGACGATGGCGTCCATCCGCCGCTCGTCGACCGCGTGCCAGTCGCAGGAGCGATTAACCAGCGTGTCGCGTTCCAAGGTCTGCGGCTCCGGTACGCCGAAGAAATGCTGCACCTCGGCAATGCGCGCGTCTTCGTAAGTTATCCCGGCGGGGACATGGCCCATCATCTTGAGCCCGTGCTTGGCGCAGGACCGCTCCAACGCGCGGATCATCGGCACGGTCAAGCCTTCGTAGAATTTCATGAAGCTCGCGCCGGCCGCCTGGACCCGGCGTGCGGCGGCATCGGCCGCCGCCTGGCTCGCGTCCTCGAGCAGAATCGTGTTTGTGAAAGTTGCGTTGCCGGCGCCGACAAAGGGACCGCAGGAGAACACCCGCGGGACCGGATGCACTCCCTCGTTGCTCAATCTTCGCGCCGTGGCGACGGCCGTTCCATCGAGGTCGCCGGCTTCGCGAACGCTGGTTACGCCGTGCAGCATGTAGAGCAGCGCTGCGCCTTGGGTCAGCTTCAAGGCGTTATCCGGCGGCAAATGGACATGCATGTCGACAAGTCCGGGCAGCGCAAAATATCCGGCAAACTCGGATGGTGGCGCGGCCTGCGTGTCGGAAATTCCCGCAATCGAGCCGCCGGCGATCTCAATCGTCAAGTGCGCGCGCCGGTCGTGCATCGGGTTGACCACCGTGACGCCGGCTATTTGGAAGCGGCCATCGGCGGAGCACTGGGGAGCTCCAGGTCGTCGCAATCCAAGGCTGTGGAGAACACCCATTGCAAGACCCTCCGGATATGCCACGACGCTCGCAGTAGAATCATGAATATGAGTATATATTCACGATGTTGACAATATGAGCAATTATTCATATTGTCAACGGGCACACGGAGGCGTGATGGCAAAGCCGGCGACAGACAAGCGGACCAGCCCGCGCAGGATGCCCACGCAGGCGCGCAGCCGGGCCCGTGTGGCTGATATTCTCAAGGCGGCCGGGGCGTTACTGGGCGAGGTCGGCTACGACGGCCTCTCGACCAACCTGATCGCGGAACGCGCTGAAGTGCCGGTAGGCTCGATCTATCAATTCTTCGAGGGCAAGGATGATATCGTCGCGGCGCTGGTCGAGCAGTTTCAGGAGCGGATCCTCAAGCTGGTGGGCGAGCAGCTCGACGCGGCCAGCGCCATGCGCGACCGCCGGGCGTTCATAGCGAGGCTGGTCGATGGCATCGCCGGCATTCAGGCGGAGGCGTCGGCGTTCGTGTGCGTGTTCTCCGGCAGCCAGTCGCACGCGCGATTCGACGGCCTGGCGCGGGACCTTCGCCGTACGCTCACCCGTCACCTCGATCGCGTCTTTGCCGAAGCGTTTCCACGGCTGCCGAAGGACGACCGCGGCCGGATGCTTGCGGCGTGGTCGGATATCACGGGCGCGATGATCTCCAGCCTCGATCGCAGCAAGCCGGGAGAGCGCGGCAAGCTCCTCGAGGAGCTGAAGACCGTACTCGGTGCGTATCTCGACGCCAAACTGGCGGGGTTTCCCGCGTGAGCGGGTCGTCTCTCTCGCTGCATTCGACCTTTGCAGACCCATGCCTGGCGTGCAACGTGTTGATCCGGCGTCGGCGGCGAGGCATGATCCGCCCGATATTTGCGGCGTGAGATTGGATAGCAGGCGATGAGGAGGCCGGTGGTCGGTGTGATTGGGAACGCCTATCGCATCGAAGATCGATTTGCGACGCAGTTGGTCGGTGAGCGAAATCTTCGCGCGGTTGCCGAAGTGTCGGGTGCACTGCCGCTGATGTTCGCCGGGTCGCCTGACATCACGGACATCGGCGCATTGCTGGATGCGGTCGACGGCGTGGTGCTGACCGGCGCCCGCGCCAATGTTCACCCGACACGCTTTCGCACCGAGCCGGATCCCCGCCACGAACCCTACGATCTTCATCGTGACGATCTGGCGCTGGCGTTATCGGAAGCATGCGTCGACCGCGGCATACCGCTGTTCGGTATCTGCCGCGGCCTGCAGGAGATGAACGTCGCCTTTGGCGGCTCATTGCATCCGGAGATCCGGGAGTTGCCGGGGCGCATGAACCACCGGATGCCGAGGCTGGAGACCGGCGAAATCCATCCGGACCCGGATGTCGTTTTCGCCGACCGGCATGACGTCAGCCTGGTTCCCGGCGGCGCGTTCGCACGGCTGTTCGGTTGCGAGACCATCCGCGTCAATTCGCTTCACGGTCAGGGCATCCTGGAACCGGGCGGGCGGGTCGTCGTCGAGGGCGTGGCGGAAGACGGCACGATCGAGGCGATCCGCATTGCCGACGCATCCGGCTTTGCACTGGGCGTGCAATGGCATGCGGAATACGATCCGCAACACAATCCCATCAACCGCGCCTTGTTCCAGGCGTTCGGCGAGGCGCTATCGGTACGTCAGTACCGTTCTTAGCCATCCACACGCTTGGCTTCAGTCCGACAGATGCTCAAGGCACTTCTCGGATGTTTTTGCACACGATTCTTATGAGCGGAGACGTCAACCGCCGCAATTTGCCGGGCCCGATAAGGTATTAAGCTATGGTGACTCGCCGCCGATTGCGCGCAGATGAACATTCAATCTCGTCATGAAGATTTCCATTCGAATGCCTTTGTTGTTCGACCGCCAGGCGCAAAATATCGAGGGCAAGGCGGAGCAGGCGGTTAGCAGCACCTCGCTGTCGACTCGGCTGGCGCTCGCGATGGTGTCGCTGGTCGTGGTGACGACGGTCGTACTAAGTCTCTTCACATATCACTCCGTTACCGAGGCGGGGATTCCGCGAGCGCTTGATCGGCTTGCCACCAAGGCAATGTTGTGCGCGACCAAACTGGAGACGGCGCTGAACGTTGCGCGCCAGGATGTCATGGTCGTTCAAGGTGCGCCCGTAGTAATGCAGATGGGTGTGGCGCGGGCAGCAAACCCGTTCGAGCCAGTGTCGGATAAGCCATTGAGAGACAGCATTGCTGCGCGGTTTTTGGCCGCGCTGGTGGCGAAGCCGGACTATGCCCAGTTGGGCATCATCGGCGTCGCTGATGGGGGGCGCGAACTGCTGCGCGTCGACCGCAGGGGGCCGGGCGGCACCCCCCGCATCGTTCCCGAAGCCGAGCTCGTTCAGGCCGGCGAGCGCGACTATTTCAGGCACACGATCGGCCAGTCAAAGTCCGACGTTTACGTATCGCCCATTGCACTTGAAAAAGTTGGCGGTCGCGACAGTCCTGCAGCGCCGACGCTGCATGTCGCGATAACTCTGTTGACACCTTCCGGACAAGTATGGGGGATCAGCGCGGTCGATTTCGATTTAGGACCGAAATTCGATCGCATCCGTGCCGAGGCAGGTGAAGAGAACCAGGTCTTTGTCACCAACGCTGCCGGTGACTACCTGCTGCATCCAGACCGAAGTCGAGAATTCGCGTTTGAGACCGGGGTTCCGGTGCGCATACAAAGCGATTTTCCGGGATTCGGTGAGGCGTTAACGGGCGCAGCCGCAAATGATAGCGGGATCTGGACAGATCGGACCGGCGCACGATTCGGGCTGGGTTGGGCGGCGGTGCGCCTCACGGGCGGGGCTGGACTGACGATTCTGGTGGCCGCCACCTATTCAAACCTCAATGTTGGTCTGGCAGCCGTCAACAGTTCGGCGCTGACAGGAGGCGCGATTGCCGTTCTGCTCGCGATTTTCCTCGCAGTGGCGATTGCAAGGTCGTTGTCCAAACCGTTGGTGCAAATAACCCGTGCGGCTGAAGGTTTATCGCGCGGCGAATTGATGGCCATGCCTTCAAACGGCGGCCGGGAGATCAGTGTTCTTTCCGCGACGTTCGCCGAGATGGCAACGCAAATCCGAGCGAAGCAAGCGCTGCTGGAGAACACCATCGAAAGTATCAGCGATTCGGTGCTGGTAACCGACGAACGCGGGCAGATCGTGGTCGCCAATGCCGCCGCCAAACGACTGCTCGAGATCGTTCCCGGCGCCGGCATGACAAGAAAGCTCAACTACTTCTATCCCGACGGCGTGACGCCCATGCCGGCTTCCAAATTAGCGCTGGTGCGGGCACTGGCCGGCGAAAGCGTTGAAGATCAGGAATTCATCGCTGTGCCGGAATCTCCGTGCGTTCCGGCATACATCGTCGCGAACGCACGGCCGCTGAAGGACGAATTCGGCAATCTACGCGG